>MKVH01000003.1:20689-380878 GCA_001899175.1 Candidatus Kapaibacterium thiocyanatum | reverse complement strand
AGCTTCTGGATCCCGTCCTGGAACAGACGCGAGATCTCGATCTTCAGACGCTCCAGTTCCGCCGTGTCGCAGGGCACAGGACCCACACGCTCGGCGTTGCCCGCACGTTCCGAGGAGACCGTGTCCCACTTCACGCAGACGTTGCAGCCGATGACCGTCGAGCACAAGGCTTCGACGGGACATGTCTGATTCAACGTGCCGAGCAGGTAGCGGCGATGCCTGGCGTAGAACTTCACCACATCGATGGGCGTCACGTCACCCGTCTGCATGTCGCGGTAGCTCAGGCGCCAGGCGGCATCCTGTTCGAAGCGGCCGATGACGGCCGTGAAGGCCGAATCGGTGAGCGCCGTGTATTCGACCGCCGTCGGCGTCGACGGCCACGACGTCGGGGCGACGAAGGAATGACTGCCCTTGATGGTGGAGAGCGACAGGCCCTGCAGTTCGGTACCCATGACCTGCGGCTGAATGGCCCAGCCGAAGAAGCGCTGCTGCTGGACGCTCCATATCCCCATCGGGGCGCCGTTGTTCATGCCGTAGCCTACGCCCAGCGGACGCGTGAACATGAGACCGTAGAAGCCGAAGCCCCGCCAGACGTTGTGATGCGGATTCGTCGTGTCCTGGATACGGTAGCCCAGATTGTCGAAGGCCATGAAGGAGGCGAAGGAGATCTGCGTGGGCAGGAAGCGCGTCATCAGCCCGTAGACGAAGGGATTGAACGAGATCGTCGTCCCGTTGATGTAGGCCGACTGATTGTAGAGCTGGCCCAGATACGTGCTGGACACCGCATCGATGGCGCCGTCGATGTTCCACACGCCGGGCGAGGATTGAACGGGTACCTTGGGCGATACCTCGTAGGCAGGCTGATAGGTCGGATTCGTCAGATAGCGCGTATCGGCCAGGGGCGTACGTCCTCCGAGCAGCGGAGCTCCCCACAGACCGTTCATCATGTTGTTCAGGATGTCGACCCACGGATGGGGATTCACCGTGGAGAGGCGCGGACCGTCGAAGACCAGACCGCAGAGAATGCAGCTATCCTTGCTCGGACGCGAGAAGAGGCCTTCCACACCCGGCACGACGCGCAGACGGAAGCGGTAACCGGCTGCCGGAGGCGTGAGCTCGCCCTGGGCACAGTCCGTAGGTGTTCCCATCTCGGGCTGGACGATACCACCGATGACGGCTTCGTCCTGCACGCAGGCGGGCACGGCCACGCCGAGCGACGTGAGGAACTTGTAGATGACGACGGCGTAGTTGACGCATTCGACGGCGACGGCGGCGCGGCGGCGGCGGTCGTAATCGTGGTTCAGGTAGTCGACGAGGAGATCGATCACCGTCTTCGTCTGTCCGACGTTCGTATAGACGTTGGGCGGGGTGGAGGGACACGTTCCGCCCGACGGCAGGACCACCGAGATCGTCCCCGTCATACGGAGCTTCATCTGGCGGATCTTCTCCATGCGCGTTCCGGGCAGATCCGTCTGTAGCGGCATCCGGCAGTTGGCCATGCAGTTCTGGATGATGGCTTCCACTTCGCAGTATATCTGACCGTCGCCCACGGCGGGCACGTGAAGGCTGCGAACATGTTTCTCGAGCGCCGTGCGCATGTTCTCGCACTTCGTGCTGCACTGTTCGACCATGATCTTGTCGGCGGCAGCCTTCGTATTCGTCCAGCCCGTGGCATCGGCGGAATTGGACGGGAAGTCCTGCGACTTCGTGGTTTCCCTCAGGGTACGCTCCTGATCTTCCGTCGTGACGGCATTGACGCACTGATTGACGGCGATCCAGTCCGTGACGCCCATCGGCGACGTATGTGCGGTACTGCAGGCCGGGAAGCGTCCCGTATCGCGGACGCGGATACGCTTGTAGGCGATGCCCGCTTCCGTCATGTCGTCGATCGTATTCTTCAGCGTCGCGGCATTCGTCGCGGGCAGACAGCGGCCGGCCGCATCGAGGAAGGCTTCGACGATGTCCGTCATGCCCGGAGGGAGCTGCGGTCTGGACAGGCTCTGCTTCAGGGCGGCGATGCGGGCATCGACGAGGGCCGTCCATATCGACCACAGCGTCATGCAGTCGTAGGCGCACGGAGCCGGTTCGGACAGCATGTTCTTCACCATTTCGTCGAAGCGCCGCTGTGCGGGCGATCCCGGAGTCGGATACTTGTTGCTCTTCGACGTACCATCCGAAGCCAGGACGAAGAAGAAGTCGTTGGGATCCGTGAAGTCGGCGCCGCCGAAGGCTTCCTTCCACTTCGTATGGACGTAGGCTTCGAAGTTGGGATAGGTCGCATCCGCGGGCGCGCCCGTCAACGTGCTGCACTGATTGCACTCGTTCACCGGCGGCAGCGTGATGGTCACGCACGGTCCGGTCGCGGGTAGCGTTCCCGTGATGGTGGGATGGGACGACCGATAGCTCTTGTACGAGGCGATCTGCTGTGCGGCCGTGGTCGTGGGTAAGCCGAACATCGTCGTGAACATCGAGGTGAGCGCCGAAGAGATCTTCGTGCCCGGCGTGATGTCGACGACGAGTTGCTGGTCCAGCGTGAGGCCGTTGAGGGGGTCCTTGCCGTCCGTCGTCACCACGCGCTCGACGACGTATTCGCCCGCGGCGAGATTCGTGAGTACATAGGGTGTCGTGCGCGTCGCCGTCGTACACGGACTCACGACGTCGGGCTTTGGCACGGCGACGTCATTGACGACCTGGGGCGGCACGACGTCCACACGGAGTACTCTGAGCCGTATGGTCTTGCGGCATTCGACGCATTGATCGAGGCAGGCCTCGGACGGGATGGCGGGCGGGCCCAGCTTGAGATTCGGGCCATAGTTCCACGTGGCGTTCACCGTCACCGTCGTCGCTGCAGCGAGGGCGAAGCGCGTCGTACCGATGACGGTATCGGGATGCGAGCGCACGCCGCCACGGAAGGTCTGGTTCACGTTCAGCGTGTTGACCACTTCGAGCTGGTCCGTGGCCGGTGTACCCATGGAGCCGTTGAGGTTCAGCAGCGCTCCTGCGCCGTCGGCGTTGATGCGCGTCTTTCCTTCGATGACGGACGTGTTGCCGTCGAGTTCGCTGCCGCCCAATACGCACGTGGCGATGAGGTGGGACTCGTTGTCGTAGTACGATGCCGTGCTCACGCCGTCGGGGCTGATGGTGATGATCTTCACGACGTTCTCGGCGTTCGGCGCTTCGTTGCCGAAGATGGAGGTGAGTTCCGACATGGAGACGGACGACGTCATCACCCTCGTCGATCGTGCGTCCGTCCCTGCCGGTGCGGCTCTGTAGACGTCGCCCGGCGGAATGGTCACGCGTGGGCGACCGTCGCTCGTATAGAGCGTCCGTGCGAACGTATATCCTCCCGCGCCGGGCACGGTGAGGTCGGAGTTGTCGTTGGAATGGTACGTACCCAGCGGCGACGTACTCGAGACCTGCGCCGGTGTGGCATAGGTCGTCCCTACGTCGTCGTAGGACTCCGTCGTGTAGAGCGCGTTCGACGTCGTCTTGAGCGCTTCCGGCTCGTAGCCCAGGCTGGTCTTCGTCATCGGCACGGGAACGCTCACGAGGCTCGTGCGGCCATCGCGGTCGAAGACGGCCTGGCTACCGAGGATGAGGTCCTGCGTACGGTCCCGCACGAGCTGCTGGGTCACGCGTCCGAAGGCATCGACGTAGGCGCGCGAGTCGGCGATGATGGACGTCCGCGACGTATCGGTGGCGATGGCGACGTCCTGCACCCATGGCTTCGATCCGTAGCTGTCGCGATAGAAGAAGCATGCGACGTGCGGATACGGATCGCCCGGCAGTACATGAGGTTTCGTACGGGACCAGTCGTTATCGCATGTCGCCAGCGTGATGGATGCGCCATCGGCGGGGGCATCGGACCACGGTCCGGCATTGAAGGGATTGTTCGCCTGACCGTCGTACGTCGTCGTGATGGGCCGTACGCGCCAGACGTAGTAGCCCGTACCGTCATGCGGCGAGAGCTTCAACGTTCTGACATCCTTCACCTGATAGCGCGTGGCGGCGCTCCAGTTCACCTTCGCCGAAATCGTGAATTCGTTCAGCGCCTTCGTCTCGTCCGTGTTGTACAGCCGGAGAAGTTCCACCTCGTAGAGCGTATATCGTGCATTCGTACAGGCGGGTGGCAGCGACCACTGCAGTTCGATCTCGCTGGTGGTGACGACCTGCGTCGTACGGTTGTCGTTGGGGAAGGAGCACGTGGCCGAGGGCGTCATACCGGCCAGCCAGCAGTGCAGGCGCTCGTTCAGTGTGGGTGAGGACGGGAACGTATAGACCATCTCGTCGTTCACGCACATGGCAAGGCGCAGCTCGGCATCCACGGCGGTAACACCCGACGGTGTGAAGCCGCTCGATGCGTCGATGCGGAATTCGATACGCGTATAGACCGTCGTCGGCGACGCATGGTAGGGATGGTTCTGGGGCAGGAAGGCCGAAGGCGGCAGCACGAAGACGCCTTCGGGCTTGCTCTGGTCGATCGTCAGGACGACGTCACCCGGCGTCAGAAGATAGTCCGTGTTCGACGCATCGATTCCGTAGATACGGCCGCGCACCGTCGACGTCCACGACGTCTTGCCCTGTTCGTACAGTTCCAGATTCCCTTTCGCATGGAACCAGACATAGGCGCGCACGGACTTGATCGTCCGGAAGCAGTCCACCGGCGTCGGAGTGATCGTCAGCGTCGTCGTGGCCTTGCCGCTGTTCTCCAGCTTCTGCGGCGACGTAGTGGACGTACTGATGATCTGCCTCACCGTATGCGGAGCATTCGGAAACGGCTGTGCCGTGAGCGAGATGCACATGCACAGCATCGCTACGACAGACAGAGCGGAATGGTATCTGTTCATGACGTACCTGCGTTACGGTGCGGTGGGAATGGATCTGATCTGGGTCTCGGTCAATTCAGGGCAAAGCATCTGGCAGGGCACCGTTACATTGCACGTGAAGGTACCTGTAATGGGCAGCAGTGGCCACATCGTACTATTGTAGTGATTGTTATGACAATCGTTACCTCGTGTTCCCTGGTATTCGCTGGTCGTTACCAGATTGCAGCTTCCATCGATGTATCGTATGATCCGGACGATACAACACTGTCGACAGTAGAGCTCCATCGTATTGCTTCCGGACATGGCATCGCTGCACTCGCACGCTCCGGCGCAGCGCCATGAGCCCGCAGGTGATGTGACAGTACACTGGAGCGTCGTCCAGCACGGCGGAAGGATCCAGGTAAAGAACTGCTTCGGAGCCGAAAGATCGATGATACCGATAGGATTGTCCGGCACGGTGGCACGGAGAATGGCTTTCTCGAGGATTTCCAGCGGATGTAGCTGACAGGTACTGCACAGTCCGAGAACGACGATATCGGTATACTTCACGCCACCGATGATACACGTTCTCGTTCTGAAAGAGACCGCGACGGAACATACGTCCGTCGGATCGGACGGATACGGAAGCGCACCATTCGTGAACCGTCTGTTCGAGACGGTGAACGTCATTTTCTGTATCGATCCATAGCTCGTACTGCATTTCCCCCGGCATTCGTTCACGATGGTATCGGCCCGCAGGGCCATCACCGAATCCTGTGCCATGACATCGTCCGCGAAGGCACATCCGATGACGAGACCGAGGACGAGAACCAGCGACGCTCGTATCATGGCAGCTCCTTGAACTGGAAGTCGGGATTCGCACCGCCGCGCAGGAACAGCGCGGTGCGCACCTGTTTCGGTACGTTACCACCGCCGGTGAGGGAAACGGCACGTCCATTCGTCGAATAGTTCACCAGACCGGCGGCGGCGCCGCGAGCATCGTAGGACATCGCGTTGGGATAGTGGTCGTCGCCGAAGACGGCGACGGGACGAAGCTCGACGTCCGTTATCATGGCCGATGTCACTGCCGTGGGCGAATGGACGATGACGTCGTCGACGTAGATAGCATAGGAGGATGGCGCGATCGTAACCGAGGTATTCATGTTGGTCTCGGTACGCTTCGTCTCTACGAGCATCCAGCCGTCGACCGTACCCAGAACGTCGTTCGCCGTGAGCGCACTGCCGTTGACGGTGATGGAAGTGACGGACGGTGGACTCGAGGCCAGCGTCTGAGGCCGTATCCACATGCGGATGACGATGTCGGCTGTACCCGATACCGTACCAGCCACGGCATTGGCGGGACGGTTGACCGTAGCACTGCCACCCGAAGCGATGGCCAACGACTTGAGTCCGGTGAAGGCGGCAGCGGTCGTCGTGCCGCTCGTCACGTCCTCCATCGATTCGTACCATGCCTTGCCCGCGATGGCGTCGGCGAACGTGGCCTGTACGACGCGGCCCGGAGCGTCGTGCTGCATGATGGAGGCCACGGCGAACTTGTCCTCGGCCATCGTCGGCTGACCGTGCATGTTCACCTTGGTTATCAACGTTCCGCGATGCCATCCATCCGTCGTCGGAGCTATCGTCGTGACCGATGCCGGATCGTACCACATGGCCGTCGTCGCGGGAGCGGGTCGTGCGAACGTGCCGGCGTTCTCGAAGACCGTCACGGCCGGTGTGCCACTCACGGCGCCGCTGGCATCGAGCGGCGAGGCCGCATTCCATGTCCATCGCGTCACGGGCAGCCACTGCTGGCCGTACGTCACCGAACCGATGGCGACGGGAAACCCCTGCCATGACAACGTCTGTGCCGAGAGTACGCGTGCGCCGGCCGGAATGAGGGGCAGTGCGGGGAGGTCTCCACCGACGAGGCGGACGTGGCCTGCATTCGGCGCCGTGGGTGGGACGGCGAAGGTGTTAATGGTAAGCGTTCCCTGATCGCCGACACGGAAGAGGCGCCAGAGATCCCAACTATGGGTATCGAAGCAGCGGGTGCCTCCCGGTGCGGCAACTGCCGGGGGTGGGCTCTGTGCCACATTGGCCCAGACGTCGTTGCTGCAGAACGTACGGTTAGTCCATGGATAGCTGCAGACGTTGAAGTTCTTGTCGTGCACACCATCGCACGATGGTTCATTGCGTGCCGCGTCATACGGTTTCGTGATGCCGATATCGACCTGCGTCTGCGCAGGATTCAACATCGTTCCGAACCAGAACTTCGACAGGGGTAGGATGCCCGGGAATGATACCGGATAGCACGGATCGATGTCGTCCCTATACGGCGCCGTGACGTCGAACGATGCGCTACCGTTATCGAATCGCAGATAGTTCACGTACGTCCGGCTCACCGCCCCGGAGCCATCACGCACGAAGTCGTTGAAGGCGTTGAGATTGCGTTCAAGCCCATACAATGCCCTGCTTCGCGTGACGGCGGGCGCGAGATCCAGGCCGTAGTATGCGGTTGATGCGGCCTGGGCCATGATGAAGTTCTTGCGTCCGGAACGCAGCACGACGACTTCTACATTCGTCGTCGTAGCCAGCGTACCGACCTTGGCCCTGACCGGAATGGTGATGGAACCTGTTGCCAGAACCGGTATGCCAGTGGAGGCAACGATGGCTTGCAAGGTCGTACCCTGATAGATGGCGAACTCATCGCCTATCCTGAACAGGTTCATCAGCGAGTCGGTTCTGCCGTCGTTGATCGTTCCGACGCTACGGGTAAGCTTCAGTGCCGTGGGCGATACGACGTCCGCAGTCACCACACCGTATACCGGATGATTGCTGCTACTCTTGAATACTTGCCGATAGAGCTCCGCACGCTGTCCTACGTCAGGATAGACGGCCAGCGCCGGAGTCGTTACCGCGGTGATGGAACTATTGTGGTTACCTGCCGGTACCGAACCCGTCGCCGACGTTCCCTGATAGGAATCCGTTCGTCGCGTAATCGCCGGGAGGCCCGTACGGATATCATAGGCCATGATTTCCGACGTATCGCGGCGTCCGTCCACCATCGATATCGTTCTGCGCACGACCGGCGTCTGACGCTGGATATTCGTCGCGACATACGTCTTCAGTGAATGGTTCACACCGTTGTACAGGAAGCCGAGGCCCGTGAGCGGGAAGACGGGTGCGGCGGGATTGATCTCGATCGTGAAGTCGCCACGGAACATGTCGAGCTTCTCGGTGAAGAGGCGCGACTCCGTCATGAGGTCCTGATGGTCGAGACCGGCCCGTGCACGCAGGGTATGGTCTTCGGTATTGAAGTAGTCGATGAGATCGCCAGGCATCGTGTAATCGTACTGCGTCGACGAGACGAGACGTTGCGTTTCCGCCGATTCATGGACGCCGCTGTACCGTTCGGACGAAAGCAGCAGACCGTGATGCTGACGCAGCTTGATGGCAAAACCCTGTCTGATACCGACGTCCATCTTCGATCGCTGGAACATCGGCACCGACAGCGGGTGATAGTCATTGGGAAGGACGCTGGCCGTGGTCTTCGTCGCGACCACCGTCGGTACATCCCTGACCGTGGCGTACTTCATGATCGCGTAGCCGGCCGTGTTGACCTGCCTGTTGAGCGGACGCATGACGATCTTCGAATATCCTACCGATGCGCCGGGCAGCAGACTGTAGCCGATTGGACCTTCCATCTTCGCCAGCAAGGCATCGTCGAGGATTTCGTTGGCGGCCCTGTGCCAGTATTCGGTGTCGATGCCGACGACGGCATTCTCCTCGCGCATGATATCGGGCTCGTTCGTGGCCACACCCCATGATTCCTTTTCCACAGTGCCAGTGCGGTCGCCGTAGATGTACTCCGTACCGAGCGCGGAGGCGTCACCTGCTTCCTGTGTACCGTCGGGAGAGATCGTGAGGAGACGTGCGACACGGGCACCACCTCCGGCCTTGACACCGGCCAGTGGCAACTTGAGCACGGACCGTATGGGCACGATGCGGGCGAGACTCGACGTCGGGATGGAAACGATCTGATTGAACATCCAGCCGGGCAGCAGACCGAACTTGATCATTAGACCCATCGGGTCGTAGGCATCGCCGTCGTCGCATTGACATTTCCCTTGCAGGAAGGTCTTCCAGTACTTGATCACCACTCCATAGGGCGAGTTATACTGGGCCTCCTGGAGTGTGGACATGGTCGACGTCCCGAAGTTGCTGTCGTCCATCGCACCGATGGTAAGACGTATGGCCTTCTGCCCTCCGGTCACCGTCACGAGCGAGCAGGACACGACCTTGCCGTAGCCGCGTACGTAGAACTGATCCAGTGGCTGGGTCGCATCGTCGCAAAGGTTACGATCGTAGGCGAAGCGGAAATACATCGGTTCGCCGTTGTCCACGAAGCGACTCTTCAGATTGGCCACGTAGCGATCGATTCCGGTGGCGTCGGCAGGGTCGAGTCCAACCTGCTGTACCGCCACGGTGAAGGCATTCTCCTGCGCACTCGGTCCCGTCTTGTTCCGTCGGCTGATATCTCCTGCATACTGCGTCAACGGTACCAGTGACATGGCCGGCTTGTCCTGCACCCAGGCATAGGTACGACGCTCGTAGATGGGCACGATACGATTGCCCGTCGGCATCTTGATCGTCTTCAGGCGATAGGTACCGGGGTCGCCAGCGGTCTGCCAGTATTGCGGCGGCGCGAAGCGCTGCATCTCCATGACGGGATTACCGGGATCGTCAGCCGGTCGTATACCGGTCTGATATCCCCATGCATCGACGTTGTTGGCATTGAAGGTCGGATTCTCGGTGACGGGAGACGGGAACGATACGCTCGCACCGTATCGCGCCGTAAGCGGACCGACGTTGATCTCGTCCTTCGTCGTCGTGCCCGCGCCCGTTCCTGCCGTCGGATAGTTGTAGTAGAAGTCGACGGGAGCGATGGACGACTCCTTAACGTCGCGACCTTCGGTCCAGATGCGTCGCAGCGTGAGCTTGCCGACGTGCGTTCCGCCATACGACGCCGACGACGGATTGCCGGGCGCCACGGAATAGTCGTAGCTGAAGTGGACCGTCTGCAGCTTGATCGGCGGATTGGCGCCATTCTTCTTGTAGAGGACGATTTGCGAAAGGTACGGAACGTCGTTCACCATCGGGCGTGGAGATGGCACGTTCGCTTCGCTGCCATCGGCGGCGGGTTCATAGCCATCCAGGCGCTGCACCGGCCCGGACGTCGGCGGAATATCCTTGTTCGTATAGAAGTAGGCTACGTGAGTAGCCGTTTCCACTCTCGTCAGGAACGTCTGTTGCTGGCGGCCCGTGGCGAAACTCAGAACGTCGTCGACGTTGTCGTCCACGTCCTGTCTGTCGATCCAGTATCCGTTATAAGGCGATCGCCACCGGCGTGTCATCCGGTCCGTATAGCCGAACGTCGTCCATCCTCCTGCATCGGCGTCATCGGGTCCGTTGTCATTGACGTCGACATAGTCGGGACTGTACATGGCCGTCGCATACCACGTATGAACATAGGGATGGGACATCTCGCGCGTACTTACGTCGCTGGCATCACCTTCCTTGTATGGCACCGTTGAATAGAACACACGTGTCGCAGGGCGGAGTACATTCAGCCCCTTGTCGAGTTTCGTGTAGGTTGTCGACTTCTCGTTGAAACAGTACAGCGCCGTATTGAAGTCGATCATGGATCCGTCTTCGTTGGTCACGGTGAAATCCATGATCACTTCGGGAGGCATGCTCTCGATCGTATAGTTCGTTCCCCTGAAGCGGGCTTCGATACTACGCCGCAGGATATTGTTGCCCGTTGCGATACCGTAGAGATTCCTGAGATCGCCCGCCGTACGGTACTCGACGGATCGATTCATACGTGGCAGGCGCCCTCTGTTTACCGGATGATAGGCCGACTTCGACAGACCGTCGAAACCGGGCACGAGGCTGCCGTCCGTCGACGAATACCGCACTTCGTCGGCAGGATCGTCGACGTACCGGAAGAACGGCTGCATACGTCGCTGGGCGAGCCATTCCGCCGTCTCGCCGTTGAGATTCCATTCCGTACCCAGGCCACTCGTCTGCATCGTATGCGTCGCGGGAAACGGTACGATGCCGCCGAGACCGGCCCCGTAGTTGACCCCGGCGACACCCTTGATGCTGAGCGAACGAACGTCGATCGACGACGTCTGCACGGAAGGACGGAGACCGAGTGGAAGAGCGTGGTGGGCGCGGAACTTCCCGCCGAAACCGGGAGCGCTCACGAGGAATTCGTCGTTGGCAGGCAACGGTATCGGTAGCGTGCTCGGGTCGTCGCGAGAGACGTTGTGTTCACGTTCGACGAGATAGTCCATCATGATGTCGGGCCGACCCGGCGTCATGGCATCGGGAACGTAGAGATAGCCGTTGGCCGTCTTCGTCTGATCGACGAAGGTGATGGTCGACGTGGTGAAGGTTCCCGCCGCTTCGTAGAAGCCGAGCCGGAACGACAGTTCCGAGATATCGTTCTCACCGCTGAAGGGACGCTGCATGCCGGCGTTCGGACTCTGCCGCGACTGAGGATCGTAGCTGAACATCGAAATACCGAAGATGGATGTGGAAGGCCCTCCTGTCCTCGACTTCTGGCCCATTCCCATACCCAGGCCGAACCGTCCCTTCGTGTCGTAGGATAGGCCGATACCGAGGTTGAGCCCGTTCGGGAGACTGATGCCGACATTCGGAGCTATGCCCGTGACAGCATCGAAGCCGGTCATGGAATTACACGATACCATGAACGTACCACCCAAACCGAAGGAGCTGACGAAACTGTTGTTGAAGCTGAGTATTTCACCGCCACCACGCAGGGACAACGAACTCATGTTGATCGTTCCCTTGTCGTGATAGAGCACGGTACGCTCCTTCATATCGTCCGGAAGCCCTTTGCGCATGCGATAGACGGCCGGCGCCTCGAGCGTCCACCCGTATCCAACCCACGACGCTTCCTCCTCGGCGCGCACTTCGCTGCTGTAGTTGAGCGTGATGGTATAGCTGCTGCCGTGCGGACCCGGCACGGTCATGACCGGGATAGCGCACTGGAAGGCCCCGGTGAAGGGATCGACGCTCGGCTGCGGTTGAAGCTGGGCATGCGCTTCGTGCAACGGAACGGCCAGCAGTACCGCGAACAGGGCAAGGATGTGATGCTTCATGATCCACGCACAATCATTGTACTCGAAAGGGTATACGGTCGCATCGGCACAGGAAGGAGTCCTGACCGCACATGGAGTTGTGCAGGCCGGATGATGGTATGATGTACGGACACTATCTGCTGGCCGCACGGACCGGTCGACGGGCGATAGGCCAGTGATATCGGACCGTATCGCACGCTATGTCGATGTAGTATGGAGACCTTTCCCGAAGGTCGTCCTGGTTTCATGCCGCACATCGATCCGCATTGCGGTCGTGAACGATGGCGGCTCTCCGCACGTTCGTCGTGTGAACACGATCCGAAGTGAAACGGCGATGTTCACGTGTCCTGAAGCGCTACAACGTATTCGGATCGTATGCAGTCATGGCCTACGTCGGAATATCGGGGGGGGGGGATGTCCTGCATCGTCGGACTGGTCAGGTCCATCGGACGCAAGGATCGTCGTACAGGCCGCACCGCACTGCCGGCCTCGTTCCGCTCGTCGTCCGGCCTGCAAGCCGGCTCTGGTACTCGTTCCACACTCGGATGTCCGGATCCCACGTGTTCGTGGTGTATGCCGGAAGAATCATGTCGGTCGTGTCGCGTGGTTACGGGAGGTCGGTCCCGGTCGCAAATCCTGAAGGAGTGTCCTGGTTATCGAATCGTCGAATTCACATCGTCGTCAAGCATCGTCATGAGCGGTCATCATGTCGAAGCACATGATCTCCATCGCCGCTCCCTGCTATCGATCTGTCGTATCGTCGTCCGAACATCGTGACAATCGTTCGGAGTCCTTTCATTCGTCGTCATGCTCTCGTTCAATACACAGCGCGAAGATATGACAAAGTCGATCAATACTCCATCATCGATATCGACATATGATGCTACATTATTTCATCATGTCGTGGATAATCCAGCTTCATCAATGAGATACACTCATTCATAAAGAATAACTATATGCTCATCTATTCGCGATTGACTGCGTAGTCGGCATCGATTCGACATAGACCGTGCGTGAAGGATAGGCATACGTCACGCCGAGTTCGGCGGCAAGCCTGAGCATGGCCATGTTGACCTGTTCACGATAGGTGAGTTCCGCTTCGTAGTCGGCGGCATCGAAGAACATGGAAACGGTGACGTTCAACGACGATGCATCGAAGTCCGAGAAGCCGGCGATCATCTTGCCCGGTTCCTTGACCGTGTGAGGATGGTCGGCCATGATGCGCTTGACGCCATCGACGAAGGCCTGCAGCTTCTCCGGCGACGTGGAGTAGTTGATACCGAGCGTGGTCTTGTAACGTCGATAGACGCGAAGCCCCATGTTGTCGATCGTCATGTCGGCGAGACGGCCGTTCGGAATCGACACGAGGCTGTTGGCGAACGTCCGTATGCGCGTGCTGCGGAAGCCGACTTCCTCCACGACGCCTTCGGCGCCGGTCACGGAAATCCAGTCGCCGATGGTGAACGGACGATCGGCGAAGATCATCACCGAACCGAAGACGTTCTTGATGGTATCCTGCGACGCGAAAGCGAGGGCCACACCACCGATGGAAACGCCGGCGAGCAAGGCCGTGATGTCGAAGTTGAGATTCTGGAAGATGAAGATAAGACCGACGAGGATGACGAAGAACTTCAGCGCCTTGCGGAACAACGGCACGAGCTGGTCGTCCAGCGTGCTCTGCGTCCGCTGTGCGAGCTGCTCCGCACGCAGCGCCACGATGTCGACGAGACGGTAGACCGTGACGATGCCGAAGAACGGCAGCAGGGCACGGATGATGATGACGCCCCAGTGGGAGATGTCGGCAGGGAGCCTGAGCAGCGGCAGCAACAGACTGAAGAAGCAGATCGCGACCATCAGCGAGAAAGGCTTCGCGGCCGACTTCAGGATGTCCACCGATTCCTCCGGCAGCTTCCATGCCCGCGTGAACCGCTTCAACAGGCGCATGGTGATGGCGGCGATGACGCGTCCGATGATGAAGCCCAGGATGAGGATGATGGCGAGACCTATGTGCTGCCAGACGTACAGACCGAGAATACGCGTTCCCTGCATGGGGAAGAGAGCGACGAAACGGTCGAGTCCGAACGGATAGATCTCGGCATAGAGATCGGGAACACTGGCTACCGTGCGGCGGCTCATGTACCATTCGCTTCCGACACGCTCGAGGGTGATGCGTGGTTCGTCGATGAACGGACGATAGATATTCTGATCCGTGGCACTATCCTTGTAGTTGGGATCGTTGGGCACGGACTCGAGATCGACGAAGAGGCCTCGTACATCGAGAAACGTCTTGAGCTGCCCGGCACGCTTCGTCAGTTCATCGGCACCGAATCCCCTGCCGTTGAGCGTACGCGCCGCGAGGTCCGGGCGCTGGACGTCCTCGGCCTGCGTGCGCAGGAAAGTATAGATGGTGTTGCGCGGCGACGACCGTGAGACGCGGATCTCCTCCGCCGGTGCGGCGGCGAGACCGCTGCAGAACAGGACGACGTACAGGACGATCATGGTGACCATCCCGTACGTCGACCGTAGTCCTCGATCGATCATCGGCGGCTTCGGCATCGGCCCCATCGATTATTCCGCACCGGGTACGTTGAGCGCACGGAACAGTGCCTTGATATCGGCGATCTTCATCTGTCCCTTGTCGCCTTCGCCATGCTTGCGCACACTGGCGGCATCGTTCTCGATTTCCTTGCCACCGACGACGAGGGCGAAGGGCACCTTCTTCTGTTCGCTCTCGGCGACCTTGCGATTGATCTTCTCGTTCCTCACGTCGAGATGGACACGCAGGCCCATCGCTTCCAGTTCGGCCGCGAGATCGGATGCATACGTATGGTGCGCATCGGCGATGGGCAGGATGCTTACCTGGACCGGTGCGAGCCAGAACGGGAAGTTGCCCGCATAGTGCTCGATGAGAATGGAGATGAATCGCTCCATCGATCCGAACGGTGCACGATGGATGATGACCGGACGATGCTTGGCGTTATCGGCGCCGGTGTATTCGAGCTGGAATCGTTCAGGCATGACGTAGTCCACCTGCACCGTACCGAGCTGCCACTTGCGGCCGATGGCGTCGCGGACGATGAAGTCGATCTTCGGTCCATAGAAGGCGGCTTCGCCTTCACCGATGAAGTAATCGAGCCCCATCTCGTCGGCGGCCTCCTTGATCTCGCGTTGCGAGACTTCCCACAGTGCGAGGTCGCCACCGTACTTGTCCGCGTTGTCGTCACGGAAGGACAGGCGCGTCGTCACGTCCATACCGAAGGTGCTGAACACGAACTGCGTGAGTTCGACGACGCTCTTGATCTCGTCCTTCAACTGATCGTGCGTGCAATAGATGTGGGCATCGTCCTGCGTGAATCCGCGTACGCGGGAGAGACCGTTGAGCTCACCCGACTGTTCGTATCGATAGACCGTGCCGAACTCGGCGATACGGACGGGAAGGTCGCGATAGGAACGCGGCTTCGACGAGAAGATCTGGTGGTGATGCGGACAGTTCATGGGCTTGAGCATGTACTGCTCCTCTTCCACCTGGATCGGAGCGAACTGCGACTCGGCGTAGTACGGATAGTGTCCGGACGTCTTGTACAATTCCAGGTTACCGATGTGGGGCGTGATCACTTCCTGATATCCGCGCTTGAGCTGTTCCTCGCGCAGGAAGGCTTCCAGCCGGCGACGGATGAGCGTGCCGTTGGGCAGCCATACGGGAAGGCCACCGCCGATCATCGGGTTGATCATGTAGATCTCCAGCTCGCGGCCGAGCTTGCGATGGTCACGGCGTTCCGCTTCCTCTCGTTGCGTGAGATACTCTTCCAGTTGCTGCTTCTTCGGGAAGGAGATGCCGTAGATGCGCGTGAGCACCTTGCGCTTCTCGTCGCCACGCCAGTAGGCACCGGCAACGGACAGCAGCTTGGGATACTTGATGAAGCCCGTCGACGGCACATGCGTACCGCGACAGAGATCGGTGAAGTCACCCTGTCGGTAGAAGGTGACCTGCTGGCCCTTCAGCCCGTCGAGCAGTTCGAGCTTGTATTCGTCGCCCTTTTCGTTGAAGTAGGCCACGGCATCGTCCCACGTCACCTCTTCGCGTCGATACGGAACGTCGCGCCTGGCGAGTTCGAGCATGCGCGCTTCGATGGCGGGAAGATCCTCGACGCTCAGCTTCGTATCACCGGGCAGATCGACGTCGTAGTAGAATCCGTTCTCGATGGGTGGTCCAATGCCGAACTTCACGCCAGGGTAGAGTCCTTCCAGCGCCTCGGCCATGAGGTGGGCCGTGGAGTGCCAGAAGATCTCGCGGCCTTCGTCATTGTCGAACGTCACGATACGGATGGCGGCATCGGCCACGATGGGACGCGACAGGTCGTACGGTACGCCGTCGACGAAGATGCCGAGGGCGACGCGTGCCAGGCCGTCCGAAATACTCTTGGCGATGTCCATCCCGGTAGTGCCGGATGCATACTCCCGGACGTCACCGTTGGGCAGGGTGATCTTGATCATGATGGTCTCTTGTGTTGAATGTCACGTCGGTACACGCCATGGAACGGCGCGGAAGCGACGGCGATGTCCCGGAAGGGACGCCGCCATCGGCATTCGATTCTGCAAAGTTAGGGTTATTGGCGTTCGGCCGGGAGGAGGGAGGTCACGTTCGCTGCGTATGCATGGCGCCGAAGAGGCGCACTTCGCACCGTATGACGCGGCCGTGCAGGCGGCGGTTGGCCTCGCCCAGCAGTCGCGGTTCGATATGGAGGTGCCGCAAGGACATGGCGGAAGATAGGGATTTATGGGGAGACGGGGAAGGATGGGGCCTGGACAGGGTTCGAATACCCGCCTCGGTGAGGAGAAGCAGGTCTTCGTCGTGCAAGGGAATATACAGGCATCAGGTCGACCTGAATGATCGCCCGCATCATATGATCCAGCACTCGTGCTTCATCACGGTGATGAAGCGCATCCACGTTCCGTTCTTCTCATTACAGACGCCGGGTATATAGTGCGCGCGTCGGCGGTTCGATTTGCCGGCTGCTTCCGTTTCGTGAGTGACGAGCACGCTACCCGTATCCATCGCATATGCTATGAGGAAAGGATCGGCTGCTCGTGGATCGTGGTCGACCAGACTCGAACAATCCTTGCGAATACGGTCAGCCATCCGCAACAGGTTCATACCTCTGGAGTCTCGATACATCGAGTTCTTACTGCTCTCACACTAGGAACACAGTTCCGCATCGCCGATTCTGCGGACCTCTTCCCAGACATGGTGAATGACATGGATACGATTATGTACGACCATTTCCTCCAGTCTGGCCTATACCGAAGGGAAGACACCGGGAGGATAGTTCTCGCTCTACCAGTCGATAAGCACATTGGTATCCAGAACGTAATGACGGTCGGCCATTCACGACTCCTGATAGACGTTCTCGATCAATTCGCCAAAGTTGTTGGCTCTGACACCGATAGCCGTGAGCGCATCGGTCAGACTCAAGGCTTTACGATGATATGCCCGCACCACACGACGGATGACCATTCCCGAATTCTTGTTCAGTGCCAGATAGACAGGGTCCGGTTGCCCTGGAACCTTGCGTTGGGGCAAACCCGCATTGCGGGCGCTCCATCCACGTAGTCATGCATCATACTCTCGATCCGATATTGTCTTCAGCGCCAATAACCTCGTCATCAATCCCTTTGGGGTAAATCCCAGGTCCCGGATATCGATCGCAAGTGATCGGTATCATCCATCAGCTTTCCTGGAGTGGTAACTCGCAGTAGCTTGTTCAGATCGGTGGCGGGAAGAAGAACATCGCCGGCGATACGTTCGACGGCAGCTTCATTCGCTGTATCCATGGAGGTCGATGCACTGATGGTTGTTGCGTCATGCTGGAGAACATGTACGAGTTCATGCAACAACGTATACAGCTTGAACTCGGTCGAATACTCCTTGTTGTTGACCGCTATCGCAGGATATTGTCCTCCTGGAACCGAGAGACCCCGGAAGGCGTCTCGATTCACGCAGTATGTCTGACGACCAGGATTCCGAGCGACTCGATTCTCCGACGTATATCACGGAAGCTCCGGTCAATGCCCCGGAATTCGTCTGTCCGGATCTCGAGAGAACTACGAACCTGATCGGCCAGTGCATTCTCCGTTCCATTGAATATCCGCCCCCCGTCCACGCTACGACGTGTCGACCGAAGACTTCCATTCATCAACGTATCGATAATCACCGCAACAACAATGGCATCATCTCCGACGACCAGGGCGTACGGCACTCGAGGAAGATCATCGGACCGTATCCATCGGGAAGAGCGATGGCGTGCGGCCCTGCACCGAACCATGTTGCCTCGCTCAGCAACCCGCCCGATGGCGAGTATGCCGACATCCGCACAGGAACATCCAGAACCGTCGTGCTCGTCGCCTGGCGCAGACTACCCGTACCGACGATGCGGACGGACAGCGATTCGATGAAACGCACCATACGCCTGGTGAGACCACAGTTCTCCAGCCCTACGGTTCCCCGCAGCACGGTGACCGACCGGCAGTCGACCGTATCGACACCGGCTCCCGTGATCGTGAATTCAGGTTGCATCGAAAGCATCGCCACTCCTTCGAGGATCGCTACAGTGTCGGATCCTGGAGCGACGGTCAACCTCAACACATCCATCGCGCCGATCGTCGTGCGTCGCACCAGCGTCGCAGGACTCCAGCCCGTTACATGGAAGGCACGATTCGGCACATGGATGTCGATGTCCACCGGTTGTGATGCCAGACCCGTCCTGCGGACCAGCGGCAGCCGGATGTTCTTCCCAGGCTGCACCATGACGTCGGGCAAGACGAAGACGATCGTCTGCGGCTCCGTAATGACGAGCCTCCATTCGGCAGTGTCGGTGCATCCGTCCGGAGACCGTCCGATCGCACGCACGACCGCCATGTCGGACGCACGCCCGGTATAGGAACTCCCCGAACCTATCTTCCCCCACCGGCCATCGTACCACGTGATGTCCACCGCACCAGACGCATGAAGATCGACCTTGTCATTCGCACATGCGGTGGCAACACCGGCGATGGACAGGACCGGACGCGGCAGGACCATGACGACGCAACTGTCGACGCCGACGCATCCATCCATGGTCATACGACAGCGATAGGTCGTCGTACGCGCGGGCCGTACTTCGAACGTATCCGCACCTGCGTTCACGATTCCTCCGTCGGACGACCAGGTCGCCGATCCTTCGCCGTCCGCATAGAGCATCACCGCACCGCCCCTGCAGATCGCCGTATCGGGTCTGCACCGTACGCGTGGCGGCTCCTTCACCCTGACGGTCATCACGAGGGTTCGTTCGCATTTCTGTGCCGACATCACCGTCACGGTATAGGTCGTGGTATTCTGCGGTGTGCAGAGAGGCGTCGCCGAAGACGGATCGTCAAGACCGTCGATCGGTGACCATCGATATCCCGCTCCTCCCTCCGCCTTCAACCGTATCGACGTTCCCCTGCAGATGGCCGTGTCGGATGTCACGCGTGCAGAGAGGATATCGCTGACGGTGACCGTCACCTCGGACGTATCGATGCAATCACCGCGCGCCACGATGACCCTGTACGTCGTCGTCGTATCCGGACTGTCGATGACGTCATGGTCCGTACTGAGCGTTCCCCGGCCGTCGACCCTCCACTCGTACGTCTCACCACCGCTGGCGATGAGGCGTATCGACGAGCCGCGGCATATCGCCGTATCTCCCGGAACGACGGCGATGGTAATGGCCGAACGCACGACGATCGTGTCGCGCGTGGCGCATCCCTGGACGGAGAGGCCCGTCACGATCAGGACGATGCTGTCGCGATCCACCCGTATCGTGGGGCTCGCCGAATTCGGATCGCTGACGGCACCGCGTGGAATCCACGCATAGCGGTCGGCGCCGCGTGCCTGCAACTGGACGATGCTCCCACGACATGCCGAGATATCGGGCCCGGCGAAGACGACGGGCTTTGGGAAGACGACGACGGAATCGACGTAGATGTGTTCGCCGTGCTCGTTCTGCGTACGGAGGATGATCTGATACGTTCCCGGGCTGTCGTACATGATGGGCGGCGGTGTTGGTCCGTCATGGAACGACGGATTGCCCCGCGGAAACATCCACAACCACGACGTCGGGAAACGCGAACTGGAATCGCGGACCACGACTCCTTCGCCGAGGCAGACGTTACGCACCCTGAAGAAGCCGACGGGCCCCGGACAGGTGTAGGTGCGAAGTCCGCGATAGCCGCTTTCGATGATGTTGGGCAGACCGTCGGCACACTGTATGTCATCGGGGAACATCACGGCGTTCGGATGGAAGTTGCATGCCGTTCCCCTGCGCGTCGGCTCGTCGATCACGTGCAGACGATCCTTCGCACCGACGTAGATCTTGCCCGTAGGCCCGATCTGCATCGGCATGGCCCAGTAGTAGACGCCGTCGTTGGACATCGTGGTGATGATCGTTCCGCTTCTGATGATGTCCGACGTCAGGGACAACGACAGGTCGAACTGGATGATCTTCGACGTACCGATGCTCCGCGCCGAGCAGTAGAGCTTCTTCCCATCCCCACTGTAGGCGAGTCCGTACCACACGTTCTCGGCGGAATTGTAGATATCGGGATTCTCCGGTCCGATCGGGATACGCCTGTTCGTGAGGACGCCCGTCGCGGCGTCGAAATCGAACAGTTCGATCTTGTGCATCGGCGATGCGATGGCGAGATGACGTCCATCGGGAGAGATCTTCATGTATCCCACACGGTCGGACGGGACGTTGAAACGGGAGATCACGGGCGTCCTGTCCAGGCCGCCGCTCTGCGTGACATGATAGGCGAAGAAGGTCGTCGTGTCGGCCTCCATCATCACGACCCAGTATCCGAGGCCCGTGTTGTCGTGGGTGGCACAGAGACGTTCGGATCCCGTACCGCCGATAGCCTGGTTCTTCGCGACGACGTCGCCGAAGCCGCCGTTGGCCGACATGTCGATGAGATTGTAGGCATTGCCGGGATTGACGGGCTGCGTTCCGCCGGCGAGATCCGGCGACGTGAACAGATAGACGAGATCGGCGTTACCGGGATGCGGTACGAACAGCGCCGCCTGCGTCGCCGACATTCCGCCATTCAGTGCCGTACCGTTCGGCAATCCCCTGCCCATACGGTCGAAGACCGTCATGCCGTCACTCGACAGCAGGACATCACCGGTACACGGGTCGCTCCATACGGACGTGCCTTCGATCTGTCGTACGGGCGTATTGCGGATCGGCTCCGGTACTGCGAGGTCCTTGCCGTTCTTCACGAAGGTGATGCCCGAACGGATGCCGAAGTGCCACGTAGCCCACTCTCTCTGCGCTACGACATGCGTCGTGCAGATGACGAGTATGGCGACTATGAAAGGCAGACGGCGCAGCATACGGTCGGTATCCAGTGGCAGCCGGGTTGTGCAGGGAGCAACTTAACCCAATGGAGCTGGAAACAAAACACACGGCCGATGGAGGCCCTTCGCGCGGTAGCACGTCACTCTTTCCGGTCGATGAACGGGATGCGTACCGGCGTGCGGCGGCTACCGCTCCTCCGGACCGGCTTCGTCGTCCTGCGCCCGTACCTTCTTCGTTCCCGCATAGAGGGGGAATTCGAGCAGCCTGCACTCGATGTCGGCCGTCCAGAACGGTATGCGGCGCTTGCTCCGGAGCCCGATCTCCTTGGCCAGCTCGAAGTTGCCGGTGAAGACGTAGCCCGTGAAGTCCTGGCAACGTTGCTTGAAGAAGTCGCCGATATCGTGATAGGTCTCACGCAGCTCGTCCACGTCGCCGAGACGGATTCCGTATTCGGGATTGAGGATGACGATGCCTGGAGCGGGCGGGATGGCGGTGCTGCGGAAGTCCTCGACGGTGAAGCGTATGGATGCTTCCACACCGGCCGCACGTGCGTTGGCCCGTGCAGCGTCGATGGCACGACGGTCGACGTCGCCGGCATGTATCGTCGTTGCATCGTCCGTACGGATCCGGGCCCTGGCCTCGGCCACGATAGCCTTCCATGCCTTGTCGTCGTAGGGCAGAACGTGCATGAATCCGAAGTTCGTCCGCGTCAGCCCCGGAGCACGACGTCCGGCGATCATGGCGGCCTCGATGGCGAGCGTACCGCTGCCGCACATCGGATTCACGAAGGCCTGTCCGGGTTCCCACACCGTGGCCATGACGATGGCCGCGGCAAGGGTCTCGCGCAACGGCGCCTTGGCGGGATACAACCTGTAGCCGCGATCCGACAATGCCGTGCCCGACGTATCGAGATAGATCATGGCCGTGGAGTCGTGCCAGTAGAGGAAGACGACGGCACGATCGGTGCGCGGACCGGAGTCGGGGCGGCGGCCCGTCTTGCTGCGCATCCTGTCGACGATAGCGTCCTTGCAGCGGAGATTCGCGAACTGCGTGTTATCGATGCTCGGCGTGTCGACGCTCGATACGACGCTCACGTATCCGTCGGGATCGAGCCAGTCCTCCCATCGCACCGAATGGACGCCGTCGTAGAGATGCTGCGATCCGTGCGCCGTCCATTGATGCAGGCGAAGCAGGACGCGATGTCCGGTACGGACGTGCAGGTTCAGTCGCATCGCATCCGCGAAGGTCCCGCGTGTTTCCACGCCGGCCGGATGCATGGCCACGATGGGCAGTCCGAGGGCCTCCACTTCCCGTGCGAGATAGGGCGGGAGTTCACGAGGACAGGTGATCAGCAGGGGGAAGGTATCGTTGTTCACGTCTTGACTCATCGTTTCGGATCAGTGGGACCGACAGGCCGGGTCATTTCTTCCAGCCGTATCAGATAGGTCATGGCTTCTTGCTTCGACGTGCCGCACATGTCCGCGGAAGGCCGCAGCGTGATGCAGACAGCAGGTCGTTCGGGCGATCCGAACAGCAGGCATCGTTCGTCATCCGTCAACTGCACGCAGCGCGTACCTGCAGGCTTGCCGTCGGGCATGCCCGGTATCGGCGTGGAAATGGAGGGAGCGATGCAGCATGCTCCGCAGTCGGGACGACATTCCATGATGCGGACAATCTATGCAGCCGGGGCCGTAGTCGCACGCAGGGCGTCACCGAACGTCGCGACGAATTCGTCGACCTCGGCACGGCTGATGACGTACGGCGGAACGAGACGCACGACGTTGCCCGACGTGGCGTTGGCGATGATCCTGCGTTCGAGCAGGGCGGTGACGACGGGTGCGGCATCCGATGTAAGGACGACGCCCTGCATGCATCCCCTGCCACGCAGTTCGCGGATACGATCCGGCATCCGCGCCTGGAGATCGAGCAATCGCGCACGGAGATAGTCGCCGATCTCGACGACATGGGCCATCAATCCATCGACGACTTCTTCGACGACGACGGCGCCGGCGGCACAGGCGAGAGCGTTGCCCCCGTACGTCGTGCCGTGCATGCCCCGTTCGAACAGGGCCGCGGCCTCTTCCGTCGCGAGAATGCCGCCGAGCGGCAGACCGCCCCCCATGGCCTTGGCCACCGTCACGATGTCCGGCCGCACCCCGTAGCGCTCGAACGAGAAGAACGTCCCCGTCCTGCCGATCCCCGCCTGCACCTCGTCGGCGATGACCATGAAGCCGTAGCGTTCCTTCAGGCGCCATATCGCTTCGACGAATTCGGAGGTCGCTTCCGTGACGCCACCTTCACCCTGGACGAATTCGAGGATGACGGCTGCGGTATGTTCATCGACCCGGGACTCGAGGGCATCGACGTCGTTGTACGGCAACACCATGGTGTTGGGCAGGAAGGGGCCCATCCCGTCCTTGTACAGCGGCTTGTCCATGACCGACAGCGCGCCGTAGGTCCTGCCGTGGAATCCACCGGTGAAGCCGATCACGTCGTATCTGCCCTGTCTGCTGCCGAAACGCCGGGCCATCTTGATGGCTCCGTCGGTCGCTTCCGCACCGGAGTTGCTGAAGAAGATGCGGGGATAGCCCGACACCTCCACCAGCGCTTCGGCAAGGCGTATCTGCGGTTCCTGGTAGAAGAAGTTCGACACATGCATGTAGCGGCGAGCCTGGTCCACGACCGCTTCCACGACCTTGGGGTGGGAATGGCCGAGAGCGTTCACCGCGATGCCGCCGAGCATGTCGAGATAGGATGTTCCGTCGACGTCGGTGACACGACACCCTTCCGCGTGGGCGATGGCGACGGGAAGCCGCTTGTAGGTCTGAAATACGACGGCATGCTCACGTTCGATGAGCATGCCGCCTTGATCGTTCATCATATGCATCGTTACTATTGCTTGAGGATGACCACTTCCACACGACGGTTCTTCTGTCGTCCATCGTCCGTCGTATTCGTTGCGACCGGCTTCGCCTCGCCGTAGCCGACGGCGACCGTGCGGGACGGATCGATGTTGCCACGCTTCACGACGTAGTCCGCAACGGACTGCGCGCGGGCGAGCGACAGCTTCTGGTTGTAGTCGTCGCCACCACGATCGTCCGTATGACCACCGACTTCGATGACCATGCCCGGATTCTCCACGAGCAGCTTGGCCACGCGGTTGAGTTCCGGATAGGACTCCGACCGCAGCGATGCCTTGGCGTAGTCGAAGAAGATGTTATTGAGCTGTACCGACGTACCGGCTTCGATCGGTACGAGATACAGGTCGCGACGGATCTCCGTGTATTCCTTCAGTTGCGTGAGGTCGAGGTTGTCGTTCACCGACAGGAAATTCGGCGCCGAGGCGCGGAAGCCGTACGATTTGCCGGCAGGCAGGACGATCTTGTACTCACCCGTCGTGGGCGTGGAGCGGGCGAGCCCCGCCTCCGTACCCTGCGGGAGGATTTCATAGAAGATGTCCGTTTCGATCGGCTCGTTGGTCTTCTTGTTCAGCACCCGGCCATAGACGAGAACGACGGGACGGGGACGGACCTTCTCGGGAAGGCGGACGCGGAAGATGTCTCCCGCGCCGAACGAACTGTTGTACGATACGTAGTAGGCGAACTCGCCGTTCGCGGGAATCGTATAGTACAGGTCCCATCCGCTCGTGTTGATCGTCGCTCCGAGGTTCTCCGGCTCGCTCCAGTTCGTCCATGTGGAATCGAGGCGTCGTGTCACGAAGACGTCGAATGCACCGTATCCACCGTGGCCGTCTGAAGCGAAGTAGAGGGATGTGTTATCCGATGCGATGAAGGGTGTGGCCTCGTGTCCTACCGAGTTCACGACGGGGCCCAGGTTCTGCGGTTCGGTCCATGTCGTGTCGTCTTCCCGGAACGAGACGTAGAGATCCTTCCCCCCCCTGGAATCGCTCCGTTCCACGGCCAGGATCATCGTCTTGCCGTCGTTCGAGAGCGAGTATTCACCGAAGCGGTTGTTGTTGTAGAAGTTCCGGATGTTGACGGCGCGCGGTACGCTCCAGCCGTCGGCCGTACGCTTCGAGATCGCGATGCTGCGCTGACGGTTCTTGGCGTCGCTGTAGCCATCCCCGACGATGATGGTATTGCCATCGGGCGTGATCGAACAGAGATAGTTGTTGTCGCGATTGTTCAGCGGCGTACCGATATTCTTCGCCCTGCCCCATGTACCGTCGGGCAGCAGCTCGGCATACCAGATATCCTGGCGGCCGCCACCGATGTTTTCCGGCGATAGACTACGACAGAAATACAGGGTCTTGCCATCCGGTGCGATGACGGGCAGGATGTCGTCATAGACACTGTTGACGGAGGGACCGAGATTCTGCGGCAGGGACGACGTATCGGCCACCCCTGCGTGCATGGCGGCCGGCAACCCCGTAACGACTATCCCTGCGATGATTGCCCGTTTAAGATAACGGAACCACGTGGGTTCGATCATTTTTCACTCTTCTTTTGAATCGTCATTTCGACCTTTTCCAACGGATTGTCCCGCGCATCGCGCGGTGCGGCAACGATGGCGTCCGCGACTTCCATGCCGCTGAGGATCTCACCGAAGGCCGTGTACTGGCCGTCGAGCCAGGATGCATCACCGACGCAGATGAAGAACTGTCCACCGAAGCTGTTCGGATCGTTCGTACGTGCTGCGGATACCACGCCACGCGAATGCTTCTTCGAGGAGAATTCCGCGGCGACCTTTTCCGGCCAGCCACCCGTTCCCCATGCGTCGCGCGCCGCATTCTTGGAATTGGGATCGCCGCCCTGGATCATGAAGTTCGGAATCACACGATGGAAGGCCGACCCATCGTACCATCCTTCGGCGACGCGCGCTTCGAAGAAGGCACAGTGCTTGGGAGCCACATCCGGCCACAGTTGCAGAACCATCTTGCCCAGTTCGCGGCCCGACTGCTTCACCGTAATGACGTACTGGGGTCCGGCAGTCTTCTCGGTCGTCTTGTCCGTCGTTTGTGCGTTCATAGTCACAGTAAGGAACATTGCCATGCAGAACAGCGCAATGGCAAGGGATGGAAGAAATTTCACCGTCATGGAACCTCCGTTGTGGGCGAGTGTCGACGTCATTCGCTGAGTTTCATGGAACGTATCACGATAGGCTTTCGTGGAATGCCGTCCGTCTCGCCGAGCGGCCCGGGCTCGACATCCACGGCACCGATGGCTTCCACGACATTCATCCCTTCGAGGACGCGTCCGAAGATCGTGAACTGATAGGGTAATACCGACGCTTTTTCGAGACAGATGAAGAACTGGCTGGTTCCCGTTCCCGCAGCCTGCTTGCGTGCCATGGCGAGTACACCGGGCTGATAGCCGATCCGTGCCGAAGGCAGCACCTGGTCGAGCTCTTCCTTGAGTGGCTTGCCGTCGGCGGTCTGCCCGCCCCTTCCCCACTCCGCGCGTACCGAGGCATCGCGCGTCTTCGGATCGCCGGCCTGGACGATGAAGCCCTTCGAGACCCGATGGAAGAGGATGCCGTCGTAGAACTTCCTGCGCACGAGACCTACGAAGTTGCGTACGGTATGCGGTGCGTCCTTGCCGTACAGTCCGAGTACGATCGTGCCTTCGCTCGTGATCATCGTGACGCGCTGCGTGATCTCGGCCGTGTCCTGGACGACGGCCGGCTGCGGCGTCGTATCCGTCAGCCTCGTCGGCGGCGCCTTCATCTCCGGAACGACGTCGGCAGGACGCTGATCGGACGAGGAGCTGCAGGACGTCAGGAAGAGAAGGACGATGATACCGAGGGCGATTCTGTACATCACGAATACGTTCATGCTGCGTCGGCGCAAATAGGAAATCAGGAATGCGATGGACCAGTACCCGGTGATACCCGACGCTATCGTAGCTACCAGTAATTCGATACCGCCCTGACCCCAGGACAGATGCTTCAGCTCGTGCAGGAATTCCAGCACGCCGGCACCCAAAATTGCAGGAATGGACAGTAAAAACGAAAACCGGGCGGCACTTTCCCGGGAGAGCCCGCGCAGGAGCCCCGCAAGGATCGTCGTACCGCTGCGGGACGACCCCGGAATGAGGGCGAAGACCTGGGCACAGCCGATCACGAGGGCGTCGACGAGATTCATGTCCGCCGTCGTCCGCCTGAACGATGCACGCCGGTCGGCGAGCCAGAGCAGGACGGCCACACCGATCAGACTGCTGCCGATCACGGTGAGGTCCTTCGTGAAGGCCCCTTCGATGAAGTCCTTGAAGGCGAGTCCGACGACGACGATGGGAATCGTACCGAGAACGACGATCCACGCCAGGCGCGCATCGACACTCTGTTCACGGAAGGGCCTGCGGCCACTGCCGAGGTTCTCCCGGAAGAAGGCCATCACCATGTTGCGGATATCGGCTGCGAAGTAGAACAGCACGGCGGCGAGCGTTCCCAACTGTATCGTGGCCATGAAGGCCGTCCACCGCTCGGGATGATTCGGGTCCACGGCTCCCAGCATCGAGGCGGCGATCGTGAGATGGGCCGTGCTCGAAATGGGAATGAATTCCGTAAGTCCCTGGATGATTCCGAGGATGAGAGCTGTGAATACGGTCATGGATTGGTCGCGGGTTGCGGATGCCTGCTCGCGGAAGCGAGTACGGTGCAAATATCCGAAAAGGGCGAGACATGGGACGACAGGCCGGAACGGGTTCCGGCCCGTCGTCGACGTCCGTCAATGCGCCTCGTACCACGATGCGCCTTCACCGGTTTCCACGATGACGGGCACGCCGTCGAGCGGAAGTGCGGCTTCCATCTCTTCCTTGACGAGGATGCGCAGGACATCCAGCTCGTCACGATAGGCCTCGAACACGAGTTCGTCATGCACCTGGAGCATCAGGAGCGAACGCAGACCTTCGCGCTTCATGCGGTCGTGCACACGGATCATGGCGAGCTTCATCATGTCCGCCGCAGTGCCCTGGATGGGCATGTTGATGGACGCGCGCTCGGCTGCCGTACGCAGACCGCGGTTGCTGCTGTTGATCGCAGGGAAGTATCTCCTGCGTCCCATGAGCGTGGTGGCATAGCCCTTCTCCCGCGTGGCGGCGATGGTATCGTCGATGTACCGCTTGATGCCCGCGTACTTGGCGAAGTAGTTGTCGATGATGGCCTGTCCTTCCGTGCGGCTGATGCCGAGGCGCTGGGCCAGACCGAAGGCACCGAGGCCGTACATGATGCCGAAGTTGACGGTCTTGGCCGTGCGGCGATGATCGGACGTCACGGCGCCGATGGGTACGTCGTAGAGGATGGCGGCCGTGGCCGAATGGATGTCGTCGCCGGAGGTGAAGGCGGCCATCAGGTTGGGATCGCGGGCGATGGCCGCCATGATGCGCAGTTCGATCTGGGAATAGTCGGCGCTCATGATCACGGCGTTCTCGTGCTGCGGCACGAAGGCCTTGCGGATCTGCTGACCGAGTTCGCTGCGTACGGGAATGTTCTGGAGGTTGGGGTCGGTGGACGACAGACGGCCGGTCGCGGCCACCGTCTGGTTGTAGGTCGTGTGTACGCGTCCCGTGCGTGCATTGATCAGACGGGGCAGCGATTCCACGTAGGTCGAGCGGAGCTTCTCCACCTGACGGTAGTCGAGGATCATCTGCGCGATCGGGAACGTCTCGGCCAGTTCGCTCAATACCGACGCATCGGTAGAGTATCCGGTCTTCGTCTTCTTGCCCGCAGGCAGCATGAGCTTGTCGAACAGGACGTCGCCGAGCTGCTTGCCCGAAGCGATGTTGAACTCCATGCCGGCTTCGTTCCATATCTCGCGCTCGAGACGCACGGCCTCGTCGCGCATGAACGTGGCCAGGTCCTTCAATGCTGTCGTATCGATGGCGATGCCGTTGTACTCCATCGTCACGAGCGTCTCTTCCGTGCGGAACTCGATGTTCCGCGCGAGATCCATGAGACCTTCCTCTTCGAGCTTCGGCTTCAGGATGTGCATCAGCTTGAGCGTGACGTCGGCATCCTCGCCCGCGTACTCGGCGACGCGTTCGGGATCGATGTCACGCATGGACAGTTGCTGCCCCTTCTTCTCGCCGATGAGATCGGTGATGGGAATGGGACGGTATGCCATCCAGTGCTGCGCCAGGGCATCCATACCGTGCTGCATGTCGGGATTCAGCACGTAGCTCGCGAGCATCGTGTCGAATTCGATAGGCTGGACGACGATGTCGTGACGCCGCATGATGAGCGCGTCGTACTTGAGGTTCTGTCCCACCTTGCCGACGTTCGGGCTTTCGAGCATGGGCTTCAGGCGGGCGAAGACGTCGGAGACGTGCAGGCCCTTCCGCTGCGAATCGTCGACGAACAACGACTCCGGCGCCGCATCCGTGGGATCATCCACCGCGATATAGTAGGCCTTGCCCGGTTCGATCGACAGGGCGACACCTACCACACCGCAGGACATGGCATCGAGCGACGTCGTTTCGAGATCGAAGCAGACCGTCGTCGCCGTGGCGATCTCCTTCATCATCGCCTCGACCTCGTCATGGGTCCGGACGAGAATATAGTCGTGCGGAGTGTCCTTGACCGTATGCATGACTTCGTCGCTCAGCCTCGACGCTTCGTCGGCAAGTGCATCTGCGGCATCCTCGAGCAGATCCACGCCGGCTGCGAGAGCCGCCTTGCGGAACCGGCTGCGCAGCGTATGGAAGCCCAGTTCGGCGCAGAAGGCATCGATCGCCGCGAAATCCACCGGCTGGCGCACGAGAGCGATGCGCTTGGCGTCGATGGGAACGTCGGTATGGATGGTGACGAGCTTCTTGCTGAGGAAGGCATTGTCACGGCTGTCGGCGAGCTTCTTCTTCGTCGATTCCCTCTCCACTTCGTCGAGACGTTCGTAGATGGCCTCGACGGAACCGAACTTCTCCACGAGGGGAATGGCCGTCTTCTCGCCGATCCCCTTCACACCCGGTACGTTGTCGGATGCATCGCCGGTAAGGGCCAGCACGTCGATGACATGTTCCGGATAGACGCCGAACTTCTCCTTCACGCGTACGGCATCGTACGTATCGTAGATGGCGACGTCCTTGCCCGGACGCAGGATCTTGACCTTGTCCGTGACGAGCTGGAAATAGTCCTTGTCGGAGGTCACGCACAGGACTTCATGGCCGTCGGCCGATTCGCGGCAGGCGATCGTCCCGACGATATCGTCGGCCTCGTATCCCGGCAGTTCGACCTGCTGCAGGCCCATGAGGGTGATCAGACGTTTGATGCGGTCGAGCTGGGGAACGAGGTCTTCGGGGAAGGCATCGCGGTTCGCCTTGTACTGGTCGTACATCTGGTGACGGAAGGTAGGCTCCTTCGTATCGAATATCACGGCGATGGCATCGGGGCTGTGCTTGTCGAGCAGCGACGTCAGAATGTTGGCGAAGGCGAAGACGGCGAAGGTCGGCTCTCCGGACGAGGACTTCATGCCGGTGCGCTGCAACGCGTGATAGGCGCGGAACACCAGCGACATGCCGTCGATGAGGATCAGGGGACCGGGCATCGGGAACTATCCAGACGATTCAAAAAAAGTTGGGCCCTGTTCGGGGACCGGCAAGATACCCAGGGGGACGTACACGGACATGCCTCCCGATACACTCGTATATGAATGCAGAGAATCCCCGTATGTTTGTCGTTCACAATATCACCCCTGCCTATGATTCCGGATATCTGGCTCTATACTGGCTTCGTCATCCTCGTCCTGTTCCTGCTCGCTCTCGACCTGGGAATCTTCAACCGCACGCCCCATGTGGTGAAGCTGAGCGAGGCACTGGGCTGGACAGCCTTCTGGGTAACGCTGGCCATGGCGTTCAACGGCTTCATCTACTTCACACGTGGGGCTCTGCCAGCCAAGGAATTCTTCGCCGGATATCTGCTCGAACAGTCCCTGTCGGTCGACAATATCTTCGTCATCATCCTGATACTTCGATACTTCAAGGTCGCCCCGCAGTATCATCACAAGGTCCTGTTCTGGGGTATCGTCGGCGCCCTCGTCATGCGCGGGGCGATGATATCGCTTGGAACGATGCTCATCCATCAGTTCGACTGGATCTTCTATCTGTTCGGCGCCTTCCTCGTCATCACCGGCGTACGGATGGCCTTCGACAAGGAAGAGGCCGAAGACCTCGAGAACAACATCATCGTCAGGTGGTCGAAGCGCTTCCTGCGCATCACCCCCGACTACCATCAGGAACGGTTCTCCATCGTGAAAGACGGCGTGCGATGGTTCACGCCGCTGTTCCTCGTCCTCGTCGTCATCGAATTCACGGACCTGATCTTCGCCATCGACTCCATTCCGGCCATCCTCGGCGTCACGCACGATACGTTCATCGTCTTCACGTCGAACGTCTTCGCCGTCATGGGGCTTCGCTCGCTGTTCTTCGCCGTCGCCGGCGTCATGAATCTCTTCCACTACCTGAAGTTCGGCCTGAGCGTCATCCTCTGCTTCATCGGCGTGAAGATGTTCATCCAGCACTGGTACAAGCTGCCCATCGACATCGCCCTCGGCGTCATCGTGGGCGTGCTCGCCATCTCCATCGTGGCGTCGCTCCTCTTCCCCCAGAAGAAGGAAGAGGAAACGACGTAACGACGTCATCGATTCCTACAGGCCGAGCCCCGCTGCCACACGGGCACCGAGATCGGCATCCGCCTTCGTGAAGTGTCCGATCTGCCGTCTGACGATGGCATCGCGGTGCGGGCCACCGATACCCTTCATCGACGATACGATGTTGCCCACGAGCTGATCGCGCTCGTCCGCCGACAGCACGTTGCGCCACAGCATACCCGGCTGCGTATAGTGGTCGTCATCACCCGGACCGTTACGGTCGTACCAGTCGGCCGCTCCATCGAGGGCGAGAGGGGCATCCGGACGGCGCGTATCCTGAACGAGGTCCTCGCTGCTGTTCGGCCAGTAGTTGGGCGATCCTCCACCGTTACCGTCCACACGCATCTTACCATCGCGCTGATGGTTGGCCGCGAACGGACAGCGATTGACGGGAATCTGTTCGTAGTTCGTACCGAGGCGGTAGCGTTGTGCATCGGGATACGACAGCAGACGTCCCTGCAGCATCTTGTCCGGCGAATAGCTGATACCGTCCACCACGTGCGCCGGTGCGAACGCCGACTGCTCGACATCGGCGAAGTAGTTGTCCGGAATACGATTCAGCTCGAGGACTCCCACGTCGTGCAGCGGGAAGTCGGCATGGGGCCAGATCTTCGTGATGTCGAACGGATTCCAGGGGAAGGCATTGGCCTGGGCCTGCGTCATGATCTGGATCTTCATCGCCCATCGGGGATGGTCTCCCCTGTCGATCGCCTCGACGAGGTCGCGCTGTGCCCAGTCGGGATCGGTACCACGCATCGTGCGCGCATCGGCATCGTTGTAGTTGCGGATGCCCTGCATGGTCTTGAAGTGGAACTTCACCCACGTGCGTTCACCCGCGTCGTTGATCAGCGAGAACGTGTGGCTGCTGAATCCGTCCATATGCCTGTAGCTATACGGCGTGCCGCGACTGCTCATGAGGATGAGGACCTGGTGCAGGCTCTCGGGATTCAGCGACCAGAAATCCCATACCATCGTCGGACTCTTCGTATTCGTGCGCGGGTCGCGCTTCTGCGTGTGGATGAAGTCGCTGAACTTCTTCGGATCCTTCACGAAGAATACCGGCGTGTTGTTGCCCACGAGGTCCCAGTTCCCGTCCTCGGTATAGAACTTCACCGCGAAGCCGCGCGGGTCGCGTTCCGTATCGGCACTACCCTTCTCGCCACCGACGGTCGAGAACCGGAGGAATACCGGCGTCTCCTTCCCGATGGCGCCGAACAGCTTCGCACGCGTGAAGGACGTGATATCGTGCGTGACGCGGAACGTGCCATAGGCGCCGCTGCCCTTGGCGTGAACGACGCGTTCGGGAATGCGTTCCCTGTTGAAATGGGCCATCTTCTCATGCAGAATGTAGTCCTGCAGCAGGACCGGGCCCCGCGGCCCGGCAGTCTGCGAATTCTCGTTCTCCGCGATCGGACGTCCCGATGCCGTCGTCATCAGACGCTTGTTCGATGCCATGACAGACTCCATTCTATTGATCGACATGAAATTGTTTCGACCAAACTCGGCCTTATCTTTCCATCATGAAAATTGATACTTTCTATCGATCCATCGATTTTCTCGATATCCCTTTCATTGAATCGGCCATCGGAGCGCAACGATGACACTGACGCAACTCGAATATATCGTCGCCGTCGACACGTGGCACAGCTTTACCGATGCAGCGCATCATTGTTTCGTAACACAGCCCACGCTGAGTATGCAGATCCAGAAGCTCGAACACGAACTGGGCATCGTGATATTCGACAGAAGCAGGGCGCCGGTGGTGGCCACCGACGAAGGCAAGGCCGTCATCGACCAGGCCCGTGTCGTCCTGCACGAAACCAGCAGGCTGAAGGAGAACTCGCACGCACAGCACGGAACGTTTTCGGGCGAGTTGCGCATCGGCATCATTCCGACGCTCGCGCCGTACCTCGTACCGCGCTTCCTGCCCTCGTTCCTGGAACGGTATCCGAACGTACGGCTGACGCTCACGGAGATCACAACGACGGAGATCGTGGAACGCCTCAAGACGATCCGTCTCGACGGCGCCATCCTCGCCACACCGCTGGACGACGCCTCCCTCCGGGAAGAGGCCCTGTTCCGTGAGGAATTCTTCGCCTACGCATCGGCGGATGCCGTACGCGGCGACAAGTCGGTGGTGCGTCCGAAGGACCTCGTCACGGACCGTATGTGGCTTCTGGAGGAAGGCCATTGCATGCGTTCACAGATGACGCAGATCTGCACGATACGTGAACGTGCGGAGCATGGCTCGCTGCACTACGACGCCGGTAGCATCGAAACGCTCATCCGCATGGTCGATACCTGCGGTGGCGTCACGATCGTTCCCGAGCTCGCCTTCGATACGCTCGATGCACGCCAGCGACGTCTCGTTCGTCGCTTCGCCCCGTCGGCTCCGGCACGCGAGATCAGCCTCGTATGCCATCGATCGGCACTGAAGCGGCGCCTGCTCGATGGTCTCCGCAAGGAGATCGTCGGGAGTCTGCCCGGGGACTTCCCCCAACGCACGAAGAACCGTATCGTACCGCCTGTCCTATGATCCGACGCTCGTCCATCGTCCTGATTCTCCTGCTCGGATTGATCCTGTCGGCATGTTCGACGTCGCGCATCGCGTCGCGATCGTCGAATCCCGTCATCGTCCGCGTCCTCGAGGAAGCAGAAGATCTTCTCGGGACCGATTACTGTTCCGCGGGTACCACTCCCGACTGTTTCGACTGTTCGGGTTACGTGTCCTTCTGCTTCGGCCGTGCCGGCGTCGCACTCCCCCGGAGATCGGAAGAACAGTACGCTGCCGGCGTGGCCGTGAAGAAAGCCGGCCTGCAGCCGGGCGACCTTGTCTTCTTCCGCACCGGTGGCTCCCGCATTTCCCACGTAGGCATCTACGTCGGAGAGGACAGATTCATCCATTCGAGCACGTCGAAAGGCGTGATCATCACATCCCTGTCGGACGTATATTGGCGGCAACGATATGTCGGCGCACGCCGGGTCGCGGGGTAGGGGCGCCCACCCTGTTGATATCGCGACTTTGCGTAGTAGTACGTAAGTAGATATATTTACCGCTCAGGTCGTTCCGGATAGTATGGGCACGATAGGGAACGGCAAGAGATACAACCTAATTTGAGAAAGGGTACGGTAATGAAACCGTTACTCTTCATGATCCTCCTGATCCTTTTCCTGCCCTGGACGTTACGTGCGGGCGACGCGACCCTTGTGAGCGGTACGGTGAAAAGCATTACGGGACACCCCTTCCCCAAGGCCGACGTCCATATATGCGACAGCGAAGACGGTCGCCCCGACGTATCGGCCCAGGTGGATGGCAAGGGTAACTTCACCATATCGACGGCGTTCCGCGGCAGGGCCTACATCGTCATCACGGCACCGCATCATCGTCCGGTGGGACATGCCATCTTCCTGTACGGGCAACCCACGCTGGCCGTGGATGCCGTACTGGAGACCTATCTGTCCGGCACGCACGTCGACTCCATCCAGATCATCGGCGACTTCAACAGGTTCGAGTTCGACAACGGCATCCTGATGACCCCCGATCAGAACGGACTCTACTCGGCCAGTATCCCCTCGCCGAAGAAGAGGACGCGTTATCAGATCGTCATCTACGAAAGCAAGGGCGCCGGACCGCGCTCGGACGAAGTGCGCAGCATCAACGGAATCCAGTACGACGAGCTCGAATACGACAGCGCCGGCGACTACCGCTCCGTCATCAATACGACGGCTCCGACGACGACGGTCTCGTTCGACGTCTCGAAGCTGCCCATCGCACAGGGAACCGGATATCTGAAGCTCATGGACGCACGGGAACGCGACCTCGTGGCCACGATGATGTCCATCGAAAAGACGATCTACAATTTCCAGAACGCCTTCATCGCCGCCGGGACGGGATACGAGGAACACGCCAAACTCCACGACTCGCTGAATACCCTGCTCGACGCCGACGTCGAGGCCTATGCGAAACAGACGGACGACTTCCAGCGCGAACTGATGACGCTGCGGATGCTCTCCTACGTGGAACTGTCGGGCAGCCTTGACCAGCAGCAGGTGGGCAAGGCCATCGGTTTCGCTACCTCCATCCCTCCTTCCTCGATCGCATGGTCGGCCTATCCGACCGCCCTGGGCACGTTGCTCAAGGCCTCGGGCGGCAATGCCGACACGCGGGCCTACCTCGAGCGCGTGGCGACACAGAACATGGCCGTCGACGTCCGTCCGGCAGCCCTGTACTTCCTGGTCGGGCATGCCGCCGACCACCACGACACGCTCAGGCAGGTCACCTTCTTCCGACAACTTGTGGAGAACCACCCCTACAACCATTTCACCACGAGTGCACGACTCTCCTACGTACCGCGTACGGAGATCGTCGTCGGCAAATCCCTTCCGGCCTTCACCTTCCCGGACTTCGAGCAACCCAAGCAGTCCATCACGGGCTCGTCGCTGAAAGGCAAGTTCGTCCTCATCGATCTCTGGGCCACATGGTGCGGCCCCTGCGTCGAGGAGCGCGATTCCCTGCTGAAGCTCTACCGTCAATTCGAAGGTCCCCAGTTCCAGATCGTCAGCATCTCGCTCGACAGCGATCCGCAGGCCGTCAGGAACTTCCGGAAGAACGGACCCGAAATGCCCTGGCAACATGTCCATCTGCCCGGTGTATGGAAGAGTCCTCCTGCCGAACTCTTCGAAGTGGCCACATTGCCGAAGATCATCGTCGTGAATCCCGAAGGGAAGATCATCGGCGTCACGAACGGCCTGAAAGGTGCCGGTGTGGATCGCATCGTGGCACGGGCAATGGGACAATAGTCGACCCGGCCCCCGCGACGCCCCACCTGCATCAACGTACAGTACGAACCCCGTTCGCCGCCGATCGGGGTTTTCCGTTTCGATCCTGCCCGACCGTTCATGTCGAGGACTCCAGGCCGTTCTCGATCGACCTTACCCCCATCATCGGTGCTTTACCCGGGCAGACAAGCATTCTGTCACCAAAACCTGCCATTCTGTCTGCATGATGTTCGAGAAAGCCGCCATTCTGGCATGAATTCCGGTTTGGCACGGTTCTTCAGAGAACCTTTTCACGAGCGAACACTTGCAATACACAATCGGTAAGGTAACGGTCATGTTCTATCATCATCATCCCAGGAGATCGACAATGGGTATCGTCAACGTCGCCCCGTTTCGGGGCCTGGATCACGTCATGCGACGTGTCAACGAAGTATTCGAGGATATCAACCGTGGCGGTGTCCGTCTGGAAGTCGGCGACTTCACGCCTCGCGTGGATATCTCCGACGATGCGACGGCTCTCACGGTACAGGCCGAATTGCCGGGTGTCAGCAAGGAAGACGTCAAGATCACCATCGGTGAAGGCAACGTGCTGACGATCCGCGGAGAGAAGAAGCATGCGGAAACCCACAAGGACGGAAATCATGTACGGCTCGAACGCAGCTATGGCAGTTTTACGCGTAGCTTTGCACTGCCGGACAATCTGCAGAAGGATGCGGTGACGGCTTCCTTCGAGAACGGTGTCCTTACGCTCACCATTCCGAAGGCCGAACCGACCGCTCCCAAGGAGCAGGAAATCAGCATCAGCTAAGGTTCGCCGCAGCACTGCATGCGGGCGGAGTTGTCGCCCCAGGACACAACGACGGAACACACTCAGCCCCCGGCCTGGCCGGGGGCCATTCTAACGAAAGGAACATCGAGCGATGGGAAAAATCATCGGAATTGACCTCGGCACCACCAACTCGTGCGTAGCCGTGATGGAAGGCACCACACCGGTGGTGATCGCCAACAGCGAAGGCATGCGGACGACTCCGTCCATCGTGGGCTTCACGAAGTCCGGAGAGCGTCTGGTCGGACAGGCTGCCAAGCGCCAGTCCGTCACCAATCCCAGGAACACGGTCTATTCGGTCAAGCGTTTCATGGGTCGCACCATGGGCGAAGTGAGCGAAGAAGCCAAGAGCGTCCCCTATGCCGTCGTAGCCGGAGACAACAACTCGGCTCGTGTCGAGATCGACGGACGTCTCTACTCGCCGCCTGAAGTATCGGCGATGATTCTCCAGAAGATGAAGCAGACGGCCGAGGACTACCTCGGTCAGAAGGTGACGGAAGCCGTCATCACGGTACCTGCATACTTCAACGATGCACAGCGTCAGGCCACGAAGGATGCCGGCGAGATCGCGGGCCTCACGGTACGACGCATCATCAACGAACCTACGGCGGCGGCGCTCGCCTATGGTCTCGACAAGAAGGGCGCGAACCAGACCGTTGCCGTCTATGACCTCGGTGGCGGTACGTTCGACATCTCGGTGCTCGAAATCGGTGACGGCGTCTTCGAAGTGAAGTCGACCAACGGCGATACGCACCTCGGTGGCGACAACTTCGACCAGCGCCTCATCGACTTCCTTGCCGACGAATTCCTCAAGCAGGAAAGCATCGATCTGCGCAAGGACCCGATGGCCCTGCAACGTCTGCGCGAAGCGGCCGAAAAGGCCAAGATCGAACTGTCGCAGATGCTGCAGACGGACGTCAACCTGCCCTTCATCACGGCGACGCAGGACGGCCCGAAGCACCTGAATGTGAACATCACGCGTGCGAAGTTCGAATCGCTCTGCGCCGATCTGTTCGACCGTTCGCTGCGCCCCTGCGAGCAGGCACTGAAGGATGCGAAGATCACGCCGTCGCAGATCGACGAAGTGATTCTCGTCGGTGGCTCCACGCGTATTCCCAAGATCCAGGAAATCGTACGCAACTTCTTCGGCAAGGATCCCTCCAAGGGTGTGAACCCCGATGAAGTCGTGGCCGTCGGTGCTGCGATCCAGGGTGGCGTTCTCGCAGGCGACGTCAAGGACGTCCTCCTGCTCGACGTGACGCCGCTGTCGCTCGGCATCGAAACGATGGGTGGTGTGATGACGCCGATGATTCCGTCCAATACGACGATTCCCCATCGCAAGACGGAGACGTTCTCGACGGCTTCGGACAACCAGCCCAGCGTGGAAATCCACATCCTGCAAGGCGAACGCCCGATGGCTTCGGACAACCGCTCGCTCGGCAAGTTCCACCTCGACGGCATTCCGCCGGCACCGCGCGGCATTCCGCAGGTCGAAGTGACGTTCGACATCGATGCCAACGGTATCCTGAGCGTAAGCGCCAAGGACAAGGCCACGAACAAGGAACAGTCCATCCGCATCACGTCGTCGAGCGGCCTGTCCAAGGAAGAAGTGGAAGGCATGAAGCGTCAGGCACAGGACCACGCCGCCGAAGACAAGAAGCGCAAGGAAGAGATCGAACTGAAGAACCAGGCCGACAACCTCGTCTACTCCACGGAAAAGCAACTGAAGGAATTCGACGAGAAGCTCGATGCCGATACGAAGGATCGCATCACGAAGGCGAAGGATCGTCTCTCCGATGCCGTGAAGAACAACACGGCCGACGTCCGTCCCGCAATGGATGCCCTGAATCAGCTCTGGAGCGAAGCTTCGACGAAGATGTATCAGGATGCGGGAGCTTCGGGCTCCACTGCCGGTGATGCATCGGATGCAGGTACCGGCTCCGCTGGCAGCGGTTCCACTGGTGACGGCAAGGTCGAAGATGCGGACTATACCATCGTCGACGAAGAAAAGTAAACCGACGTCGTTCCCATCGCAACGAAGGCGAATCGTCTCCCTGGTGAGACGGTTCGCCTTCGCCTTTTTTCGGCCGTCGTCATGGCGTATGACGGCGCTGTCCATAGTAGGAACATCGTTCGTATACTTGCTCCATGACAGCCACCACACGCTCGAAATACGTAGAACTGTCGGAACACACTCCGCTGCAGATCATCTTCTACGGTTTGCTCTCCCTGCTCTGTGCCGTCTCCCTGCTCGTCTTCGTCGCCGCACCGTCGATGGAACTCTTCTTCGCTTCCTTCCTGCGCAGCGAAGTCGTCCGGGATGGAACACCGGTGATCTACCGCTTCGCCGAGAACAGACCCGAAGAGATCATCACGACGGGAGATTTCGGTACGTGGGCACTCGTCGAAGCGAGGGACTCGTCGCGCATCGCCATGACGCCTCCGGGCATGCGGTCGAAGGAACTCCCCAGAGCCGAGTACATCTTCAAGCCGCTCTTCGCATTGGCGCCGCTGCTCATCGTCGGAGGCTTCACGCTCGCGGCGCTCGTCACCACGGTCCTGTCCGGCGGAGCCGGCCTGGTCCGACAGAAGATCGAACGTGAAATCCTGAACGTCCTGGACCGCCTCGCCATATCGCAGTTCGGAGAGCATACGCCGGAAGAGATCCGCCAGCTCACACGCGATATCCTTCAGGCGGATACACGCCGGCTCCACGACATGGCCGATATCTACGGTATGTCCTTCGATGCCATCGACCTTCTGCAGCGCGCCCTGCGCTGGCGCGAAGCGTCCGGCGTGGGCAAGCTCTCGAAGGTGCACGACGCCATCAAATTCTACATGCGCGAGTACTTCACGGACCGGTATTCGAATGCCGTCCTGGGCATGGTCTACATCGGCGCAGCCATCCTCATCATCGTCATCGGTCTGCGCGGTCTCAAATTCCTGCCCGCCACGGACCCCTCGCTCGTCCTCGGTGCACTCGGTCTGGAATTCATGCTTCTCATCACCTATGCCGTCGTCCTCATGTACGGCAAGTCCGAGGATTCCGCACCGACGCTGCAGGTCCACCAGGGCAGTGGTGGCATCGGCGGTCTCACGGCCGATGCGGATACGGAACACCTGCTGCGCGCCTTCCTCGGCACGCAACGCGGAGAACGGCCATGACGACACCACTGGCCGGACGCGAGCATGTCTGCGAACGCCTTCTCGAAGCCGTGGAACGATGGAAGAAGGGTGCGGGCGACGTCGTCATCCTGTCGGGAGAATCGGGTATGGGCAAGAGCGCCCTGCTCGAATGGCTCGAAGCATCGGTCAAGGAAACCATCGTCCGCGTGGACTGCCGTCCTCCCGTCGGCTCCTTCAACGTCAGCACGATCCAGCCGCTCCAGCCCTTCGGTCATGCCATCGAACGCCTCTACCTGCAGGGGGAACAGACGGCGCGCAAGCGCCTCGCCCTGAACATCGGCATGAGCGTTCTCGCATCGATTCCCATCGCAGGCGATCTCTTCTATGCGGTGAAAGCGATATCGCAGGACGTCAGCGAATACAAGCGGGAAACGGCAGCCCTGCAACAGAAGAAACGCGCGGCCGTGAGCGAATGCGTCGACACGCTGGTACGCATCGCCGAACGGACGCCCTTCATCCTGCTCGTCGACGACGGACAGTGGAGCGATGGCCAGAGCGTGGAAGTGATACGCTCCCTTACCGAAACCATCTCGGACGTCCCGCTACTGATCGTGTGGACGGTCACGCCATCCGTCGCCCAGCGCTCGAACCTGCCGATGACGAACCTGCTGCGTTCGCCGGCCGTGGTTTCGCGCACCATCGCACTCGGTCCCATCGACACCGCACAGACAGCTTCCATCCTGTCGTCGCTTCTCCCGTCGGCCACCATCACCGATGCGCTCGTCGGACGTCTGCACGACCGCTCCGGTGGATCGCCGGGCATCCTCGCGGAATATGTCCGCTATCTCCAGAGGACGGGACGTATCGATGCCGACGGAACCTTCGCCGACGATGCCATCGACGAAGCGGATATCCACCTGGGTGATCATCCCGATACCGATACGATTCTCCGGACCGTCCCGGAAGAAGACGCCACGATCCTGTCGTTGTGCGCCGCCGAAGGACGCGAGTTCACGGCCTTCCTTGTCGCCGCACTGACGAATACAGACGTACTCTCCATCATCCGCACGTTGCGCCGTATACAGCGAACGACGGGAATGATCCGCAGCATCGGCATGCGTACGCGCTATGGCATCAAGACGACGGCCTATGAGTTCACGCAGTCCTTCGCCTATACGTACTTCGTCCATCTTCCGGAGTACGAAGAGCGCAAGGCGCTCCATCAGCGGATCGCCGACATCCTCGCGCGGGAATACGCAGCAGCCGAGCTCGACCAGGTGAAGGATCAGCTCGCAGGCATGATCGCAGCTCACAGCGCCGAGGCCGACGATGCGGTGACGACGGAACGCATGCTCACCATCAGTGCCGAAGCGGCCGTGCGCATGGGTGCCAACGACGTGGCCGCACACATCCATCAGCATCTTCTCCCCCTCTATCATGCACCATACGTGGCTGGTGATGCGGACGAACGCCCTGTCGCCGGCGAAACCTCATCGTCCGTTGCTGGCGGTGCCCTGCAGCATCCTCCCGTACGCGATGCATTGCGGACGATCGCCGACATGCTGATCGCAGGTCGTGCCGTCGATGCACTCTCGGCCTCCATGACCATTCTGGCGGAGCGGTCCGACGCTCTCGCCACCGGCGAACACGTCACCCTGCTCTGCCTCGCCGCGCGTGCTGCGATCGCCATCGACGAGTATCACGACGCCCTCACCTTCCTCGCACGGGCGGAGCAGATCCACAATCTGTCGCCGCGGGATCGCACGACGATCCTTAACGTACGGGCCGCTGCCGCCATGCGGCAACAGGACATGGACGCGGCACGGACGGCACTGCACGAGGCGGCATCGCTGGCATCGGAGCTGCCCGCTGCCCTGCAGGTACTCACGCTCGGCAACATCGTCATCCTCCTTCGTCGCACGGGAGATCCCGGCATCGCACGGTACGAACGCCACCTTCGCCGCATCACGTCCTCGCTTGCATGGGACGGTATCCGTGCTGATCTTGAGCTATGAAATTCCTCGCCATCGCCCCGGCCCTGCCCAGCCTGGACATGCAGGCCAGCATCGCATTCTATCGCGACGTTCTCGGGTGCACGATCCAGACGTATCAGGATGACTCCTACGCCGTGGTATCACGCAACGGCATGGCCCTCCATCTCTGGACATGCAGCGATCCCGACATTCCCGCGGCATCGGGCTGCTGGATAACGATAGACGATGCACAGTACCTGTACGATGCCTGCGCGAAGGCGGGAGTCATCCACCCGAAGGCCCACATCGAGGCCAAACCATACGGTATGCTCGAATTCGGAGTACTCGATCCGAGCGGCAACCTCATCAGATTCGGACAACAGATAGCGGAGATATGGTGATGAGATTCCTAACCCTGTTCATGCTCGTCACGTGCTCGATCATCGCCCAGGAACACCCCAACGTACGCCACATGGAGCGGGCCCATCCGACGCCCGTCGTCACGGGACGTCAGTACCGCTTCCCCTACCTCGTTCCGATCGTGGCGGAACGGCGCTTCCCCTCGCGCTTCGAGAACGTGGACATGATCACGGGCGAGAACGACGACCTGCCCGTGCAGAACGAATCGTCCATCGCCATCAATCCCGTCGATCCACGCAACATCATCGGCTCGGCCGTGGACTATCGCAAGCGGTCGTCCACGTGGGCCTACTATTCCACCAACGGCGGCAAGACATGGGAGAACGTCGACCTCGGCACCGCCCGCCAGGGATGGGCATCGAGTAACGATCCTTCCGTAGCCTTCGATGCAGACGGCCGTGGCTATCTCTGCTATGGTGGCTTCAACAGGACGGGGAATACCCAGTTCGGCGAGAACGGCGTCTTCATCTCCGTCACGAACGACGGCGGCAAGACGTGGAATCCGAAACACGTTCCCGTCATCATCCATACCGGACAGCAGACGGCGGACTCGTCCTTCGAGGACAAGTACTACGTCCATGTCGACACCGCATCCGCATCGCCCTTCAGGCATCGCGTCTACATTCCATGGAAACGCGTCGTCAACGCCGACTCCTCCACGCAGATCGTCATCGCGCGCAGTCTCGACCGCGGCCTCACCTGGCTTCCTCCCGTTCCCGTGAGCACGCGCTTCCCGCATACGAGCGAGGACACGACCTTCGGACAGAGTTTTCCGCTTGCACGGACGGGTCCTGACGGCAGCGTGCACCTCGTATGGAACAGCGGCACGGAACGCGCCGTACGTTATGCGCGCTCGACCGACGGCGGCGCCACATGGACGGCACCACGCATCATCCAGCGATACAACCGCTTCGGTATCCAGAGCACCATCAACGGTCAGACCAACAGCCGCGTCAAGGGCATCGTACGTGCCGAAGCGTATCCAACGATGGTCATCGACAACACGAACGGTCCGCGCCGTGGCAACATCTATCTCGTATGGAGCGCCGACCGCATTCCGAACGTCTACTTCAGCCGCTCCACCGACAACGGAGAAACATGGTCGGACCCCGTCATCGTCCATAGCGACACCACCAACGACCAGTTCTGGCCCTGGATCGCCCTCGATCCCGTCAACGGCGATCTCGGCGTGATGTACTTCGACAGCAGAGACGATGCGGCGAACATCCTCGTCAACTGCTACGTGAGCTACTCGGCCGACGGTGGTCTGACGTGGAAAGACCGTCGCGTGGGCGACGGCGTCAACGACCTGCGGCGCAATCCCTTCTCCGGCAATACCTTCGCCGGCGACTACAGCGGTATGGACTTCCGCGACGGCATGCTCTATCCCTCGTGGGTCGACATGCGTCACACCGACGAGAACCCATCCAACAACGACGTCTACACGGCCATCGTCAACGTGCGCGCCCCTTCCGCCGTCGACGAATTCACGGCCGCGACCCTGCCCGCCGATACGACGTCCATCTCCCTTGCATGGACGGCGCCGACGGAGCGTTCCTATGGCCAGGAACTCGCTCTTCAGGATTATAAATATGTCCTGTATCGAAACGGACGGTTCCTGCGCGACATCGCATCGGGAACGACGACGTATCTCGACCAGGGACTCGACGCCTTCACCGAATACACGTATGGCCTCGACGTGGTGAGCGCTGCCGATACGAGTGCACGCCGCATCGCCAGCGCCTTCTCCGGCGGATCGCGCCAACCTGCCGCGCCTGCGATCATGGTCGCGACGGGCAGTGAGAGTGGCTTCATGGCGTCGACCTTCCGCCTGCCGTCGCGGCGTTCGGATGGAATCACTCCGCTCGTGAACATGGCGAAGATCAGGATACGCCTCGACGAGCAGACGTTCGATCTCGACGTTGCGGCATCCGATACGGGTACGGTACGATCCTTCGATGCCCTTCCTTCCGCATGGGGCTGGTATCGCGTCAGCGCACGCATCGTCGACGCCCTGGGCAACGTCGGACCGTCATCCGACACCCTCGTCGCCTACACCGGATCGCTCGGTACAGGACATCCCATGCTCACACGTGGCGAGACGTTCGACACCATGCCGCGTCTGCTCCGCATCCGTGGTGGATGGGACCGCACGACGCTCTTCTCCTACAGTCCCGACGCATCGCTGACGGAATCACCGAACGGCCCCTATGGACCATCGGAACGCGACAGCATCATGCTCTACCCATTCCGCGTGACGCCGCGCGCCGCGGCTCTCACGTTCTGGCATGCCGCCTTCATCGATCCAGGCGATACGGCCTACGTGGACATCGCCTACAGCTATCCGTCGACGCAATGGACGACGCTGGCGACCTACAATGCGGGACAGTACGATCGCTGGAAGGATACGACGAAGGGTACCGATGCATGGCGATTCGCCTCCATTCCCTTCACCGCACCGCAGGAGGGCGATACGGCCTACGTACGCCTGCGCATGCGATCGAACATCACACGTCATTCCGATGGCTGGTACGTGGACGACATCAAGGTCACACCCGCATCGGGTGTGGAAGAGGGTTCGCCCATCGCCACCACCGTACGTCCCCAACCGGCATCGCTCGGCGTGGCCGTGGGCCTCGCCACCGAGGCGCCGCTCGACCGCGTCGTGGTAACGTCCGTGGATGGCGTGGAGATGGAAGCGCCGTGGACGCAATCGTCACGGACGCTGCATATCGACCTGCATTCCGTTCCGAGCGGCATCTACAGCGTGACCTTCATGCAGGGCATGCGTGCCGAACGGCGTGTCATCCACGTCTGGAAGTGATGCCGGATTGAACTGCGATCAGTAGCAGGATCAGATCATAGTTCCGACAGGCGTGTTCGGAAAGGTCTTTCCGTTAGCGTACGAAGGAACATCGGTCGATGGCGCCCCGGAAGCGTGACCCACGGAAGCCGTCGCCACGTTCCGCTCGTTACACGTCTCCTTCAACCCGAAACCATCGCTTCCCCATATGAGGTACATGTATACCATCTGCATTTCCATGCTTCTGTCGTTATCGCTCACAGCCTGCAGTTCCGATCGGAAGGTTTCCGAGGAAACGAATACTGCAACGGTGACGAAGACCAGGAAGGTCGTGATCAACGGGGACTACTCGATCGACATACCCGACCACATGAAAGAGAGGAAAGGCCTCAATGACGACGCTTCCCTGCAGTTCTGCAATATCTTCAAAGGCATGTATGTCATCGTGATCGACGAATCGAAGGATACATTCATCGACACCTTCAAAGGCATCGATGAATACGACACCACACGTTCCGTTGCCCAGAACTACCGCGATGTGTAACTACAGTTGATGACGGAGCACTACAGCAATGTCGAGCAATCGACGTCGAAATCACTACGCATCGATGGTCTGGATGCGGAAATGCTCACGATGGATGCGCGGGTGGACGGGACTGACATCTCTTACCTGCTCACCTTCATAGAGGGGACCGACAATGTGTATTGCATCATGGCATGGACATTGAAGAACAAGAAAGAGAAGCACATCGGGGCTTTCAGCGAGATGGCAAAGACCTTCAGGCTAGTCGATGAACCGGTCGTACATTGATCCATAACCAGGTGGATAGCCGGATCATTTCTGCCGATATGTTGCAGTGATCGTCATCTTCGCCCCGATGTAACACCCTGACGATCCATATCGGGAAATGCTCTCCCGCAGAACTCAGCCCCCACCATTCCCCTTGAGGACGAATTCGATACACGTTCCGACGCCGACCTCGCTCTGCACGCGAGCCGGGGCCTGATGGGCTTCCAGGATATGCTTCACGATGGCGAGGCCCAGGCCCGTACCACCCACGGCACGTGAACGGTCGCGATCGACACGATAGAAGCGTTCGAAGACGCGGGCCTGATGTTCGGGTGGAATACCGATGCCCGTATCCTGGATGCGCACGCGTACCTGACCGTGATCGGGGATGGCCGATACCGTGACGGTACCTTCGGGGACGTTGTACTTGATAGCGTTATCGATCAGGTTGGTCAGCACCTGCGTGAGGCGCTCCTTGTCTCCGTAGACGATCACTTCCTGATCCCCCGATTCCTTGAACTCCACCGTGACGTTACGTTGTACGGCGCGGATTTCCATCGTATGGACGAGATCGCGTAGCAGCTCGCCGATGTTGAAGTACCGGAAGCTCAGACGCAGTTCGCCGCTCTCGATCCGTGAAATGTCGATGAGATCGCTCAGCAGTGCATTTAGCCGGAGTGCATTCGAATAGGCCTTCTCGAGGAACTGTCTGGACACCGCCGGATCGTCCAGTGCACCGTCGAGCAGCGTTTCCAGATAGCCCTGTACGCTGAAGATCGGCGTGCGCAGTTCGTGGGAGACGTTGCCGATGAATTCACTCCGTACGCGTTCGAGGCGCTTCATCTCGGCGATGTCGCGGATCGCCTTCTCCGCCAGTCTGTTGATGGCCTCGGCCACGCGCTGGGCGTCACTGAAGGCCGGGCCGGCGAGTTCGATACGACCGGACACGGCGCCTTCCGTGATGGCCTGCGTCACTTCCGTGATCTGGCGTAGCGGGCGTAACAGACGACGCTCGAGCGAATGCGCATAGGCCCACGTACAGATCGTACCGATGATGGAAACGATCATGACGTAAACGATAACGACGGAAGGCGTAAGGAGAGTGCGCAGGTCGGGTACCAGTGCGGCGAGGGCGATCACGCCTATGACCTGGGCACCGGCGAGGGCGAGGAGGAACCAGAACCAGCTATGTCGATGCAGCGACGACCGTCGCGTCGGTATACTCATGCTGTCGGCACGTTAGATCTGATCGCGGAAGCGGTAGCCAACCCCCTTGACGGTCTCGATGAAGGGGCCGTACTTGCCGAGCTTCTCGCGGATCTTGGAAACGTGAACGTCGACCGTGCGATCGATGACGAAGACGCTCTCGCCCCAGATGCGGCGCAACAACGCTTCGCGGGTGAATACCTTCCCGCGGTTCGACGCCAGGAAGGCGAGCAGTTCGAATTCCTTCTTCGGGAAGAAGCTCTCCTTGTTGTCGATACGGACGGTATAGTTCTGGCGATTGACTTCGATGGCCCCGATGCGCAGGATTTCCGGTGCGGCGATCGTTTCCGTGCGCACCTTCTCCGTTCCGCGTCTGAGGATCGTCTTCACGCGGGCCAGGAGGACGCGCGGTGAGATCGGTTTCTGGATGTAGTCGTCGGCGCCGAGTTCGAGGCCGAGAATCTGGTCGATCTCGCCGGACTTCGCCGTCAGGAACATGATGGACGTGGTCTGCGTCGTGGGATGCTGGCGCAACGTGCGGCAGACCTCGAAGCCATCCATACCCGGCATCATGATGTCGAGGATGATCAGGTCGGGCTGTGCCTTTTCGGCCAGTTCCACGGCCTGGGTACCATTCGTGGCCGTGAAGACCCGGTACCCTTCCTTGCTCAGGTTATAGGAGATGAGATCGACGATATCCTGCTCATCATCGACGATAAGGATCTTTTTTTCCATGGGGACCTGCGCGTCTGCTGACATATGGACAAAACTACCGCAAATCCAGATGCGGTAACGGGTTAAAAATTGGTAACGCCGGGGACCTATTTCGGTTCCTAACTCGTTTTCACGTTGTATCTTGCTAGAACGCTGGAGCGATGCGCCCTCTCCCACGATATCGCCACCTCGTTGTCACGACACTGCTGTTGCTTGGCCTCGCACCAACAGTCAGCGCCCAACGCGAAGCGTGGAACTGGTATTTCGGTCACCGTGCCGGTGTGACCTTCAGTTCCGGTACGGCCCAGTCCCTGTCGGACGGCCGTCTCAGCACCAACGAAGGCTGTGCGACGCAGTCCGATCCCGTCACCGGCGACCTGCTTTTCTATACGGATGGCGTTACGGTATGGAACCGCATGCATGACGTCATGCCGGGCGGTGAAGGTCTGTACGGCGATGCATCGACGAGTCAGAGCGCGCTCATCGTACCGGTACCCGGCAATTCGAGCCTCTACTACATTTTCAATCCGGCTCCGATAACGTCATCGGCCATCGGCAACCGCTGCTTCTGTCTCTACTACTCCGTCGTCGACATGCGGAAGCAGGGATCGTTCGGCGAGGTGGTGCGCTGGAACCAGCTCCTGACCACCGACATCACGGAACATCTTACGGCGACCATCGACTGTCGCGGCGATTCCTACTGGATCGTGGTACGAAGCCGCACCTTTCGGCAGTTCCTCAGTTTCCGGCTGACGCGTGATGGCCTGCAGACGACGCCCGTCATCAGCGATGCAGGCAATCCCAACCTTCCCGTACGCGACGCCGGGCAGATGCACATCTCGCCCAACAGCCGTCATCTCGTGATCACCAGCGCGGCCGGAAATTCCCAGCTCTACGACTTCAACACCATCACCGGCAAGGTCCTCAACGCCATAGATCTCTTCCCGACGTCGACGGCGGGATCCCACTACGGTGCGGCCTTCTCGCGCGATTCCAGAAAACTCTACATCTCCGTCTCGAACAGAGGCGATACGATTCCCGCCGAAGTCTATCAGTTCAACACGGCCGCCGGTGATGCTTCCGACATCCAGAATTCGCGCAAACTCGCATTCACGCTGCCGAACGTGACGACGTGGACGTCCCTCCAGCTCGGCCCCGACGGCAGGATCTACGCCACGCGGCCCGGCGAACCGTACCTCGCAGTCATCGAACGTCCGGGACGGAACGTCGACTCCATCCGGTTCCGCGATTCGGCGGTCATCCTGACGGGCCAGTGCAGGGTGGGCCTCCCGAACGTCATCGGCTCGATGCTCGTTCCACCGAATCCGATCCAGGCAGGATGCAACGCTCCCATCGCGTCCTTCACGGGTGATACGACGTGCGCGAACACGTGTCTCGGCTTCATGGACGAGAGCGTCGGCAACATCGATACGTGGGAATGGTACTTCGATGGCGGCACACCCGCATCCTCCATACTGAAGAATCCGTCCCGCATCTGTTACGCACAACCCGGACTCTATCCCGTACGCCTCGTCGTCAGCAACAGGTTCGGCTCGGACACGACCTATCGTCTGGTACGCATACAACCGCCACCGTCGATCTCGACCGACAGCGTGGCCGACCTCTGTCCTGGAACATCCGTACGTCTCGGCGTCTCCGGAGCCGATACGTACGAATGGTCGCCCAGGGAATCACTGGACGATCCGGCATCTCCGAGACCGTTGGCCCGACCGAAGCGTACGACGCACTACATCGTCGTCGGACGGAATGCCCACGGCTGTGCCGACACGGCCAGTGTGACCGTACGGGTCCTGGACGTCGGTGCCGGTCCCGACATCACGATCTGCCGCGGCGGCAGTGCACGTCTGGCGGCCCACGGGGCGACATCCTACGTGTGGACACCGGCGGAGGGACTGGACGATCCGACGTCGCCCGCACCCGTCGCCTCACCGACCATCAGCACGAACTACGTCGTACGCCTGATCACGCCGACGTGCGAGATCTCCGACACCGTACGTGTCAACGTCGTCGATACGTTCCGGGTCGCCATCTCGGGTGCACCGACGATGTGCGCAGGCCAGGCGGCTCCCCTCAGCGTCAGCGGCGGAGGCTCGTCGTTCAGATGGACACCGGAAGAAGGACTGGACGATCCGACGTCGCCCACACCCGTCGTGAGACCGCTGCGCACGACGACGTACCGCGTGACGGCCCTGAGCGGTTCGTGCAAGGCCGAGGCGGAGATCACGATCACCGTCCTCGATCCACCCATGGTCGATGCGGGAAAGAATGCCGTCATCTGTGCGGGCGATACGGCCGCACTCAGCGCCACGACGACGGCCACGTCGGTACTGTGGCAGCCGGTCACCGGGCTCAGCGATCCGACGTCGCTGACGCCGAAGGCGACACCGGCCAGAACGACGACCTACTACCTCAGGGCTACGTCCGCCAATAACTGCGTCGCCGTGGATTCCGTCACCGTCATCGTGCGCTCGTCGGTATCCATCAATGCAGGCACCGACAAGTCGATCTGTGCAGGACAGGCAGTACAGCTCACGGCCTTCGGAGAATCCGCCACGTATTCGTGGTCCCCGACGACGGGCCTGAGCGATCCCACCAGCCTCTCGCCCATCGCGAGGCCATCGGTCACGACGATGTACGTGCTGACGGCCCGCTCCGGATCATGCATGGCCATGGATACCGTCATGGTCTTCGTCTCGTCGTTGAACCTTACCGTCACACCCGACACGACGATCTGCGCGAACGACGGCATACGACTGCGCGCCGAAGGCGCCACGAAGTACGTCTGGACTCCTTCCGACGGCCTGAGCGATCATACGATCAGCAATCCGATCGCCTCACCGGCGACGACGACGACGTACATCGTGCAGGGAACCGATCAGTACGGATGCACAGATACGCGCTCGGTCACCGTCAGCGTGCGGCCGCACACTCCTATCACCCTGCGTCTCGGTACGGTGACTGCGGAAGCGGGCTCCATCAATGCGGGCATACCGATCTTCATCGACATCGACCCCTCGCAACTTGGGATGACGATCGATACGTTGCGCGCCGAGATCCACAACAACATCGACATCTTCAAGCCCGAATCGACGGACCGTGGCAAGATCGTTCCGGGCTTCCGCCTCGATGACGGAATCCGCATCACGTACCTCGAAATCGCCAATGTCGTCCTGCTGGCCCCCCGACAGAAGCTGACCGAGATCCGTGGCATCGTGCTCCTGGGCAAGGACGATACGACGCCGTTCACCTGGGCCGACATTCTGGTGAAGGGTATCACCTGCCCCGAGATCACGTCCACCCCGGGCATGCTCTTCGTATCGGGCTGCAACATCAGGGGACGCGCACTCAAGCGCTTCATGGATGCCACCCTGAGTATCCAGACCAGCGTCGAACGCCAGGCCATCGACCTCGAGATCGGCGGCACCATGCCCGGAACCTATGGACTCCGTCTCGTCAGTACCGAAGGGCGTACCCTGTGGGAGAGCGACTTCGAACGCCCGTTTGACGACGCGCAGCCCCGCCACCTTTCGATCGACATGTCGGCCATCGGGACCGGCCTCTACTACGTCGTCTTCCACCGGCCGACGGGGACGGACGCCTCGCCCATCCTCTACATGCCCTAGGTTCGGTCCGCGAGCGGTAATTTTGTCGGATGTTCCCGCGAATACCGCTCCTCCTCACCGCCGTCTGCCTTATCAGCATCGCCACGACCGGCCGCGCATCGGCACGGAACGATAGCCGCGACTCCACGACGACACGCCGTGTGATCGACAGCATCCGTACCGTCACGAAACAGCAGATCGTCGTCACCGGCACACGCAACGAAGTCCATCTCAAGGACTCTCCCGTGCGGGTCGAAGTCATCGGCCAGGAACGTATACGCACGACGGCGATGGTGACGCTCGCCGATCTGCTCAAGGAACAGACGGGCCTGCTGATGAACGGAGGGATCCGCACCGGCGTACAGATGAACGGCCTCGGTCCGGACTATACGATGATCCTCATCGATGGCCAACCGATGGTCGGTCGCGTAGCAGGCGTCCTCGACCTCTCGCGTATCAGCGTCGGCAACATCGACCGCGTCGAAGTGGTGAAGGGCCCGATGAGTAGCATGTACGGCAGCGAAGCCCTTGCCGGTGTGATCAACATCATCACGCGCAGGGCGGCGGACGGATGGACGGGCCGCCTCTATTCCCAGTACCTGAACCGCGGCCCCGCCGAAGTGCAGATGGAAACGGGCTGGGGAAGCGACGAAGTCGAAGCGTCGGCCTACGTCAACTACAAGAACGCGCCGTCGTTCTCGCTGCAGCGGGACACTCTTTCGATTCCTTATTCGGCGTATCAGGACGGCACCCTGCATGCCAAGGCCCAATGGTCCTTCGCGAAAGGATGGAAGGCCAGGGGCACCCTGCGTCTGTTCGGAACGCAGACGCGAGGCACGTTCGTCGAGAGCGTCTTCGGTCAAGTCGCCGAGAACTCGGGCAGCGTCACGCAGTGGGACGTTTCGGGAACGGTCGGTACGGAATGGCAGTCGGGTCGAGCTCGCCTCACCACGAACGCCTATGCCGCCGTCTATCAGGAACGCTACAACTTCGACGTCGCACAGGGCGATCGCGGTACGGTCGACGATCTCATACGACGGAATGCACGCCTGTACGCACAGTACGACCTTCTCTTCGGCTCGAGCAATCGTATGACCGTCGGCGGTGAGTTCCTGTACGACGACGTAGGCGGTTCACGCTATCACGATTCGCTCACACCGGGATACCGTCCGTTCTACCGCACCGGCGTCGCGTTCACGCAATGGGAAGGTATGCCGACGGACTGGATATCCTACGTGCTCAGCGCGCGGTTCGACGACAACAACGTCTATGGTGCGGCGCTGAGTCCACGCCTGTCCGTGCTGTGGAAACCGGACGATCACTTCCGCGTCAGCGGGAGCGTGGGCACAGGCTTCAAGGCACCCGACTTCCGCCAGCTCTTCGTCTCGTTCTCGAATCGTCTGCCCGGTGCAGGATACGATCTCATCGGTGCAGCCAGGCTCGGCATACATCTTCAGCCCGAGCGCAGCATCTCCTACGATCTTGGATTCCGCTACGACGATGTGGAGTTCAGGATCGATGCGGATCACACGCTGCTTCTCGCCGCGGAGATTCGCGGATTCCATAACGATCTTCACAATCTCATCGAATACTATCTCGCCGGCCGCGTCGACAACCGTGCCGTCTATTCGTACCGGAATCTTTCGCGCGTCTATACGCAGGGTATCGAAATCAATCTCAATAGCGTTCTCGTCATCGACGAAGTCGGCTCCTTCACCCTCGGCGGAGGCTATCAGTACCTCGATGCCAAGGACCGTGAAGTACTGGATGCCATCGACAGGGGACTCGCCGGCACCATCGACAAACCGCTCACACGGGCCGACTACGACGGACTGTGGATGCGCTCGCATCACAGCGGAACGTTGCGGCTGCTCTACAACTCACCAGAACGTGCATGGAGCGCCAGCCTGCGATGTCAGTTCGTCGGGCGATACGGGGACGAAGCCCTCGACAAGAACGGCTTCGTGATGAGCGATCCCCCGCGCAAGGTTCTCGACCGTGAGGATGAATACGTTCCAGGATATACCATGGTGAATGCCGCCGTGACGCATACGTTCACGTTCACCGACCATACGTCGGTCTCCCTTTCGACCGGCGCGAACAATCTGTTCGACATCATGAATCCGACGTTGATCCCGGGACTCGTCGGACGACAGTTCTTCTTCCAGGCAGCGTTACGGTTCGACTGACCGTCTCTCAGATCGGCTTGAAGCCTTCGAAGGCCTGCAGGCAGGAGTTGCAGTAGTGAAGCGAGCGGCAGAGCGTCGGCCCGAACGGGGACTTCATGACGGTATCGTCGCTGCCGCAGTAGGGGCAATGCATGTGCTCGAGCACATCGAGCGACAGTACCAGTTCGTATGGTTCGGGCGGTGCGAGGCCATGCTTCAGCAAGGCCTTCCTGCCGTTTTCCGTCAGACGGTTCGTCGTCCAGGGAACGTCGAAATTCACGTTGACCACCACCGACCGTACACCGAGTGATCGTACCGCCTGCTCCACGTCGTTGCGCATGACGTCGATGGCCGGACATCCGACGAATGTCGGTGTCATCGTCACTACGACGTCATCGTCATCATCGATCCGCACATCCGTGATGATACCCATGTCGACGACGGAGATCGTCGGGATCTCGGGGTCCTTGACTTCACGCAGTGCGGTCATGATGTCGTCGGTCGTCATCGTCGTCTACCATTCCGCCGAAGGATCGATACGATATACTTCGGTCATTTCGTTGAGAAGGGGCTGCAGGTATTCCGTATGCGTGCCCTTGCGTCCACCGTAGACGGGTTCCGCATGATCGGGAATGCGCAGGGCCGCATTGCCGAGCGTCGCACCGACGAAGTCGAGCCACATCCGCTTCAGTTCGTCCTCGCCTGCGAAGACGCCATCGGCCTTTAGGGCCGCCTCGTCGGCACCGGGTTCGAACATTCCGAGCGCATAGGGCCACATCTCGTCCAATGCCGCCTGCATACGACGGTGGCTTTCCTCGTCACCCTGGGCGCCGAGCTGGACGACCCACGTCTGACCGTGGTACAGGTGATACTTGAGCTCTCCGTGCACCTTGCGTGCGAGCTTCGCGAGAGGTTCATACGATGACGACTGGAACATGCCGTAGCGATGATATTCCGCCGCATCGAAGAGGAAGTGACGTACGAGACTGCGATCGTATTCACCGTTCGGCAGTTCCACGAGCTGCGAACACCGGAGCGATGCTTCGTCGCGCATGAAAGCCGTGGCGTCGGGATCGGCCTCGCCCAGCTCATGCAGGATCTGATACAGAGCCTGTGCATGGCCGAGCTTGTCCTGTGCGATCGACGAGAAGGCGATGTCTTCTTCGAGGACAGGGCCGAGCCCTGTCCATTCCGAGTGGCGATGCGCCAGAATCAGTTCGTCATCCGCGACGCGATAGAGCAGATCCTTGAGGGCATCCATGTTCATTCCGTTGGGCCTTTCTGTTCCTTCTTGAAGGCTTCTACCTTGTTCCGCACCATGTAGGCGGCGACGTCGCGATACTTCTTCTCCGGCGTCGTGGCGAACACGTCCGCGTCTTCCGCAGCCATCGTGAAGATATTCTCCGTGCTCACGACCCACAGGTTGACGCTCTGGCCGCGGCGACCGTATTGTTCCTTCGCCAGGACCAGGGCCATCTCGCGGTTGGGTGCATGCACCGTACCTACGTGTATATGACGTGCACCGGTCTTCTGTTGGTGGAAGACCTCATAGGTCGGAAACTGGTCGAGCTCCGGTTTCGGCTCCAGAGGCCGTTGCGGATCGGAATCGATGTGAGCGCGCATCACGCGCGGATCGAGCGAAACAATCGTAGCCATATCCCTGCACAATCGTTGTATTTCCTGCAAAGATACGGGTTTACGGGCAACCCTGTCTGTACGGCATTACTGCACGACGGTGACGGGTACGGACCGGATGACATGGCCGTCGGATGAAAGCACGACGAGCAGATATGGTCCGGGCGGTAGGTTCGCGACGCTCGTTCTGAAGGCATATCCCGTCATCCCATCCTCGTCGTCCGTCGCGATTGCATCCGCGATGGTGACGGCCCGGCCCAGGGCGTCCACCAGATGGACCTCAGGACGGCCTGCCATGGATGACGCGAGAATGCGAAGATCGATGAAGGTGTTCGACGGTACGGGTGACGGAAGTGACAGACGATAGCTCGATCCCGCACGGACGATGGTGGTCCCCACCGGTACGTTACAGCGCGACGTTCCCTCGGTAACGATGGCGAGTCCTCTGCTCTCGAAAGCGATGTACGTGGGCGAACAGGTATCGGGCAGGACGAGTGTGTCATCGATCATTCCCGAGTCCTGTGCCGATGCACAGACATCGAGCATTCTCGTCTCTCCCGGTGGAATCACGATGGGAAGCTGATGAAGCGGAATGCTGAAGAGGACGTTGCCGACGAAGGCCGGATGCGCGATGACCAGATTGTCCTCCGTCGACTTGTTCCTGATGGCCACCGTATAGCACGACCTGTCGCCAACGGCGTGATCGGGAATATGGATAGGCGTGACCGAGGAAAGGACTTCGACCTTGTTGCGCGTGTTCAGGACCGTGACGGTCATGGCTGGCGATGTACCCGCGCAGCCGAAGTCGTCCACGACATGTACCGTATACGTCCCCGCCTCTCCCACGGTGATGTCGGCATCCGTGGAACCGTTCGACCACTCGTATCGTGCGTAGCCGCGCGGTGCGCTGAGCTTGACCATTTCGTCGATGCAGATCGTCGTATTCCTGTTGGCCGTGATCACGGGCGCAGGTATCGGACGTACGGTCAGCACGAAGGGATCGGAAACGTGCTGGCACCCGTTCGTGTCGAGAACGGTGACGGTATACGATCCGGACGTCTTGACGACGATGGTCGATGTCGTGTCGCCCGTCGACCATTTCTTCGAGATGAACGTGCCGGTACAGGAGAGCACGGCGGAGTCGCCCTGACAGAGCGTCGTGGCCGCTCCCTGGATCTGCGGCTTGTCGTTCGGATATACCCGGACGTAGACGGTGTCGGACGACTGGCGACAGGTACGGACGTCGTAGGCGGTAATGACGTAGCGGCCTTCCGTTCCTACCGGGCGTTCACGACCGCTTACACCATCGTTCCACGTATAGTCCCGGAATCCTTCCGACCCTTCCAGTACGGTGACATCCCCCGGACAGATCGAAATGGTGTCCGTTTGCGGTTGCACGAAGGTGACGCTGAACCCGATCTCGTTGAAGTTCGACCGATAGATGCCGTCGCCGGCGATGTAGCCCAGCGTGTCGTTCACGAACCAGACATCATCGACATCTCCGTCGATACCGCAGTTGCGCAGTATCCACGACCGGCCCGCGTTCGACGTGTAGTAGACGGATCTCCTGGAGCCGACACCCCATCCCTCGTTTTCGTTCAGGAGGAAGGTACCGAACATGCTGGCACCGGTCTGGAATTCACGCCAGGTCTTCCCCATATCCGGGGTCCAGCGGATGGAGCCGTGCGTCGGATCCTGGCCATCGCAGTCGTTGCCGGCCGTAGGCAGGCAGAACGTCTGGTTGATATGGGTGATCTCTTCCGTCCAGTACTTCTCACCGGTACGTGCCATCATGGACCAGTTCACGCCATAGTCGTCCGTCGTCCACAGCACACCGCTGGATACGGCGTAGCCGCTGCCGTCGCGGTAGAGCAGGCAGTCGCTGAGACCACTGCTGGGCTCGATGGTGAAGGATACCGTCCACGAATTGCCACCGTCGGTGGTGCGGTAGTAGGACTGTGCATCGGTCCCGCAGCCACCGGCCAGGAAGAGACCTTCCATCTCGTTGAGGAAGTAGCACCCCCAGGACTTGGAGGCCGTAGCGTTGAACGGCGTGATGTCGCGCCAGGTCACGCCACCGTCGGTACTCCTGAAGATCCCAGCAGGACCCGACGTATAGCCGACCAGCGGGGTCAGGAACTGGACGCTTTCGAGGAATTCCTGGGGAAGGGTCGAACCCTCCCACGTCTGACCTCCGTCCGTCGTCCGGACGACCCACCCTTCGATACTGCAGGCCCATCCGTAGTTCGGAGACGAGGGCAGGAAGAAGACGTCCAGATAGTATCCCGTGGCATACTTGCCGGGCAATGTGAGCTTCTTCCACTGGGCCTTGCCTTCATGGGCACCCAGCACCGTCAGCACCACGCACAGCAGAGCTGCAACGACATGGCGCTGACGGATATGTGTGCTATGAAGACTGCGATTCTGCATGCTTGTCAGCGGACGATGACGGCACGACCGTGGATGACACGACGTTCGCCGACGATGGCGAGAACATAGGTTCCGGGCGCTGCCTGTGCACCGTCGTTCATCCTGCCGTTCCATACGTAGGAAACACGGTCCGAACCGGCCGAGATGCGATCCTGGTGAACGAGTATCCCGAACGCGTCGAAGACGTTGACGACGTAGGGCTCTCCGGCGACGGCGCCGAAGGAAGCCGTCACCGTAGCCGATGACGGAACCGGGGCCACGTCCATTGTCTCGTGTGCCGCGATGATGTCGTCGACGCTTGATGCGGGGCTGATGATGATCCTGATGGGAGAGAGGAAGTTCCACCTGTCGCCGGCATCGGGCGCGCCGCTGAGATTCACGGCATTGGCAGCGGCGTGGAGCCAGGCCGTCCCTTCCGTCTGCGGGGCCGTCCATGTGAACTTGAACGAGACTTCACCGGCGCTGAAGGACTTCGGCGACGTATGCGTGAGCTCACCGAGCTGGACCCATGTGGATTGACCCGCGACGCTGGCCAGACTGCCCGCATTCGTATTGCCGTTCTCCGACGTCTTGACGGAAAGGTTGAGTCCGCAGGCCTTGGCCGTGCTGTTGCTGACGACCAGGGTAAGATCGACCACCTGGCCTGGCAGTACGCGCAGGGTGTTGTCGATGCTCTCGGCGATACGCAGCGTCGTCAGCGTGGAGGCCGACGTGCCATGACACTGGCCACCACCGCAGCCGCCGGAATTGAGGGTGGAGCGGCGCACGATACCGCTGGACGATGCATGCGCGTCCGACGGGGTCAGCATCAGGATGGCTGCAAGGGGAAGAACCGAAGAAAACAGGGAACGCAACATCGTCACGAATGACTCCTCGTACTTGAAATGATGTGGTGTGTGTTTGCTGTATGATGGGCGAAGCCCCGCACATGTTACGAATAGTGGTGGGCTTCGGAGAAAAAAAAAGGGCGCACCGAGGTGCGCCCTTCATTCATCTGCCGGACGTCAGGATTACTGACGAACCAGGCGTACAGTCCAACGTTGGTTACCCGTGGTGACGACCACGTTGTAAACACCGCTTGCAAGATCACCCATCGTGACGGTGGTGCGGAAGTTACCGCCAGCCGTCTGTTCGTTGAGCGTCATGACAAGCTCGCCAACTGCATTGACAAGTTCAATGCGAACCGGACCGGCTTGCGTGATTTCCGTCTCGATCGTGAACAGACCATTGGTCGGGTTCGGGAAGAGATGGAGTTCAGCCGTACGACCTGCCACTACATCGTCGTCGACATTCGTGAGAATGACGTCGAAGGGTTGCGAGCTGGCCGAGCAGGTGTTGTTGTCAGCGATGCTGACAGTGTATGCACCCGGTTGGTTGACGACGTAGAAGGACTGGGTGGCACCCGGAATGATTTCGTCATTCCGCTTCCACACATAGGATTCTGCTACTGCGGAGACAGCCTTCAGCGTGTCGCCAACGCGGGTGATGGTCGGGCGGGCGGGCAGCGGGTTAACCGTTACTTCCGTGACTACCGAAGCAGCCATGCAAAGCATGTTATCCGATACCATGACCGTGTATTGACCACCGTCCGTCACCGTGATCGAGCGCGACGTAGCGCCGTTCGACCAGATGTAGTTGGCGTAGCCTTCCGGTGCCGTCAGGGTTACCGCATTGCCTTCGCAGAAGGTTGTCGGACCGTTGGCGGAGATGACCGGGGTAACGACCTGGCTGAGGTTGATGACGACTGCATCGGATTCACCCGTGCAACCGTTGGCGTCTACCACTTGAACCTTGACCGTGTCTGCCTGCTTGACGAAGATCGTACGACCCGTGCCATAGACATGACCAGCGGCGCTGATCCAGGTGTATTGCGAGTAACCGGCGGGAGCGCGGACTTCGACGGAGTCGCCGTCGCATACCGTCGTGGCACCGATGACTGCGAGGACCGGATGCGGCGTCGGATAGACGGTGACATCAACTTCCGTCGACGTACCCGTGCAAGCGTTGCCGTCTGCGACCGTTACAGTATAGGAACCGGACGTGGTAACCGTGATCGACTGCGTCGTTTCGCCGGTCGACCAACGATAAGCGGAGAATCCGTTCGGAGCCGTGAGCGTTACGCTACCACCTTCGCAGAACGACGTCGGACCACTGAGGGCGATGATCGGCAGCGAAGACGGGAAGACGTTGACGCGAACGGTGTCCGAGCTGTTCGAGCAACCGTTGCCATCCGTGACGACTACCCAGTAATCGCCAGTGGTGCGGGCAACGATGTTACGCGAGGTTTCACCCGTCGACCAGACATAGGAGGAGAATCCGAGCGGAGCGGAGAGGGTTACGTCTCCACCTTGGCAGAACGTCGTCGGACCGCTAGGCGTGACCGTTACGTTCGGCAGCGAGTTCACCATGACGTCGATCTGGTTGATGGCCGTGCAGCCATACGTGTTCGTTTCCGTGACCCACAGCGTAGCTGCGCCAGGAAGCGTCCACTCGACCGTTACGTTCGGCGTGGTTTGACCCGCGCGGATGATGTTACCACCGCTCACCGTCCAGTTGTAGGAGTTACCAGGGATACCAGGCGTGCTGTACGTCTGGATCGAGTTCTGGCAAACCGACAGAGGACCGGAGATCGTCGGGTTCGGAAGCGGGTTGATCGTGATCACTTGCGTGGTCTGCGTGGTGCAACCCCACGGAATCGTGGTGTGCTGAACCGTGATCGTACCCGTCGTGGGAGCGTTGGTTGCGTTGGCCCATTCGACGACGACCGTGGACGTGCCTTGGCCGCTGATGATGGTACCACCCGTTACCGTCCAGTTGAAGGAAACGCTACCAGGATTGCTCGAGGTATAGGTGTACTGGTTGATGGTCGGCGGAACGTCCGTGTAGTCCGTAGCGCAAACCGTCGTCGTACCCGTGATGGTCGGAACCGGCGGGAGCGGACGAACCGTAACGTTCAGCGTCGTGGACGTTGCGCAAGCGGCCGGATCCGGGACTGCCGGAAGCGTACCTGCAACGAACTCTTCAACCGAGACGGAGCCTGCACCTGCAGCACCCCACGTTACCGAGATCTGATTCGGAGCGATCGGCGACCACACCGTACCTGCAGGACCGGAGACGGTCCACGTGTACGTGTTGCCGGCAACGAACGGCGTGGTGTAGACCTGCGTGCTGTTTTCGCACGGATCAACAGCGCCGGTGATCACAGGCGTCGGCTTGGGACGCTTGTCGATGTCTTCCGTTACCGTCGTGATGCAATCCGATCCAGGAACCGTTTCCGTGACAGACACCGTGCCTGCACCCGGACCGGCCCACAGAACCGTGATCGTGTTCGTGTTCTGACCGCTGACGATCGAACCACCCGTTACCGTCCAGAAGTAGACGTTGGCAGGCGTTGCGGCCGTCGTGTAGACGTGCGTGCTGTTTTCGCAAACCAGACCCGGGCGCTGCGAGGTCGGCGAGCCGAAGCCCGTCGTCGACGTGATGACCGGAGTCGGGATCGGATTCACCTGGACATCGATGGATACGGTCTTCGAGCAGCCGGCGATGGACGTTTCCGTCACAGCGACGTTGTGGAGACCCGTTTGAATCCATTGAAGGGTGATCGTGTTGCTGTTCGGATAACCGGCGATCGGAGCGAAGACCGGCGTAACAGAACCGACACCAGGCGTGATCGTCCAAGCGTACGTGTTGCCAGGGATAGCCGGCGTGCTGTACGTATGGATCTTGTTGATGCAGGATACCGTCGGGCCCGTGATGACAGGCGTGGGTTGCGGCGTGACGTTCACGTTTTGCGTAACCGTCTTCGAGCAGGTCGAACCCGTCGTCGTTTCGGTTACCGTGATCGAGCCGTTACCAGCCGTCAGCCAGAGGACGTCGACTTGATTCGTGCCTTGACCGGTGACGATGCTACCACCGACGACGGTCCAGACATACGTGTTACCCGAAGTACCCGTGTTGTAGGTGATCGTTTGACCTTCGCAAGCCTGGCCAAGTGCGCCGGCCGGAGCGATGCGGGCGATGACCGGGTTCGGCGTTGCCGATACCGTTACCGTTTCCGTCGTCGTAGCCGTGCAGTTGCCCGTAGCGTTGTTTTCGGTCAGCGTGATCGTGTACGTACCGGCGATGAGCCACTTGACGGACATCGTTGCCGACGTCGTGCCCGTGGTGATCTGCCAATCCGTGTTGTTCACGCCAGGAGCGATCGACCAGCCATACGTGTGACCGCCAACTGCGGCAACCGAATAGGTGTCCGTGTTGTCCGTGCAGCTCGTATTCGGGCCCGTGATTGCAGGTGCAGGTTGATCTTCGACCGAGACGTTGAGCACCGACGTAGCGGCGCACATCGGGGAACCGGTCGTTTCTTCAACGAGCGTCAGCGTTTGATTACCGATGGCGGTCCATTGAACCATCACGGTCGTCGTGCCTTGACCGGCCGTGATCGTACCACCCGTTACCGTCCACGTATACGTGGAGCCGGCGACGGTAGCACCGCTCGTGTATTCGATCGACGTACCGACGCAAGCCTGGTTTGCATTGCCGGCATCCGTGCGAGCGATCGTGGAGACGACAGGCTGGCGATAGACCGTGACCGTGATGTTGGCCATGGCCATGCAACCGCTCAGCGTATTCGTTTCCGTGACGTCGATCGTTGCCGTCGTGGAACCCGAAGCCGGGCTCGTGAACTGCACACCGATCGTGTTCGTGTTGTTCGGCGTCGTCAGCGTGCCACCCGTGACCGTCCACATGTAGGTGTTGCCTGCGACCATCGGCGTGGAGTACGTAGCCGTGGTTTCGCCGCAGACATTGACCGGACCGGAGATGACAGGAGCCGGCGGATTCACGACCGTTACGGGTTGCGATACCGTCGTCGTGCATTGCGTGCTGGTGACCCATTCGGCAACCGTCACAGAACCACTGCCGACCGTGTTCCAGTCGACCGTGATCTGATTCGTGCCTTGGCCACCCGTGATGGCGCCGCCGACAACCGTCCAGTTGTAGCTATGACCAGCGACGTTGGCGGTTTCGTAGACGACCGTCTGACCGACGCATGCAGCGCCGAGGACACCACCAGCCGTGATGCGGGTGATAGCCGGAGCGGGCTTCGTGTAGACCGTGACCGTGAAGGCAGCGGACGTCTTCGAGCAGTTCGTTACCGTGAACGTTTCCGTCACTTCGACGGTGAACGTACCGAAGGTAGCGGGCAGCGTTACGGTACCCGTGTTGAACGTGGCACTGGCCGTCGAGCCGCCCGATACGATGCTTACGCCCGTAAGGTCGGTCGTGCCGGTGATGTTCCACGTGTACACGCTGTTCGGAGCGTTGTTCTGCGTCGAGAGAACGATGTTCGTGTTGTCGCAAGCCGTCGTCGGGCCAGTTACGACCGGCGTCGGCGTCGGCGTGACATCTACGGTATACGTGTTCACGGCGATACAGCCTTGAACGGACGTTTCCGTGAGCTTGATCGTAGCCGTCGGATTCGGCATGTCGAGCCAGTCGATCGTGATCGTGTTCAGGCCGAGACCGGCAAGAACGCTGGGGCTGGCATTCGTGCCTGCACCCGTACCACCGACGATCGTACCACCGACAACTTCCCAGAGGTAGTTGTCACCGGCGATGAGCGTCGACGTGTAGATCACACCCATCTGGTTCTGGCAAACCGTAGCCGGACCCGTGACGTTCGGCGTCGGGAGCGAGTAGACCGTTACGTTCTTCGTAACCGTCGTTGCGCAGCCCCACGGAAGCGTAACGAGAACCGTGACCGGAGCGATACCCGTACCGGCCGTCGTATTCCATTCGGCAGCGATGTGGCGCGTACCTTGACCCGAGCGGATGACACCCGTCGGACCCGTCGGGCTCGTCGGCATCGTCCAGAGGAAGGTCGTACCAGCAGGCCACGTCGTGTTCGTACCCGTGCCGCACGTCGTGCGATACACATCGTAGTCTTCGACGTGCTGTTCGTAACCACCATAGATACATGCGGTAGCATCGCCTTCGATGTCGCCGTCATGAACGGCCGAGTTGATCACGACATCGACGGTCGTCGTGTCATCGCAACCCGTAACGACATCGACTTGAACGAGCTGGATCGTTGCCGTGATGGGGCTGTTCACACCATTGCAGGCAAGATCGTTCGGACCCCACGTGACCGTGAACGGATCGACCGTTCCAGGACCGGAAGGCATGGCGGCAAGCGGCGTGGTGCCGAGCGGTGCGTTGGAGATCGACCACTCGTAGGTATAAGCAGCGCTCGAACCTACGGGCGAGTAGTTCTCTACGTCACCACCACAGATCGGAGACGTCGGCGGCACGATGGCAGCCGTCGGTTCCGGATTGATCGTCAGCATCGTGGTACCGACCGTGACTTCGCAGCCACCGACCGGGATCGGACGCGTGATCGTGACACCATCGACGAAGAGGCGACCTTGAACCGTCAGCGTCACGTTGACCGGAGCGCCGGGGTTCGTAGCCTGGATCTGGAGGATGTCAGCTTGCGAAATCGCGAAGTTGATCGCACCCGTAGGCGTGGTGATCTGCTGAAGCTTCGTGGGAACGAACGGCGTCATGCCGCCACCCCAGTAGACTTCGTATTCCACACCGTCTTGCGTGTTGGCGACCGTCAGCGTGGTGGCATCGTTGTTCCAGCAGACTGCTGCCGGAGTAACCGTTACCACTTGCGGCGTGATCGGAGCGAAGACCGTCACTTGCGGATTACCGTTCATGACTGCCGAGCACGAAGGCAGCGACGTCGTGGTAGCGACGACCTGATATTCGTAGTTCGGAGCTGCCGTGAGCGGGCCGCTACCAGCGGGGCTGGTGTTGTCGACGAGCGTGAGCGTACCGCCGTTACCGGCAGCCGAGACACCCGTGCTGGCGAAGACGCCACCAGGGAGCGAACGGCGCTCGAGCGTGTACGTGATCCATGCATCCGTCGAAGCGACGTCGACAGGGATGGGCTGACCTTCGCAGAAGAGAACGGTCGTAGCCGTCACCGTCTTGACATCCGGGTTCGGATGGACGTTGATCGTGATGTTGTTGGAAGCGAGATAACCGGGGCACGAGCCGTTCGGGTTCACCACCGTGCGTACGAGGTACGTCGTGATGGAACCCATGGAACCCGTGTACGGCAGATCGGCTGCGGGGATAGCCCAGTTCGTGATGACCGCACCCGTACCGGCCTGAGCGAGAGCCGTAGAGGCGCCCCACGTCGTACCGCCGTCTGCGGAGATCTCGAGCGTATAGCTATAACCGACTTCCGAGCCGGACAGTTCTACGAGCGGCGAGGCGCCGGCGCACATGTCAGGCAGGGTTGCGGGCGTCGGCGAAGCACCGAAGCCGAGCGAGTATACCGTCGGGATGACCGAAGGATTGATGATGACGGGGAAGTCAGGCGTCGTGAACGAGCAACCTGCACCGCCTTGGCGGATTTCCGTGACCTTGATCTTGCCAGGGTTCGGACCCGTCCAGCGTACGACGACGAACGGAGCGGTTTCCGCACCGTAGTTACCCGACCACGTCGTGATTTGCGACGTCGTCGAGAGAGGCATGGTGTTCGTTACCGTTGCACCGTTATCGCTGTAAGCGACGATGTAACCGTTCGTAACCGTCCAGTTGTAGTTCGAGCCGACAACGATCGGCGACGTGACGTAGTACTTCTCATCCGCGATGTTCGGATTGTACGTAGCTACCGTTTCGCCGTTGGGGCAGACCGGACCGAAGTTACCCGTGAAGGTCGTGTTCGGAGCCGGGTTGACCGTGATCGTGATGATCGATACGCGCATACAACCCGTGACGGGGTTGACAGCCTGGATACCGTAGACGACGCTACCGGCATTCCAGCCAGCGACCGTCACGTTGTTCGAAGGACCGACATTGATACCGAAGCCGCTACCAAAGTCGATGTCCATGCTGGCCAGCCAGTAATAGTCGATACCGGCTTCAGCATTGTTGATCGTGATCGTCGGCAGGGGCGTCTGCGTTTGGCAGAACGGAGCCGGCGGGTTGTAATCGACGTACGGCGTGCCGGAAGGCGTGGTGCCTACGGCCATCGGACGAGGATTGATGTTCTCGTTGGCGGTACCGGCAGGGCTGGTACACGTCGTCGAACCGAACGTGTTGGATTGCGTAGCGGAGAACGAACCGACGATCGGCGCCGGCGTGTTGTTCGTCCACGTTACGGAAGGCAGGTTCTGGGGAGCGCCCGTACCGACACCCGTAGCCGTAGCCGACGTACCGTTGAAGAGACCGTTCGTGACCGTTACCGTCCATGCCATACCGGCTTCGGCGGTAATCGTATACGTTCCTGCCGCTACGACGTCGGCGTCGCAACGATCCGTACCCGTACCACCGATGACCGGAGCGGCCGGCGTGCGGACGATCGTGAAGTTCGCCGTGTTCGTGTTGGAGCAACCCGTGACGGTGTTCGTCACCTGGAGTTGAACCGTGTACGGACCGGACGTAGCCGTGATCGGATTCGTCAGGTTGAAGCTTTCGGACGGACCGTTGCCGGCACCGACCATCGTGGCGAGACCACCGGGGTTCGCCGTGAGCGACCATGCATAGGCCGGAACACCACCATTGGTGAGACCGGATACGCTGAAGGCGATCGAGGAACCACCGCAAGCTGCCGTCGGACCCGAAACGAGGAACGAGGGAAGCGGCTCGATGGTGATCGTGTAGACTTCGATGGCCGAGCAACCGCCGGCATTCGAATATTCGTGGCTGATGGAGCCCGACGTACCGGCACCCCACGTTACCTGGAGCGTACCCGTAGCGGCGGCCGTATACGTAGCACCCGTACCACCACCCGTTACAACGCCACCCGGATCCGGAGCGGCCGTGATCGTACCACCCGTGATCGTGAAGCTGCTGTTATCGGCAGCGGCCGTGTTGAACGTATAGACGTTGCCCGTCGAATTGGCGCAAGGATTGGCAGCCGAAATGCCAGGACCCGTTAGGGACATGTTGGCAGCCGTCGGCGTGGGATTGACCGTGAGGTTATAGGTATTGGTACCGACGCAACCGGTGGTTACGTTCTGTTCCCATACCTGGAGAACACCTGCACCCGGAGCCGTCCACTGAACGGTGATCTGCATTGCACCCGTCGTGAACGTACCGGCACTCGGATACGGGTTGGCGTAGGCACCCGGTACACCGTTGACAGCAACGATGATACCGTTCGTGACCTGCCAGCGATATCCGTCGGCGGGAGCACCCGTTACCGTATAGACATACTGCAGCGGGTTGGGGTTCGTCTGATAGGAAGGATTACCTGCCACGGGAGCGACGTACTGGCAAACCGGCGAAGCGACGGCAACCGTCGGCGTCGGCAGCGGATTGACCGTGAACGTCTGCGTGTGCGTACGCGTGCAACCGGCACCCGTCGTTTCCAGAGCGTTGACCGTTGCCGTACCGGCAGCCGTGAAGTTGATCACAGCGCTGGTTTGGCCAGGACCGCCAGCGGAACCGATGATGGAACCCGGAACGCCGCTGAACGACCATGCGATGTTGTTCGCCGTCGCGCCACCGTCCAACGAGAACGTGATGTTCTGGTTGGGGCAGATGGACGTCGGAACCGACGTCATCGTACGCGTGATCGGAGCGGGGTTGAACGTGATCGACGTCGTCGTCGTATACGTACACGTCACACCGGCACCCGTCGTGACGACGACCTGAAGCGTGGTCGCAACCGGGCTCAGGCTGGCGGCTTGCGTGAAGCCGCTGGTCAGCGTGACCGTCGTCGACGAAGCCGAAGGCGTGTTGATCGTTACATACGGAGCAACCGATGCAGGAAGTGCAGGGTTGAAGGACCACGCATAGCCCGTACCGGCAGGAGCCGTGAACGGAGCCGTAGCGGAGCTACCGGTAGCCGGAGCACAGATCGGCGTCGTGCCGCCCGTGATCGGACCGGAAGGCGTGAGGTATACCGTAACGGGAAGGTCGTTGTTCGGGCCGACGCAGGCAGGAACACCAGGGCCGGTTTCAACGACGCGGATCGTCTGCGGCGTACCACCGATCGAAGCTGCGCTAGGATTGAAGGTGATCGTGACCGGAGACGAGGTAGCGTTCGGCGTGATCGTATAGTCGACACCGGCGGTGAGACCAGGAACGGACCATTGGAAGGTCGAACCCGGAACCGTCTGCGTGAACGAATACGAGTTACCCGTACCCGAGCAGACGTTGGCGTTGCCTACAGGCAGCGATGCCGTCGGGGACTGGATCCAGGTGACCTGGTAATCCGGAGCTTGAACCGTCGTACAGTTGGACAGCGTCGCAACCGCATAATAGTCGACGTTCGCAGCCGTGGGCGACGAAACGACCGCGTTATACGGAGACGTATTGTCTACACCCAGCGAACCACCGCCGACCTGGAAGAATTCGACACTCGTGACCGTGATGGCCGGACCTGCCGGATCCCAGTTATAGGCGGCATTGACGACATCGGCGCCGGGGTTGTCCTGGCTTTGACCGACAACTGCAGCCGGAGGCTGGCAATTGTTGGCGATACCGATGGAGTACTCCTGCTGATTCGCCGGAGCGCCCGGATCCTGATCGCTGATGAGCGTGACACGGATCTCGATGCGACCATCGTTCGGATGGCCCTGGAGATAGAGGAGCGCCTGAACCGTAACGACATCGCCGTCGTTCACACCGGGGTTCTGATAGTTATACATCGGAACCGCGTCGAACGTCACGACGAGAACGTTACCACCACCGATGTTCTGGACTTCCCACCAGATCTGTCCGCCGGCTTGCGGCGAAAGGTCCGTGTTGGCCAGATAGATGGCGTTGTACGACTCGCCGACGGCAGGTGCCGCCAGATTCTTCGGATTGATCTGCGTTGCGAGCGGATCATTACGGAACGTAATGAAGCCGTTCGAGCCGATGTAGAAGCCGTTGACACCAAGGTCGATCGGCGTTCCGAAGAAATTGAAAACTTGGCCAGCCGCGAGCTGCTGGGCCGACACCTGGTCGTCACCAAGGACGACGTTGTTGGCCGCACCCGCAGCAACCGGTGCTGCGTATGCCAGACCCGCAGCGGCGTAACCGGAATTGGCCGGTAACCCCGCCTCTGTAGCGGTTAGAGTGACCGACGACCCAGAACACTGGGGGTTCGGTGCGCCCGTAACCGTCAGAGTCTGCGCCCTCACAACACTGCTTGGTAGCAGGCCGACGGCTACAATAGCCGACAACAACATCGCAAGTAGCCAGCTACTGCCAGACTTGCGTTGCCGTTGTGAGGGATACGCGGAATCGAAACGATTCATACGATCCTCCGAAAGAGTGTAAAGATTGAAATGGTTGATGTTGTCAAATCGATTGTTGCGGTAGTAAAGACCGGAAACACCGAAAGGCGCTCATGGCGCCTCGTTTCGTTCATATGTGCAGAGGGAACTGTCCTCAACCGTCCAGCTCCGGTGTACCGTTGATTCATACGCCTCTCGTGTACCGTTCCATTGTGGCAGAACGGCGCAATACACCCCCGCACGCGGAAGTGCACGTCTCTAAAGCGCCGCTAAAATATCGCCGACCCGAGTGATAAACAAACCATTTTTTGGCACAGAAACCTGTGTCAAGCCGTGGTGTCCCAACGATATGATGGTTCTTCATCACTCCTCATTTCCCCGTCGTCATGCACAAAACGATGTGTACGAACTACTACGTACACATACCTGTGAAGCGAACTCCACAGTGACACGAGCCCGAATGTCGGAACTGGCCGTTTTGACCACTTCCGACCACCGACCTTAGTGGCGGATCATACTCTACAACTCATGTGCCAAATTCATTTCCTGACGTTCAGAGCGCCTGCCGTTGTCTCTCGACGTACGTCCACAATACCCGGACGAGCTCATCCAGCCCCTCGTGCGCAACGGCCGATATCATCCGGGCACGATGACGCTTCACGAAGGGATGATGTTCCAGCTCGGCCCGCTCCTCCGCCGTGAGCGTGTCACACTTGCTGATGCAGACGAGCCACTCCTTATCCATCATGGCCTCGTCGTACTGCTCCAGCTCGTTGCGCAGTACCCGGAGGTCTTCCTCCGGATCCTCCGAACGCGCGTCGATGAGGAAGAGGAGAACGGCCGTCCGCTCGACGTGACGCAGGAACTGGAGACCGAGTCCCCTGCCCTCGTGCGCCCCTTCGATGAGCCCCGGGATGTCGGCTACGGTGAAACTGCGGTAGTCCCCGGCCTTGACCATTCCCAGGTTGGGTACGAGCGTGGTGAAGGGATAGTCGGCGATCTTCGGCCTGGCCGCCGAAATGCTCGAGATGAGCGTGCTCTTCCCGACATTCGGATAGCCTACCAGGCCGACATCGGCAAGGAGCTTGAGCTCGAGCTCGAGCTCGAGCTCTTCGCCCGGCGTACCGTCCTCGGCCGTCCTCGGCGTCTGGTTCGTGGCCGTCGTGAATTCACTGTTGCCCTTGCCACCTCGCCCGCCGTGGGCTACGACGACCGTGTCGCCGTCGGCTTCCATGTCCGCGATCTGATCCCCGGTTTCCCTGTCACGGATGACAGTTCCGCACGGGACCTTGATGATGACGTCGTTGCCGCTGCGGCCGGTGCAGTTGGACTTTCCACCGCGCTCTCCGTCCTTGGCCTTGTAATGACGCTTGTAGGTGAAGTCGAGAAGAGTACCAAGCTGCTTGTCGGCCACGACGACGACGTCGCCGCCGTTACCGCCGTTGCCGCCGTCGGGTCCACCCTTGGGCACGTATTTCTCGCGTCGGAAGGAGACGCTGCCGTTGCCACCGTCGCCAGCCTTGACAACGATGGTCGCCGTATCGATGAAGTTCATTGTCTGCTAGATGAAGGTTTTATGGATGGCCTGGCAGAATTCCATTGCCACGACACTGTTCGGTTCTATCCCCTGCTCGGCGAAGAATCTGTCGAGCTTGCCTGCGGCGGCCTTCCAGTTCTCGCTGTCGAGAACGTCGAGGACGACGCGTTCGTATAGCTCGTCGTTCGCGACGAAGAGCTTCTTCCTCACCTTGTCCCGCGTACGCTCGTCGAGCAGCTTGCCGAGGGCGGTGAGCCGGGACAGGACGTGACTGCCGGTACCGATGACAGGAGCTTCGGTGGTGATTGCGGCTTCCTCTTCGACGACGGGTTCCGTCGTGCGCTCTTCGATTCCACCCGCTTCCGCCATCACGACAGGCACCGGTCCGGGTGCGACCACGGGCTCCGGATCGTCGGTTCGTTCATCGTGCCGCACACCGGCGGCGGCGAAGACGTCCATCGGTGGCAGTTCCGTGACGAAGGCGGCATCGCTGTCTTCGAGGGCAAGGATGACGTCGTCGATGACTTCGATGAGTTTGGTGCGTGTGAGGTAGCGGAGTTCTTCGCGGTAGAGAAGGCGTTCGAGGGCCTGCGAGATAGGCACGGCCCCCTTATCGTCGAGGAAGATGATGACGGCTTCCGTCGGCACCGATTCGGGCGGCAGTTCCGGGTTGGCCGTTGCGAAGAACTCGAACAGATTGTCGAGCAGTCCCACGAAGTCCTGCTGCGACAGGTCGAGGATCGCATCGTTGTCGATCTTCTCGATGATGCGCTCGAACTCGACGACGCTGAGAATCTCGTAGGACGAGGTATCGGTACCGCGGGCGCGCGCCCACTGTTCGAAGCCTTCCACCAGGTAGCGGTTATCGTAGAGATATCCGAGACGCAGGAGGATTTCCTGCAGGGGCTTGGTGGGCTCGCCGCGGTAGACGAACCATTTCAAGGTGGTGCGGGGCCGGCAGAGGAAGTTCAGGCGGGTCTTGGCGGCTGCCTCGATGGTGGCATTCAGCTCTTCGTGGTCGAACCGCGAATGCCGGATGTAGAGACGGTCCAGTTGTTCCCATAGCTCGCGGAAATCGGCATGGCCGGTGGCGAAACGGGGATTTGACGACCTGATGGCACGCTCCTCGTGTACCCACCAGTCCACTTCGGCCCGGAAGAACATGCGATATGCCGGATGTACCTGCTCGTTGGCAAGGATCGTTTCCAGCGAGACGTAGGGATGCGGCGTAGCAAGCAGTTGCTTCAACTGCTTGCGTACGCGGTCGAGTTCCTTTTCGAACATGAGGCTCGTAGGTGTTGCTGGGCTCGAAGATACGACGATTGCCGCAGTCTTACTTGCTGTACCCAGCCACTCCGTACGGCTTGCTCCGTTTCTTGCCGGATTCCCTGGCCCGGATCTCCTTCATCGCCCGATTGGCCGCGAGATCTTCCTGGACGGCGACGGGCTGGAGGTCGTAGAGATCGGGTTCCGACAGGCCGATGACGGGAACATGACGAACGGTCACGACATCAGGTTGGGACGTATAGAATACCACCCCACCCGTGATCAGGAGCAGACCGATGATACCGGCGATGATGCCGACGATCGATGTCGTTCCCGATACAGGACTGGTGACCGAACCGCCCTTGCCGTGGACTTCCCTGAGCACGTTCTGCTCGAAGGAAGAAGACGCTTCAACGGCGGAAAGAGACGACAATGCCGCGCGCAGGAAAACCTGCTGCTCGAAGTCGTCGGGTGCCGAAATGGAAGGAAGCTTGTTCACGGTGCTTCGTCGAAATTTTGGGGGAAGAGTTCCTTGTAGAGATCCTTGAGCATCGCCTGCAGTTGCACACGCCCACGGTTAATGCGGGACTTCACCGTACCGAGTTCTGTTCCGGTGATGACCGATATCTCTTCATACGTCAATTGCTGAATGTCTCTCAGGACGACCATTTCACGATAGGATGGCGAGACGCTCATGAGAGCCTTCTGCACTTCCTGGGCGATCCGCGTACGGTCGATACGCTCGTCGGGCATATACGACATGTCGGGAACGTCCCAGGTCTGGTCCTCATCGTGTTTCGAGAACGCATCCTTCAGGCTCATGCCGTTACGACGCCTGTACCGCTTGAGTTCGGACTTGGCGAGATTCCCTGCAATGGTATACAGCCAGGTCGAGAACTTGACTTCACCCATGAAGGTGTTGCCGAAGCGATAGAGCCGTACGAAGGTCTCCTGAGCGATGTCGACCGCGTCGTCGTAGTTACCTACGAAACGGAATGTGAAGTTGGTGATGGGATCCTTGTAGCGCCGCATGAGTGCGACGAATGCGGATTCGTCTCCAGCGATGAACAGCTGCAGCAATTCTTCGTCCGAAAGCGATGTTCTGTTACCCTGCATTGTTGCTGCCGAAGTTTGACGTTCGAGATTCACTTTGGTTCCCATGATAATAACCTTCCTGACGATGTCAGATCAGTTCAATATGGACAGGGCCTGGGCGATACGTTCGATGGGCACGAGCGCCTCGCCGAGATTCTGGTCGAGCGTGTCCGCAGCGGCCCGGGGAAGATATACCGTACGGAGACCGAGACGCAATGCCTCCTGCACACGCTGGTCCGCATATGATACATGCCGCACTTCGCCCGTCAGTCCGAGCTCACCCATGAATACGGTTCCCGATGGCAGGGATACGTCGGTGGCCGAACTGGCCAGCGCCACGGCCACTCCCAGATCGATGGCTGGATCCTGGATGGCGATGCCTCCGGCGATGTTGACGAAAACGTCGTTCTGCCGCAGAACGATACCACCCCGTTTCTCGAGGATGGCGAGAATCATCTGCAGCCTGCGCGCGTCGTATCCCGTACTCACGCGCTGAGGCATGCTGTAGCCCGTAGGAGATACCAGAGCCTGCACTTCGACGAGTAGCGGACGCGTTCCCTCCATGACGGCCACGATGGCCGTTCCGGGCTCTCCTGCCCGGCGTTGCGAGAGCAGTACTTCCGATGGATTCGGTACCTCCCGCAGTCCGACGCCCGACATGTCGAAGACACCGATCTCGTTCGTCGATCCGTACCGGTTCTTGAGGGCACGAAGTACCCTGTACGAATACATCCCGTCTCCCTCGAACTGCAGTACGGTGTCGACCATGTGTTCCAGCACCTTCGGTCCGGCGATCATTCCGTCCTTCGTCACGTGGCCGATCAGGATGATCGGAATACCGGCCTTCTTCGCCACCTTCGTAAGGAGCGCAGTGCACTCGCGCACCTGCGCTACGCTTCCTGCCGTGGACTCCAGCATATCCGTCATCATCGTCTGTACCGAGTCCACGATCACGACGGCCGGACGCACCGATTCAATCAACGCAGCGACGACTTCAATATTGGTTTCGGCGGCGACCCTGATGTCGGCACCGGCGACGCCGAGGCGCTCCGCACGATGCTTGATCTGGTGCAGGGACTCTTCACCGGAAATGTAGAGCGCCGTTCCGGGAACGGTCGCCGAGAGCTGGAGCATGAGCGTACTCTTGCCCATTCCGGGGTCACCACCCACCAGGACGATGCTGCCTACCGTGAGCCCGCCACCGAGAACACGGTCGAGTTCACCCATACCGGTGTGCAGCCGCGGCGATTCCGACGTATCGACGTCCTGCAGGGCCAGAGCCTCCCGCCCCAGAGCCGCGGATACATCCCTGCGGCCACCCTTGCGCGATGCCGTTTCCTTGCGTTCGATTTCCTCGATCATCGTATTCCACTGCCCACAACCGGGACACTTCCCTGCCCATCGCGGCGAGGTCGTCCCGCACATCGAACAGCGATAGATACTTCTTGTCTTCATGGCGTTTTCAGTGTCGGAACGTCAAATGTACAGTTTTCCGTCACGGCGGTATGCGGGGGGACCGCTATCCGTGAACTCGATGCGATCGGGCTTTCGGAGAATCAGGCCATGATCCGGTGACGGCAGCCGTGGCTCCTGCTACAGGTACTGCACTGACGAATCCGCGATCTCACTCGTAGAAATAGATGACGTCCGTGATCCTGAACTGACCGTAGGTGAAGTCGCCACTATCCATGTTCCACACGAAGTCCACTTCGGTGGGAATCATCACGCCCTCGACTTCCTGGTAGTTCCGGCAGTGCAACGTGAACTCTTCCTGTTCGAAGCCGCTCTTGTGGTCGCGGTACTTGTCCGACGTCACGATGCGCTCGACTTCACCGATATCGTTGATGTGGAACAGCGCTTCCACGCGCGTCTCGCCGTCGGTGATCACGGCACGGGCACAATGGTTGTCCACGCTCTCCCATCGCAGCGTACGCGTGGGAAGCAATCCCGTCGGAAGCCAGACCAGTTCCGAAAGGAACCGGAAGAGCATGGAAGTATCGGTTTCGGGACCTTCTACGTCCTGCAGGCCCAGTGCCCCGAACAGCTTGATGTGGCCGCTGCCCTTCGATGCGAAGTATCCCAGCTTGGCCGTACGCCACCACAGCGGATGATGCCGCAGCACGGCATCCCAGACGAAGCCCGGCTCCATGCCCGAAATGTATTCCTTGGCCTTGACGGTGAACCAGGGACTGCCTTCGCGATGACGGAATCTCGCCTGCTGGCGGAGAATGGCATAGCGGATGTTGGGCTGCCCTTCCTTCAGTGCATAGTGCAGATAGCGCTGCACGGGCGGAGGAAGCGAACCGACGAGCGATGCGGAGAAGTTGGGAAGCTTCTCCTTGCCGATGCTGTGCAGCAGGCGCCGTATGGACCGCATGACGAAGATACGCGACACCGTCGCGCTGACGGCGACGAGCACGATCAGCGTCAGCAGCACTGCGCCGGGAATGACGACGATCTTTGGTAGCGTTCCGATCATGAGGAAGCCCGTCGGGTCTCCCACCGCGTGATCCGCTCCGACAGCATGCGGAGAACGGGGGCGGTGGTCAGGTAGAAGAACATGAACGGGAACAATTTAAACAAGCCACGACGAATGGTCTGGCTTACGATGGCCGACTGGAACATGGTGCCCACGAAGAGCAGCGCCACGACCGTCACCACCATCCATATCACGGGGAGAACGTCGCCGAAGGACGTCTTCTTCGCTGCCCTGCCGATGGCCTGGCCCGCTATCACGGCACCTCCGATGATCCAGATGAGTCCCCAGAGTCCGATGTCGCCGAAGACGTCCGATATCGTCTCCGACGTCACTGCCAGGAACCGCGCCCCGTCGAAGCCCGTGATCTCTGCCGCCGTCTGCGGATGGACGGGCAGAAAGAGCCGGAAATAGAGCACATGCCACAGGGCGAAGGACAGGAGCGAGAGGCCGATCACGACGGCGATCCCCCTGAAGGCCACCTTCCTGTCGAACGACCTCGTCAGCCACGGCGTCATGGAGAGCACAGCGGCGATGACGATGAAGACGGTCTCCGTCCTCGACCAGCATGCACCCGCCAGCATGAGCGCAGCGAGCCACAACGACGGCTGCGAGCTGCGACGTATCGCGTCGATCATCATCAATCCGCCTATGCCGAAGAAGACGGCATTCAGGTAGTCCGTCTGCACGAGGAACGAATATCCGTACAGTTCGGGTATGCTGACGAGCAGGATGAAGAGCAGGCCTGCGATCACGCCGTGCAGACGCTGACGCAGCATGTCGAACATGAAGGCGAGGAAGGCGATACTGAGGACGGGCAGCCACATCTGTCCGAACGGGAAACCGATCAACCGGTAGACGACCTGCATGATCATCGCGAACGGTGCGTAGAAGGGCTGGTTCGAGAGTTTACCTGCCAGCAACGGCTCCGTGTAGATGCTGTTGTTGAGATGGCCTTCCATCACGGCCGTGCGCGCCACGAGGTCGATACCCGCCATCGCGTCGAACGGCGTCACCGGCCAGTAGTAGGCAGCCCAAACCGAGATGAACATCAGGTAGCAGCCTACGGCGATCGTCACGACGTCGTAGAGCCTGGGCGACCATGCGCCGGGCTCGACCATCGATCGGTAGGCCGCGCCGAGTCCCTTCGCAGGGAACTGCAGGGCCACCGCCGCAAGAGCGGCCACGCCGAGCACGCTACCCCTGGTAAGATAGATTCCCGCCAGCTCGATCAGGAAGACCAGCACGGTGTGCAGGAACATTCCGAGTAACAGCGACACGGAGAGAAGCTGGACGACGGGGAGGCGGACCCGCAGACGCATGGACGTCGCGAGACCCAGGGCGAGCTGCAGGAGGATCGTCACGACCATCATCAGGAAGGCTGTCGTCATCGTACCACCCTCTCCTTCCAGATGTGCCGTATAGAATCGGCATTCGCTCCGAACCGGAGCCGACGGATCTCGATACCGTTGTTGTCGCCGAGCAGGACGAAGGCGTTCCCCGCATGGCCGCGTACCGTATCGTCCCACGTTACCGCAGGATAGCTCGGGCCGGTCAGATAGTAGAAGACCCGCGGATCGGTCCAGTAGTAGGAGTCTTCGTAGTAATGCCTGACGTAGTCCGCGGGAGGCAGGACGAGCGTATCTCCCGGCACCATATGCGTGCGCAGCCACTCCGTGGCGAGATACATGTGCTTGTAGCGCTCCGTCTTGCGCTGCTCCACGCCCATGCGCGAGCTCAGCTTGCCGAGCACCGCATAGTAGTTGCCGATGCGCTGGTCATGCCAGTAGGCATAGACGTTCTTGTCAGGGAAGGCGTTGAAGAGCGCCAGAAAGCAGGCGCCCAGACACAAGGCCAGGATGAGTCCCTTAACGGAGAACATGGCGCGGCATCCGCATTACTGGCTGGAGAGAGCTTCCGCACCACCGACGATTTCGAGCATTTCCTTGGTGATCGCGGCCTGACGTTCGCGGTTGTAGACGAGCTGCAGCGAGTTGATGAGATCGCGCGCATTCGTCGTGGCATTCTCCATGGCCATCATCCGTGCGGCCTGCTCGGCGGCGTTGGAGTCGAGCAGCGTACGCCATACCTGGATGTTCAGATACATCGGCAGCAGGGTATCCAGGATGTCGGCACGCGTCGGTTCGAAGATGTAGTCGGTTGACGTCCGCTTCTGCTCCTGGGCCTTCGTATCGGCCGGCACGATGGGCAGAAGCTGCATCGTCTTCACTTCCTGACGGATGATGGAGACGAACTGGTTATAGATCACTTCCACGTGATCGAAACGCCCCGTAAGGAAGCCGTTACTTACGAGGTCGGCGATATCCTGTGCCGTCGTGAATTCGAGACGGAAGAAGACTTCCGGATACTCGCGGACGATCTCTTCCTCACGCTTCTTCGCGGCACCGACGGAGCGGCGGCCGACGGGAATGACGGTGACGTTGGCGTCGGGATGTGCCTTGTGCAGTTCTTCGAGGCGTGCGGAGGCCGCACGCAGAAGGTTCGTGTTGAAGGCGCCGCACAGACCACGGTCCGACGACACGATGATCACGGCGATGGAACGCAGTTCCTTGCGGGCTTCGAAGAAGGGATGGACGAAGTCCGACTCCGCCGCCGAGAGATTGCCCAAGATGTACTGGAGCTTGTCGGCGAAGGGACGGGCGGACGTGATCGCCTCCTGTGCGCGGCGCAGCTTGGCAGCTGCCACCATACGCATGGCCTGCGTGATCTTCGACGTGTTCCGCACCGCAGTGATGCGGCTCTTTATTTCGCGTAGTGTTGCCATTCCTGAAGCCGGTTCGTGCTATGAGCGATGGTGCAAATACGGCCACTCCGCAAGGAGGTGACCGCGGACATAGTCAGCGACGGAATCTTCCAATTCCTCGAACACCACGGGAAACATCTGTCGTTCGTACGAACTCATGTCCGCTTCCGTGAAGTTCTGATACTGTCCCGCGAGATGTACCGGCATGTCGACGTAGTCGATGACGGGCTCGCGGTCCATGGCGGCGAAGACGGCATTCATGAGATCGTTCCACGATCGTGCGCGCCCTGTGCCGAGATTGAGAATACCGTTGACGTCGGTTCGTTCCAGCAGCAGATCGCGCATGATCCTGCAGCAGTCCTTCACGTAGACGAAGTCCCGCATCTGGCCACCGTCGCCGAAGCGCGCCTCGTTCGATCTGAACAGCCGCACGCGGCCCGTGGCCTGGATCTGTTGCACGGCCTTGTAGACCATGCTGGCCATGTCGCCCTTGTGGTATTCGTTCGGACCGAAGACGTTGAAGAACTTCAGTCCGACGGCCCTGGCATCGAAGCCATGGCGCCGCATCCACATATCGAAGAGATGCTTCGAATATCCGTACATGTTCAGCGGACGCAGGTCTACGGTGGTATCGGCATAGCCGTCCGCACCGCTACCGTACGTCGCAGCCGAGCTCGCATAGATGAAGCGTGCGTTCCGCTTCAGGGCGAGGTTGGCCACGGCCATGCTGTAGTGATGGTTGTTCTCCAGCAGGTAGTCGGCATCGCGTTCCGTCGTCGCCGAGCAGGCGCCGAGATGGATGATGCCGTCGATATCCGACGGAGCCCTGCCGTGTTCGATATCCTCGAGGAATTGTTCCTTGCTGACGATGTCAATGAACGAGTGATCGACGAGATTCTTCCACTTGTCGCCGGTACGCAGGTTGTCGACCACCAGGATGTCGTCACGGCCTGCGGCATTCAGCGTTGCGACCATGCAACTGCCGATGAAGCCCGCTCCTCCGGTGACGATGATCATGATGGCATTCCGTGTTACTTGATCGTGGCCAGGAATCGCTCGGTAAAGCTATCCAGAGCGTTGTCGAGACCATGACGTACTTCGTCGTTGAGTTCCTTCACGCGGCCGATGAGTTCCAGGACTCCGCCATGCGCCGTACGCATGTAGTCCAGCAGCTCCGATTCGTAACGGCGGACCTGGTCGATCGGCAGCTCGTCCATACGGCCCGTCGTAGCGGCATAGATCACGACGATCTGCTCCTCGATCTTCACGGGCGAGTACTGCTGCTGCTTCATGATTTCCATGAGGCGGGCACCACGGCGCAACTGCTGCTGCGTGGCCTTGTCGAGGTCGGAACCGAACTTCGCGAAGGCTTCGAGAGCACGATACTGGGCCAGCTCGAGCTTGAGCGGACCGGACACCTTGCGGATGGCCTTGATCTGTGCGTTACCGCCTACACGCGATACGGAGATACCGACGTTGAGAGCAGGGCGGACACCGGCGTTGAAGAGGTTGGGTTCGAGGTAGATCTGACCGTCCGTGATGGAGATCACGTTCGTGGGGATGTAGGCGGACACGTCGCCGGCCTGCGTCTCGATGACGGGCAGAGCCGTGAGGGAGCCTCCACCCAGACGGTCGCTGAGCTTGGCTGCACGTTCCAGCAGACGGCTGTGGAGGTAGAAGACGTCGCCAGGATAGGCTTCACGTCCCGGCGGGCGACGCAGGAGCAGCGACACCTGACGATAGGCCGCGGCCTGCTTCGACAAGTCGTCGTAGATCACGAGGGCGTGGCGGCCGCTGTCGCGGAAGTATTCACCCATCGATGCGCCGCTGTACGGTGCGATGAACTGGAGCGGGGCGGGATCGGAGGCCGAAGCCATCACGATCGTCGTGTATTCCATGGCGCCGTGCTGTTCGAGCGTCGAAACGACGTTCGCTACCGTTGAGCCCTTCTGGCCGATGGCCACGTAGATACAGTAGACGGGATTGATACCGAGAGCCTTGGCTTCGGCCGTATGCGTGTACTTCTGATTGATGATCGTGTCGAGCGCTATGACCGTCTTGCCGGTCTGGCGGTCGCCGATGATGAGCTCACGCTGACCACGACCGATGGGGATCAGGGCGTCGACGGCCTTGATACCGGTCTGCAGCGGCTCCGTCACGGGCTGACGGTCGATGACGCCGAGAGCCTTGCGCTCGATGGGGAACAGTGCGGATTCCTTCACAGGACCCTTGCCGTCGACCGGAATACCGAGCGGGTTCACGACGCGGCCCAGCAGACCTTCACCCACGGGTACGGAGGCGATACGGCCTGTACGGCGCACTTCGTCGCCTTCCTTCACCAGCGAGTCGTCGCCGAAGAGGATCACACCGACGTTGTCCTCTTCGAGGTTGAGCACCATGCCCACCACGCCGTTCGGGAACTCGACGAGTTCGGATGACATGACCTTGCTGAGACCGTACACGCGGGCCACACCGTCGCCCACCTGGAGCACGGTACCGACTTCGTATACATCCGTCTCCTTTTCGAAGCCCGTTAGCTGTCGACGAAGTATCGCGGATATTTCGTCGGGACGAACGTCTGCCATTTCTGATCCTATGTGATGCTGAGTTTTGTGTTGCGAGGGTTGGGGATCGATGCCCCCCGCCCATCGGTCGGCGTCAGTTCAACGACGGCGATGGCGCGGAGCCTGTCATGAGTTGTTCGCGCAGGTCTTCAAGCTGATGACGGAGCGTACCGTCGAGCACGGTATCACCGATACGCACGGACACACCGCCGAGAACGGCGGGGTCGACGTGATAGGTCGGGATCACCGTCTTGCCCGTACGCTTCGCCACGGCGGCCTTCACCTTGTCGCGCGCGGCATCGTCCAGTGCGACGGCCGACGTGACATCCACGCGGATCATGTTGCGGTGCTTGTCGTAGAGATCCTGGAATGCGGCGATGATGTCGCGGTAGTATCCCATCCGTCCCTTCATCACCGCCAGCTCGAAAAAGCCCAGCGTCAGGTCGGAGACACGTCCCTTGAGGATTTCATCGAGAATGTTCTTCTTGCGCCAGCCTTCGATCACGGGACTGCGCAGGAGCGCACGCAGGTCCGCAGATCCATGAGCGATCTCAAGGAAGGTAACCAGGTCGCGCTCGACCGTTTCGTCCTGATTGGATTCGATGGCGGTATTCAGCAGTGCCGTTGCGTAGCGGCGGGCGATGCGTTGGACGGACATGGGCTTCTCAGTTCTTCGAGAGTTCGTTCACATAACCATCGACGAGACGGGCGTGGTCGTCACCATCCATCTTGCGGGCGAGGAGCTTCTCGGTGGCGCCCACGACGAGCGTGGCGACTTCGGCGCGAAGTTCCTTGATGGCTTCTTCCTTCTGGCGCTCGATCTCGCGCGAGGCCTCCGTGATCTTGGTGTTCTTCACGTGTTCGGCTTCTTCGGAAGCCTTGCGGATCAGGGCTTCGGCCTGCGTCTTGCCGTCACGCACGATGTTCATCATTTCCTGCTGGGCGCCGGCGATCTTCTCCTTGCTCTCGCGCAGGATGGCCTGAGCCTCCATATTCGCCTTTTCGGCGCTCGTGATCGCATCGTTGATCGAATGTTCACGTGCAGCAAGCCCCTGCATCATGGGCTTCCACGCGAACTTCGCCACGATGAAGGCGAAGATGCCAAAATTGATGAGCGTCCAGATGATCAGACCAGGGTTGACCTGGAGAAACCCGGGCAGCGAATTCATGTCCATCGGTAGATCCTCGGTTCAAATGGGTATCGAAAGGACGCGCCCGCATCGTGCGGGCGCGTCACATGTTGCGATCAGCTCTTGACGGCGAGCAGAATACAGATAACGCCGGCGAGCAGGGCGACACCTTCGATAAGGGCCGCGCCGATGATCATCGTCGTACGGATGTCGCCGGCATTCTCGGGTTGACGGCTGCTGGCTTCGAGAGCTGCGGCGGCAAGGCGGCCGATGCCCGTACCTACACCGAATACCGTTACACCTACGCCGAGACCAGCCGACAGCCATGCGAATGCTACTGCTTCCATGTTACGATCCTCCAGAGTTGAAATGATAATGATGTGATTGAACGGTTGTCAACGATTGCGATGCGTGATCAATGCGCTCCGGCATGATCGTGATGGTCGTGCGTGGCATGATCGCCCAGCGCCAGACCGACGAACACGGCCGAAAGCATCGTGAAGATGTACGCCTGCAGGAAGGCTACGAGGAGCTCCAGCAGGTAGATGAACACCGAGAAACTGACACTGACGGGAATGACCAGATAGTTCTGGAAAAAGAAAATCAACCCCACCAACGACAGCAGCACGACGTGTCCGGCCGTCATGTTGGCGAACAGACGGATCGTGAGTGCGAACGGCTTGGTGAACAACGACACGATTTCGATCGGAACCATGATCGGCGCCATGTACCACGGCGCACCCCCGAGAAGGTGATGCAGCCATGCCTTGATACCGGCATCCTTGATCGCAACGAAGTTGACGACGAGGAACGACGTCAACGCCAGCGCCGCCGTGACGGCCAGCGAACCGGTGGCGACATGCGCTCCCGGCAACAGACCCACGAGGTTGAGCGTGACGATGAAGAAGAAGAGTGACATGAAGTAGGGCATCCACGCCGTAGCACGGCGTACCGTGCCCACGTTCGGAACCACCATCTCGTCGCGAACGTAGACGACGACCGCTTCGATGACGTTGGCGAGACCCTTCGGCGCCTTGACCGATCCCTTCCTGTACTGACCGCGAATGGCAGCGAAGACGAGCGTCATGACGACGATGGCGATCCACTGGTAGGCGACGAAGTTCGTGACCGACAGGTCCAGCGAGGGCGAAGCGGGCTTGCCCTTTGCATCCTTCTTCGTCGTGCTCACGATGCGATGCGGCGCGTCCGGATGGTGCATGGTGAACATACCGGCTTCTTCCATCGCATGCGGATTCGCGTAGAAATGCAGACCGTCGTCCATCAGGATGACGGGAAGGATCTCGTAACTGTTGAAGAAGATGTTCAACTCGTGATGGTCGCCCAACTGGTTCAACAGGTGCGTGAAGACTTCTCCCCCCACCGGATTCGCATGCTCTCCATGCGCCGCTGCGGCCTCGCCATGGCCATGCTGGGCCGTGGACGAGTCCGTGACATGTTCCTCCATGCGGGTCGTATGCGTCGAGTCCTGATTCATGTCTCTTTCAGTTGGATGCGTAGGCCGGTACCGGTCGAACGAACGACAACGTCATTCTCCCGTCACCGAACTTTTTTTTTAACAAATCCGTCACCGGGCGTCGTGTCCGACGCTTGGCTTCTTCGTACGAGCGATGAAAAAAAAGGATCTCTCCCATCAGAAGCACGAAACATACGATCGCGAACGTCAATGCGAACGCTACCTGATGCATACGGACGACACTCAGACAATACCATGCCGCCACGATGACGACGATGGCACGGACGCCAAGACTGCCGAACACCATGGCCAGGAAGGTGTTGAGGTCCTTTCCGAATGCGGAACGGGCCACGACGTATCCTGCCAGCGTGTTGATGGCGCACAACCCGACTGCCGAACAAACGGCAACAAGGGGTTCCTTGACGTCCAATCCGTGCTCCTTAGCGAGATTGATCGTCCCTGTCCTTCGTGAGCAACCGCCGCACGGAGCGCAGGAACTGTATGAAACCGACGACCGCACCGAGACCGAGCCCTACCAGCAGCCATAACGGCGATGTATCCCATCGGCCGTCAAGATACCAGCCGAGACCGCCCGGCAGACACACCGATACCGCCAACTGGAATCCCAGATTCAGGTAAGGTGCCACCTGCCGCATGGGAGAGTTGTCCACGATGCGACCTAGAAAAACGCGGGCAAAATTAGGACGGGTAGGCTTAAAAACCCAATTCTTGAAGGTAAGACATGACGGCGTCCGTGTAAATGTTCGTCGTCTCGCCATACCAGAGGCCGTCCGGGATGAATCGAACCGCCCCGTACGTCGAGGGGTTCAGGGGCAGAATCGCACTCGTCGAGAGCTTCGTGGTCTCCTCCGGACGGAATTCGTTGTCTACATCGTAGAGGGCCAACGTGCAACCGAGCTCCGTCAGGACCTTGTCATCGATCGGAGCCTTGTCGTAGCCCAAGAGCACAAAAGGGATGCGCACCTTGATGACGTAGCCGTCGCTCCGCTGCGCCGTTACCACGCGTACCTGCTGCACTGCCGCCTCCTGCTCAGGAGCCAGTTCGTCCGTCGTCCTGACCTTGATACTGGGCCTGATGTCGCCGAAGTCACCGATCTTGACCGACAGGGCGAAGAGTCCGGAATCGCTCACGGTACGGACCTTGAGACCGCTCCGGTCCATCCCCGCCACGTAGCGTGATCCCCCGACCTCGTCTGCAGGGGTGACGTCCAGCCAGATATCGAACCTGTCGGCCGGACAGGTATCACACCAGCCGGTGACGATGGTGCTGTCCATCACGTTGATCCGCACGTACAGATAGTCGTCGTCGTAGACCAGCCGTGCCGAGAACGAGGCGTCCGTTGCCCCCTGCCACCAGAAGGCGCCTTCGTCGACGTTGCGGACGGCATCGACGTGGACTTCGTTCACGTAGCCGGCATAGATCTGGCGGCCGCGTGCATAGGTGGGAATCGTCAGATAGTCCACCTGGAATTCCGTCTCGCCCTTCGGAGTAAGGTAACGTTCGCGGGTTTCGAGCGACTGGAAGTTACGATATGCTTCGTGGCCGAAGGCGCCAATCTTGTCGCTGACGAATTCGTCGAGCAGGACGACGGCGCCATCGCGGTACTGATAGCCCTTGATGGTCCAGTAGTCGGCCTTGCGCTTCTGCGTGACGTAGCAGGCCGTATTCCGGATCACGACGCCGATTTCGAGGGGGAGGTCGACGTAGGCAAGGGGGAATCTGGCGATGTTGACCAGGAATCCCTCGTTGTCGATGAAGAGATAGACGATGCACTCGCGCTTGCGGGTACCCAGGACGTTGACCGTGAAGGCGACGTCGTAGATGCCGTCACCCGAGAAATCACCGACGTCCCATCCCCAGATGCGATACTGGGCACCCTGGGGCATGGCGGCACGCAGATCGTCGATGAGTTCGTCGGCGAAATACGGCTCGATCTTACGCTGGAATTCGGAGAACTCCATGCCGCTCTGGGCGGACATGCCCGCCGTTCCGATCAGGAACAGGACGGTACAGAGAAGGATGGGAAACAGATGCTTCATGGTCACGGATGCGTTGCCGCGGACAAAAGGACCGAATCGCGGATGTCGATATGGCTGGCCTTCAGACGGGCGCCGTACTGGCCCACGACCTGGGCCGCGGCGTAGGAGGCCAGCCGTCCTGCATGGTCGGGATGATGGCGATGCAACGCACCGTAGAGGAAGGCCCCCGCATACATGTCGCCGGCACCGGTAGCGTCGACCGGCGTCACGGCATATGCCGGAATCACGCTGTCATGTCCGTTCCAGTGGATACGGGATCCCTGCTCTCCCATCGTGAAGACGACGTTGCCGTACCGCGAACGGAGAGCCTTGTAGGCGGCGTCCGCCGAATCCTCTCCAGCCAGTGCCATGCCTTCGCGTTCGTTGCAGAACACGAGCGATGCGGACTTGAGCAGCGTCCTCAGCCGGTCGCCGAAGACGTCCACGATAAAACCGTCGGAGCAGCTCACGGCTACATGTGTTCCATGCTTGGCAGCATGGAAGGCAGCCATGTCGGCAGCTTCGGCACCGTTTTCGTCGGTGAGCTTGTATCCCTCGACGTAGATCCACTCCGACCGTTTGATCAGTTCCTCGTCGATGTTCCGCCGGGAGAATTCCGTATTCACGGCCAGCGTCGTGTTCATCGTACGCTCGCTGTCCGGCGTGATGAACACGAGGCACGTTCCCGTACTGGCGCCGGAGACCTGCTCCGCGTCCAGCACGATTCCGAGATCCTCGAATTCACCTGCATAGAACGAGCCGAGGGCATCCTTTCCGAGCAGCGAGACGTAGGCGCCGCTTCCCCCGAACTGTGCGAAGGCGATGACGGTGTTGGCCGCCGATCCTCCGCTGCTGCGATGGGCCTCGCGTTCGCCGAGACTCGCGATCATGTCGTTCTGGCGCGATGTTTCCGTCAGCGTCATCGATCCCTTCGTCACGCCGAAGGCCGCCAGTTCTTCCTCCGTTATCCGGTATTCGATATCGACGAGGGCATTGCCGATGCCCGTAAGCAGGATGTTCTTCACGATGTTCCGTTGATGGATGTCAGGGCGCAAGTTACGGCTCCGGCTCAGAACCGGTAGCGGAGAACGCATTCGAGACGGTAGAAGGACGATTTGTAGGGGATGTCTCCCTCGATCCTGTTGACGAGTCCGATATCGGCGACGAGGGACGGCACGACGTCGATGGCCGACGTGACGTGGATGGGAAGGCCCGCACCGAGCACGAGACCGACACGCCCCTTCGACTTGTAGGTCGTCACCGTGCCGTTCTGCGGCTGTTCGGCATAGGCATATGTTTCGTCCACACGGTCGCTGGTCTGCAGGGAGGCGGTCACACCGGCCTCGACCTGTACCGGCACGTCGTCGTGCTTCCATGCGATGACGGCCTGGATGTCCCACCGGCTCGTGGCATGCACCACGCCGTGGTTCGTCGTCACCGTATCAGGGAAGAGACCGCCCGGAATGATGTCCTTGTGGACGTGGACGACCTCCCTGCCCTCGCCGGCCCACGTCCCCATGATGCGGGTACGCAGATCGAAGGCCATGGAAGGCAGCTTCAACGCGGTCCAGCCGAGTTCCAGCCCACCGCCGCCACCGAAGGTATTCGTCCTGCGCTCGTGAGAACCTTCCGGACTGTCCGGACCGACGACGTCGGACATCACACTCGACATACCGACGAAGCCGACTGCACCGACGGATACGGTCCGATGCCGTGCAGATTGCCCGTATCCCTGCTGGGCATCGGCGACGGCACCCGCCACGCAGAGCGCCGCAGCCAGCGCCAGGAGGAACCTGATCATCGGCTGAGCTCGATGAGCTGTTCGCACAGGGCGCCGAAGTCCATGCCCACTTCGCGGGCGGCCATCGGTACGAGACTCGTTTCCGTGAAGCCGGGCAGCGTATTCACCTCGAGGCAGTACGGCATGTTGTCCGGCGTCAACCGGAAGTCGACGCGGCTGTAGGCCCTGCAACCGAGGATTCCATGGGCTGCGAGGGCGAGATTCATCACGTGATGCTGCACCTCTTCCGTCAGTTCGGCTGGACACTGGTAATCCGTACGGCCCTTGGTGTACTTGTTGGCGTAGTCGTAGAACCCTTCCTTCGGTGCGATCTCGATCACCGGCAGGGCTTCCTGTCCAAGCACGGCTACCGTGAGCTCGCGCCCGGGGATGTACTGTTCGATCAGGATCTGCCGCGAGAACTGTCCGGCCAGCCGGATCGCGGCCGCGATGTCCTCGGTGGTGCCGCTTTCGACGATCGTCATCCCCACCGTAGATCCCTGGTCGTTGGGCTTCACTACGAGCGTTCCGGGCAGCTCCTTCCGCACTTCGTCGAGCAGGAATTCTTCGTCCGCCTGTTCCGGCGTGACGGTGACCCAGTGCGGCGTGGGGATACCGGCGACGCCGAAGAGCATCTTCGACGTGGTCTTGTCCATGGCCATCGCGCTCGCCAGCATGCCGCTGCCCGTGTAGGGGATGTTCCGCATGTCGAGGAGCGACTGCACGTAGCCATCCTCGCCGTAACGTCCGTGCAGGGCCAGGAAGACCGCATCGACGCTATCGAAGACGGGCGACTGGATGCATTCGATCAGGTTCTTCGCATCGAAGGAGGCCAGTTCCTCGGCGGTGACTTCACGCGGCTGTGCGGCGCGAAGCTCGTCATCGCTCACGATGCAGTCGGCGCCACGCATCGGATCGACGGCAGTGACGGTATGGCCACGCTCGCGGAGAGCGAAGGTCGCGGCACGTCCACTCAGGAGTGAGATATTCCGTTCGGGAGAGATTCCGCCGAGAAGGACGATGATGTTCATGGGTTCAGGGGATTGGATATACGGTTGGATGATCGTTGTAGGAGTGGGTCCCGATGTTCCGTCACGCGGCGGACATGAGGCTCTTGAGCAGCTTGACGTCCTCCCACGTGAGCTTCTTCCATTCCGGATTGCGCAGCAGTGCGGCAGGATGGTACGTCACGAGCATGTTGATGCCGTGGTAGTCGTGCACCTTCCCACGCAACGACCCCATACTGTCCTTGTTCTTCAGCAGTGTGTTCGCCGCCGTGAGCCCGAGCGCGAGAATGAACTTCGGCTTGACGACGCGGATCTGCTCGAGCAGGTAGGGTTCGCATTCGTCGGTCTCCGTGACCAGGGGCTTGCGGTTGTTGGGCGGGCGGCACTTGAGGATGTTGCAGATGTAGACGTCGTCCTGCCTCGACAGACCGATGGATTCCAGGATCTTCGTCAGCAGTTGTCCTGCACGTCCCACGAACGGAAATCCCTGCGCATCCTCGTCGGCGCCCGGCGCCTCGCCGATCACCATGAGATCGGCCGTCGGACTGCCACTGCCGAAGACGAACTTGTTGCGCGTGAATCCGAGCGGACATTTCGTACATGTGTGGATGGCATCGTACAACTCGTCCAGCGTCGCAGGAAGCGGCGCGGACGATACGGAGCGTACTGACGGCTTGGGCTGTACGGGCATGGTCTGGTCGATCGTTGTTTCCTGTTCCGTGACCACCGGCGACGGCTCCGCTGCCGGAACTTCTTCGGCATGTACTTCCATCTCCATACCCGGCTCGAAGTACAGAACGTTGCCGTACATCTGCTGCTGCTGGCGGAGATAGCGGAGGATATCGTCGGTAGGTGTCATACTGCCCCGCAAAATACCGCCACGCCGACAAATCCCGTCGGTGTAACCTGCCGACCATGCCATGGCTCCGAAGGCTTGTCATCACTTACCGTAGTACAGGCATGCGTTCCCTCCTCCTCGGCATCCTCGCCATCCTCATTCTCGCCGCGCCCGCAGGCGCAGCCCCGACGGCGGCACGTGTCCAGATCGCCCTCCTGCTCGATACCAGCAGCAGCATGGACGGACTGATCAATCAGGCCCGTTCCCGGCTATGGAAGATCGTCACCGCGATGTCGACGGCACGACGCGACAAGACGGCGGCGACGCTCGAGCTCGCCCTGTACGAATACGGCAACTCCGGGCTGAGTGCGAAGAGCGGCTATCTCCGCAAGGTCTCCGATTTCACGACGGACCTCGATCACGTGAGCGAGCAGCTTCACACCCTGACCACCAACGGAGGCGAAGAATACTGCCCGACCGTCATCGTCACCTCCGTCGACAACCTGGGCTGGAGCCAGGATCCAGGCGACCTGCGTATGATCGTCATCGCCGGGAACGAACCGTTCGGCCAGGGGGCCATAACACCGCAGGAGGCATGCAAGGCGGCCAACCGCAAGGGCATCACGGTCACCACACTGTTCTGCGGAAACGACCAGGAAGGTCGCCGCACGGGATGGTACGACGGTGCCACGTGCAGTGGCGGAGCCTATCACGCCATCGACACGGACGAGGCCATGGCCTACGTCACGACGCCCTACGACAAGGAACTGCAGACTCTCAACGACAGGCTGAACCGCACCTATCTCCACTATGGCGCACAGGGACGGAAGTTCAAGGCGCGACAGAGCGAACAGGATGCCAATGCCGTACAGCTCAGCTCCGCCGTCATGGCGGATCGCATCGCAGCCAAGGCCTCGGGTGCCTATGCCAACTCCACGTGGGACATCGTCGACCTCGCACGCACGAATCCCGTCGCGGCCGCCGAGCTGAAGGAGGACGATCTTCCCGCGGAACTGAAGGGCAAGACGGCACCGGAACGCAGGCAGCGGATCGACCAGCTCGCCACCGAACGCGAGCGCATCAACAAGGACATCCGCGCCCTCGACGCGAAGCGTGCGGACTTCATCGGACAGGCGCAGAAGGCCCAGGCATCCAGACCGTCCACGATCGACGAAGTCATCCTGAAGAGCATCCGCGCACTCGCCGAAAAGAAGGGCTTCGCGATGAAGTGAGCATGGTAGACCGGTAGTCACCCCTTCCATCTGATATCCCCTTCCAGACACATACCGCCCGACCCGGTTTTCCGGAGATCGGGCGTCTTGTTATCAGGGGATACGCCACCGTTCCCCGATGCCATAGAAACGGCACATGCAACCATCACAATCCCGGGGGATGAGCGATGACGACGAGATGTACGATGAAGAATCGGTTCCTGCCCGATGCGAGGGCGTTCGAGTATATCGACGCTTCGCTGCGCGAAGCGGAGAAGATCCGGGGAGTACCCGACGGGACGTTCGGCATTGCGGCAACCAGAGATGCATTCTCCATCACCGCCGAATGCACCTGCGAGTTGTACAGGACGGACAGCGGGTTCATGATGGCAGTCACACCCGGCCTGCTGTGTACGATAGCCTCGGATATCATGAAACACGATCGGTATGGCGAGTATTTCCATCGCCAGTTGGTGTCCCATCAGATAGCCCGGACCATCGGACGTATCTCCGTGATGAGGAATCGACGTGTCGGAGAGAAATGGGCACAATTGCACGGTATTACACCGAACCATGCTCCAGCCGTTCCGGCAACATGAGATACGCTCTCACGATAAACGAAAAGGGCCGATCGCGATGATCGGCCCTTCGTTGCATTCGTACGCTTGTACGCTTGTACGCTTGTACGCGAACTTATTCTTCGTGCGCTTCGAGCTCTTCGTGTTCTTCCTGCGAGTCGCCACCCTTGGACTTGCCGAGCGTGAAGACCAGTTGATTGGTCTTCTTGTCCAGCTTGCCCTTGATGAGCGCTCCGTCCGTGAAAGTACCCTTGAGCATTTCCTCGGCCACCGGATCCTCGACGAAGCGCTGGAGCGTGCGGCGCAGCGGCCGTGCCCCATACTTTTCGTCGAAGCCCTTGTCCGCGATGAAGTCCTTCGCCGACTTCGCCAGCTCGAGCGAGATGTTGCGTGCGCTGAGGCGCTTGAGCAGACGCTTGAGCTGAAGGTCGATGATCTTGTACATGTGTTCCTTCTTCAGGGTGCGGAACACCACGTACTCATCGATACGATTGATGAATTCCGGATTGAAGAGACGCTTCAGCGTTTCCTCGACCGTGGACTTCATGTTCTCGTAGTCGTCCGCGACGGCGTCGGCAGTGAATCCGATCCGGCCACCGGCCTTCACGTCACGCATACCGACGTTGGACGTCATGATGATGATCGTGTTCTTGAAGTCGACACGACGGCCAAGGCCGTCCGTCAGGACACCATCGTCGAAGACCTGCAACAGGATGTTGAAGACGTCGGGGTGGGCCTTCTCGATTTCATCGAGCAGGATGATGGAATAGGGCTTGCGGCGCACCTTCTCGGTGAGCTGTCCACCTTCTTCGTATCCGACGTAGCCCGGAGGAGCTCCGACGAGGCGGGACACGGAGAACTTCTCCATGTATTCGCTCATGTCGATGCGGATCAGGGCATCTTCACTGTCGAAGATATAGCGTGCCAGCGCCTTCGCCAGTTCCGTCTTCCCTACACCCGTAGGCCCGAGGAACATGAAGGAACCGATCGGCCTCGACGGGTCCTTCAGACCGGCACGTGCGCGGCGAATGGCCTTCGCGAGGTGTTCCACCGCTTCGTCCTGGCCGATGACCTGACCCTTGAGCTCTTCGGCCATCTTGAGCAGCTTGGCCGTTTCGCTCTCGGCGATGCGGTTGACGGGAATACCCGTCATCATGGCGATGACGTCGGCGACATCGTCTTCCGTCACGTCGTAGACCATGTCTCCCGCACGCTGTTCCCAGTCTTCCTTGACCTGTTCGAGTTCGGACTGATACTTCTTCTCGAGATCGCGCAGGCGGGCCGCTTCCTCGAAGTTCTGCGACTTGACGACCTGGTTCTTCTCGAGTCGCACGGATTCGATCTTTTCCTCGAATTCCAGGACTTCCTTCGGCACGGTGATATGGGCCAGATGCACGCGGGCACCTGCTTCATCCATCACATCGAGGGCCTTGTCCGGCAGGAAACGGTCCGTGATGTAGCGGTCCGCCATGGCCACGCAGGCCTTGACGGCAGCATCGTCGTACCGTACGCCGTGATGCTTTTCGTAGCGATCCTTGACGTTGTTCAGGATCTGTACCGCTTCGTCGGCAGAAGGTGGTTCGACGAGGATCTTCTGGAAGCGACGATCGAGAGCGCCGTCCTTTTCGATGAACTGACGATACTCGTCGAGCGTCGTCGCACCGATGCATTGGATGTCGCCCCGCGCGAGTGCCGGCTTGAACATGTTCGAGGCATCGAGCGAGCCCGATGCACCGCCTGCACCGACGATCGTATGGAGCTCGTCGATGAACAGGATGACGTCCTTCGCCTTTTCCAGCTCGTTCATCACGGCCTTCATACGTTCTTCGAACTGACCGCGATACTTCGTTCCGGCCACGAGAGCTGCCAGGTCGAGCGTCACGATGCGCTTGTCGAAGAGAACGCGCGACACCTTGCGTTCGATGATGCGGATGGCCAGGCCTTCGACGATGGCCGTCTTGCCCACGCCCGGTTCTCCGATCAGGACGGGGTTGTTCTTCTTGCGGCGGGACAGGACCTGCGCCACACGCTCGATTTCCTTCTCCCGTCCGATGACCGGGTCGAGTTTTTCCTCGAGGGCGAGCTTCGTCAGGTCGCGACCGAAATTGTCGAGCACCGGCGTCTTCACACGCTCGGGTGCAGCCTTGCCGCGCGCCGCTCCCTTGTCGGACTTCGACGAGGAGGACGACGAACTCGGCTTGCCGCTCAGATAGGCGTCCAGTTCCTTGCGTACCGCATCGTAGTTCACGGAGAACTGCGCCAGGATCTGTGCAGCGATATTGTCTTCGTCACGGAGCAGGGACAACAGCAGATGTTCCGTACCGATGACGTCGGATTTATAGAGCTTGGCTTCGAGATAGGTGATCTTGAGAACCTTCTCGGCCTGCTTCGTGAGAGGAATGTTCCCGATGGTCAGCGGTCCACTCATCGAGCGCACGGTATCTTCCACGGCACGCTTCAGCTTGCCGAGATCGACACCGAGATTGCGCAGGATCTTGATGCCGATCCCTTCGCCTTCGCGGATGATGCCGAGCAGGAGATGTTCGGTACCGATGTAATCATGCCCCAGCCGCAATGCTTCCTCGCGGCTGAGTCTGATCACATCCTGTACTCTGTTTGAGAAGTTGCCTTCCATGATGAACTCTCTTCGGAGAGGTGGGTATTGTAGTCGGAAGACGAATACGTGTGCATTCTGTTACCTGACGCGAGAAAATATACCCGATTTTTCTCCTCGGCTCCCGCCCAAGATATTCACAGCCATGTTCTTACGTCCGAAAACGTACGTACGTTCCCATGGCACGATAGAGCGAATTCAGTCGAACAACTGCTTGACCTTGCCGACACTGGCGACGAGCGTCGCATGCGACGACGCGGCAGCTTGCGTCTGCGCCGGTGTCTCGGCCGACTTGCCCTTTCCCTTGCCCTTCTTTGGCGCCACGGGTGCGGCGGCGGTCGGCTGTTGTGTGGACGGAAGTACCATTTCGGCGTACTTGACCCGCACATCGACGTTCTTGACGGCAGAGAGAGCGTTCTTGACGGCGTTGATGCGATCCTTCAGCAACTGGACGTTCGGATCGACGGGATCGGCCGGAGCTACCGGTTCATCCGGTGGCGTGGCACCCTTCTTCGTCTTCTTCACGGCCTTCTTCCACGCGTCCATGGCCTTGGCATGTTCGGCGGCCGCCTGGGCACGAACGGGACCGAGTTGATCCTCGTCGGCCACGACGGAAATCAGCACGTTCATTTCCTGGTTGACGCGGAGCTGTTCGGCGACACCTTCGAGTTCCTTCCTGCCCTGCGCGGTGAGGTTGGCGCTGTTCCGGTCGAACCCGCGTACGGAGAAGATCGGAGTCCCTTCCTTGAGCGCACGGACCTTGAAGTCCTTCTTGATGTCCTTGAACTGCGTGTTCGGTGGCACGTTCAACGTCTCTTCCTTGCGGTAGACGTTGTAGCCGGCGAAGACGAACTTGCAGTCTCCGGCCTCATTGATGAGGACGAGGTACGTACCGTCCGTACCGCTCTTCTGCGACGTCTTCTTGCCCGAAGGCGTGTAGACGTACATCTTGCATTCCACAGGGGCACCGGTCACTTCATCCGTTACCTTGCCTTCGATGCGGGTCACGGCCTGCTGGGCAGCCGCCGTGCCGAACACGGCGAATGTCGCTGCGATCAGTGCAGCCGGCCGTACGATGCGTGCGATAATCATCTGTCGGATCATCCTCTGGATTGTGATTGTTGAAGGAATCGTTCTATACCCTGCCGGCAGTCGTCCGTCTGCCGGGCCAATGCATTCATCGACGTGGCATAACGAAGTCCGGCATCGAGTGACATCCCGTGCAGTGCCGTGAGCATGTCCTTGCTGAGCTTCAGTGCCGATGCGCTGTTCTTCGCCACCGTTCGTGCCAGATCCATCGTCGCCGTTTCCAGATCGGCATCGTCGACGACATGGGAAATGAGTCCGAGCCGATGCGCCTCCGTCGCGGAAACGTTCTCTGCAGTGAGAATCAAACGCCGTGCCTGCGTATCCCCAATCTTGCGAAGGAGATAGACCATGACGATAGCGGGGATGAAGCCGATCCGGACTTCGGAATATCCGAACTGTGCGCCTTCGCGACCGGCCACGACGAGGTCGCAGACGGTGGCCAGTCCACAGCCTCCGGCGATCGCAGGGCCGTGGACCATGGCGATGACAGGCTTGGGGAGCTCGACGATGGACTGCATCATGCGCATGAGCGCCGTACTGTCCGCAAGATTGTCGAGTACCGAATTGTCCGATATCTGCCGGAGATAGGCGAGGTCGGCGCCGGCGCAGAAGGCCGGGCCTTCTCCTCGCAGAACGACGACACGTACGCTATCGTCGGCACCCATCGCGGCGATGGCATCCGACATTGCGGCCACCATCTCGGCGCTGAGACTGTTGCGTTTTTCAGGGCGCGCCATCGTGACGATGCCGATCTGCCCTTCGACGGATGTGCGGATGATATTCATGCTGACAAAGTTAACGAACCACGACCAGCGGTACCGTGGCCGAATGCCGCCCTGCCGTCGTCCGTACGACGTAGGCGCCCGTACCGATTCCCGTCGTCGGTACGGGAACGTCGAACGAACCCGTACCGAGGAACGTGCTCTGCTCATGGACGAGCCGACCGTCGATTCCGTACATCCGTATCGTGACCATCGCCGGTTCCACCATGTCCACGGGCAGCAGGAAGTCCGTTCCGGCAGGCTGCGGATACGGGAGACCTACATGGAATTCCTGTGCCGGGGGCACGGCCGAATACCGTTCGGCGAGGCTTCGCGCCGAATCGGGATGATCGCCGAAGGCGATCACGAGACGGAAACGACGCTTCTGCCCGGCCTTCAATGATGCGGGAAAACGCATTCCCGTTACAACCGCGATGTCGTTCTCACCGGAGTATTGCACGGCCGTGCCGTTGCGCAGAAGAGAATCCTTCAGCATCACCGACATCCCGTTGTACGTCACCGTGTTGTCGATGCCCGCACAGACGGGCGTCGATCCCACCTCGGAACTGGAGACGGCACAGGCCACGGCGACATCCGACACGGAGCTCGTCGCGATCTGCATCGACAGCGGAACGCCCGACGGCATGGCGTTGACGAAATACGTCCTGTTCCTGGCCGGCTGCACGCCGAGATCCCAGTCCATGAACCAACCCGCTGCCACGTCGTCGAGCGTGCTGTCCGAGATGTTTTCGATGACGATGTCGGATATGTAGACGGCCGTATCGCCTCCGGCGAGACGGACGGTCTGATCGACGCGGACTCCGAGCCGCAGCGAGTCGGGAGCTCCTGCATCGACGGCGCTGCCCTGCAGTTCGTCGGGAACGATGAACCGCTTCACGGGAACGAAGTGATCGTCGATGCCGCGTCGCGCGCGTACGCTGCTCACGAGACGTCCCCTGCTCGATATCATGAGGCCGCCTTCGTAGAGCTGACCACAGAAGCCCTTGTAGGCGAGGCCCTCGCCCTGGCCCTTGTTGAGGTCCGTATTACCCATGCGCACCTTGTCGCCCACGCTGAGTGCGACGATGTCGTTACGCAGCGTAAGGAAGGCCGGTGTAGGCGTGACCGGAAGGAGATAGCGTTGACGATGTTCGTCGCCCGCCGTCGTCGTGGCGGAATGGCGCAGCCGTACGAAGAGGTCGGCATCACGTTCCGAAATCACGACGCAGCGTATCGGTTCGAGGGTCGCCACCGCACCCGTCGCGATAGACGGTATGGCAATCGTGCCGGTGAGCATGCGGATGGCGGCAGCGCCATCTCCGACGACGTCGATCGTCGCAGTGCCCGCAGTGACGGGAGCCAGATGGTTCCTCAGACGTACTGTCATGACGACGGTATCGCCTACGCCCCATCGCGACCTGCCCGACATGGCGGCGACGAGAAGCGTATCAACGGAGAGCGACGGGATGGAATCGGGTCGCAGCGTCACTGCCTTCAGCGCGTCGATACGTCCACCGATGAGATCGGCCCGCCCCGGATTCAACGCTCCGATATCGGTGACCGCACGCTCTGCGAGAGCACAGGCCTGCAGCGGCGTCAATGAGGGATGATGCGACCGTACGAGACCGACGATGGCGCTGACGATGGGTGCGGATCCCGACGTACAGCAGAAGGTGCCGTAGGTGCCGTCGTTCGACGTCGTGACCGTTTCCTGTCCGGGCGCCATGACGTCGACGGCCGGACCGAGTGCGCTCATACCGACGACCGTATCGCGGGGATCGGTGACGCCGACGCCGAGCACACCGGGGTATGCCGCGGGATAGAAGGAAGCGGTCGTACCGTGATTGCCCGCTGCCGCCACGACGGCCGTACCGCGGCCGATGGCATAGGCGATGATGCTCTCGTCGATGCACGACTTCGAGAAGCTTCCCCACGAGCAGTTCACGACATCGATGCCGTTCAACGCACAGTACATGATGCTTTCGTAGCCGAAGACGATCCCGCTCCCGCCATTGGGAGTGGTCTTGAGCGGTACGATCCTGCACCGGTTGGCGATACCGACGATGCCGATGTTGTTGTTGACCGTCGCACCGCATATCCCCGCCACACCGGTGCCGTGTCCATCGGTGGGATTGTAGGTATCACCCGGCCTGGTGCCATCGTCTTCCGTCGTGAAACTGTATCCACGGTAGTCGTCCACATAGCCGTTCGCATCGTCATCGATACCGTTGTCCGGAATCTCGCCCCTGTTGACGGCGATGGCATCCTTGAGGTCTTCATGATCCTGGCGTATACCGGTGTCACCGATGCCGATACGCACCGTATCGGAACCTGCCTCCACCATCCATGCGTCGAGAAGACGGATGGTCTGGATGAGATGCTGACGCCCGGACTCGGGATCGTTGACGGTATCGGCGCAGAGACGGTATCGTATGGCCGGCTCCGCGATCTCGATGTCGCCGCACGCCGACTGGATCTTCCTGCAGTAGAGGTCGGGCGACAGCCCTTGCTCGTCGACGTCGACGACGAAGGAACGCAGAAGCGGTTCTTCCAGCGCCACGATCGTCGTCGTGTTCGCATCGAGAAGGCCGTCGTTCTTGGAGTGCTGCATACGCCACGTGACGGACCGCTCGAACGGCAGCAACGCATATCGTATGCGCATGCCGTTCCGTGCCGCGATCCGTTCCGCGGTGGTCGTACGCATGGCTTCGGCGGAGAACCGGACCTTCGCACGCCCTGCGATGTAGTCGTCGGCGGCATTCTGCCGTGCATGAACGAACGATGTGACGATCCCCATCATCATCATGGCGACGATGAGCGATCGACCATGATGGGAGCGTGATGTCATCGGACGATCACGAATGGCAACGACACGATGCCGCGCTGCGAACGAAGGATGCAGCGATAGACTCCACTTCCGCACGATGCCAGGTTCAGCATGCTGCGCTCGGCCGATGGATCCGCCATCTGGTGCAGTACGGTGCGGCCCGCCACGTCGACCAGGTCGATGGCTTCGATGCCCGCCCCATGATCGATGGTACATACTGTCGATGCCGGCTGGGGATAGACGATGGTGGCGGTATGGCCGGCAGCGTCGTTCACGGACATCGGATCGAGCAGCACCGCCCGCACCGTGGCAGCAGCGTCTCCGATGGTTTGTCCGATCCCGATCACCGTGATGAACGTGCGCACGGCGCCGCGCTCGAGCTGGCCCGGAAACTTCATGCCGACGACCGTGCACATGTCGCCCGATTCGGCTGTCTGTATGCCGGTGCCGCTGTTCAGAAGCGTCACGACGTCGGCATCGGTAAGCCCGTCGTTATCGTTCACGTATGTGCGATAGCGCATACCCACCGCCTGGGGTTCGGCCGTGGGATCCGCGACGGACGAGGCGATGACGACGGCGACGGGAACGCCCTGGCGTTCGAAAGCTTCGGCTGCGGCGCTATGCGTCGAGAAGTTGTCGGGAATGGCTTCCGGAGCCAATCGTATCAGGTTCTCCGAGCCGCCCTGGCCGATGTCGAAATCGAGGAAGTGGCCCGCACTGATATCGGTGAGGATGCGATCCGACGTATTCTCCACGGTCGTCGTGATGACGGCTGCGGACAAGTTGGCCGAGGGGAAGGTATGACGTTGCGTGATCCGCACCCCTACGTACCGATCCGTGGAAACGGCGCGGTCCGACATTACGGCACGATTGGAGTCGGCGCCCGTGAACGGTTTCTCGATCGTGAAATCCGACTGGTTCGTGAGGTTGTCGTATGCCTTCAGTGCATGCGCGCCGCCTTCGGTGAAGAGCAGACCGGACGGAGAGAGCAGCGATTCCTGTCCCTTCCATATCAGACCTATACCCTGGCGTGTCTGATCGGGGTATCCGTCGAAGCCAAGCCATCCGTCGTCGCTTGCCGTGTAGGCCAGCACATTGTTCCGGAACGTCGTGATGGGCGCGGGCTTCGGCAGGTAGTACAGTCCTTTGTCCGAGTAGTTGTCCGCTTCCATTTCCAGACTGAAGATCAGCGGCAGATTGTTCACACCGTTGATGACGACCCGGAACGTGCCCACGGCCACATCGGCTCCAGTGCCGATGGTACCGACGTCGATGTCGTGATCGAGAATCGTCACGTTCCACCCGTTCGGTACGGCAGCCTGCAACGTCGTCGTGAGTCCGGTAACCGGACCGAGTTCGTTCCTGAGATTGAAGGTGAGATGGAGCGTGTCACCGATGCGGAAGCGTTCGACCGGCGTGCCTGCCGCATCCCGCTGATCGACCGATACGATACGCACGGACGGAATCGAGAAGGGGTCCGTGGTGACGGCCTTCATGAAGTTGATGCGGCCCGGAAGCAAGGCACCGTACTGGATGTTGTTCTCCGAGATATCATCCGTGCAGCGTCGTGCGAAGGCGATGGTCTGGACGGCGTTCAGTTGCGGATATCGGCTCCGTATGAGTCCGCACATTCCCGCGGCAAGCGGCGAGGCGAACGACGTACCCATGATACCGCTCGTCGTATAGCCGTTGCCCGACGTCGTCGTCAGGGCCAGATAACCCGGCGCCATGACGTCGGCGTTGACTCCCACGCCCGAGCTCGACAGGACGAAGTCGTCTTCGTTCGTCTCACCCACTCCGAGCACGTTATCGTAGGCAGAGGGATAGTTCGGAACGAAGGAACCGTGATTGCCTGCCGAGGCGACGATGACGACGTCATTGGCCGCCGCGTAGTCGATCACGGACTGATCGATCGGCGAGAAGGGCTTCACGCGTCCCCAGCTGCAGTTCAGCACCTTGAACCGCATGAGGCCGGCATAGACGATGGACTGATAGCTGTAGACGAGATCGCCGCCCCTGGCACTGCCGGTCTTGATCGGGAAGAACCGGCACCTGTTGCCGGAACCGGCGATTCCTATTCCGTTGTTCGTGGTGGCACCAGCCAGACCGGCCACTTCCGTGCCATGCGACTGCGACGGATTCAGCGTCACCCCCGGCTTCGTGCCATCGAGCGAGAAAGCCAGATTGCACCCGATATAGTCGTCGACGTAGCCGTTGCCATCGTCGTCGATATCGTTGTCCGGAATCTCGCCTCCGTTCTTCCAGATGTTGTCGCGCAGGTCCTCGTGGGTCTGGTCCACGCCGTTGTCGCTGACGCCGATGACGACGTTGGTGTCGCCCTGCAGCGAGTCCCATGCCTCGAAGGCCTTGATGCGGGTCAGATAGCCTTGCGATCCCGTGCGTGGGTCGTTGGGAACGGCGTGCATCTCATCCGTATACCATGGCTCGGCATATTCCACCACGCCCTGCTTCGACATCAGCGCGGCGGCCATGCGTTCGGGCAGGATCGGTCCACCGAAGGCCACGGCGAACGTGCGGCACAGTTTCTCTTCGGCGCGTTCGAGTGCGGACGGAACACGGGGACGCGTAGCGAGCGCATTCATCGGACGGAAGGCACGGGCCTGCTCGGGCGCGAGAAGTTGCGATCGAACGTCCATACCCTCCGGCAGCATCCTGGCGGCGGCTTCAGCGGTATAGGCGACACCCGGACGGAAGCGGACCCACACGACGTTGGGTCTGGTCTGGGCCGACATATCGATGAAAAACAGACAACAAGCCGCTCCGAGCGCAGCGATGCGATTGCCCAGCCGTAAAAGTTTTCGCAGTTTCATTGGTATCCTCTGAAAGCACTGACCATGACCGAACAACAAAGTTTCATCGTCACGGCACGCAAGTGGCGCCCGCTCCGCTTTGCCGATGTCGTTGGCCAGGAACACATTACGACGACGCTCAAGAATGCCATCCGTTCGGAACGCATCCATCATGCCTACCTGTTCACAGGTCCGCGAGGCGTGGGCAAGACGACATGTGCGCGTATTCTGGCGCGTGCCCTGAACTGCCCGAATGCCATCGACTGCGAACCCTGCAATACCTGCGCTGCATGTACGGACGTCCTCGAGGGGCGATCCGTCGACGTCATCGAGATCGACGGCGCTTCGAACAACTCCGTCGACGACGTGCGTAAACTACGCGAGAATGCGAAATATTCCCCGATGAACGGCCGGTACAAGATGTACATCATCGATGAAGTGCACATGCTCTCGACGGCCGCCTTCAACGCCCTGCTGAAAACGCTCGAAGAACCGCCAGCACATCTCATCTTCGTGTTCGCGACGACGGAAATCCACAAGGTTCCCGCCACGATCCTCAGCCGTTGCCAGCGCTTCGACTTCCGGCGGATGGAGATCGATACGATCACGGCACAACTGCGCCATATCGCCGCCAACGAAGGATACACGATCGACGACGAATCGCTCGTCGCCATCGCCAAGAAGGCCGACGGCTCGATGCGCGACTCGCAGTCGATCTTCGACCAGGTCGTGGCCTTCTGCGGTAAGGACATCCACTACAGCGAGGTGAGCAATGCCCTGCACCTCATCGATCTCGACTTCTTCTTCTCGCTCAGCGAGGCCGTCCACACGCACGACGTGACGTCGATGTTCACGCTCTCGCGCCAGGTCATCAACCGTGGCTACGATCTGCAGGAGTGCCTCGTAGGCCTGCTCGAGCATTTCCGCAACATCCTCACCGTCCTCACCACGGGCAGTACATCGCTCATCGAAGCATCGGAGACCTTCCTCAAACGCTATGCGGAAGAGGCCGCGCAGTTCACCCGCGCCGACGTACTGCGCATCATGACGATGATCTCCCAGGGCGAAGCCGTCCTGCGCAGCAACCCGCCGCAACCGCGCATCCGTTTCGAATTCACCCTGGTCCAGCTCGCCGCGATGGATTCGACGGTCGATCTGACGACCCTTCTGAACAGTATTGGCAAGGGTGGTTCCGCACCTGTACGGCCGAAGCCAGTGCCGGTGCCAACGCCGGCACAACCGGGAGCTTCGGCTACCGCATCGACTCCGGCAGCTCCGACGGCAACACCCGTACCGGCGAAGACCATTCCCCTGACCACGAAAGCCGCCGTCACGCCCGCGACTCCGGCACCCCAACCGTCGCTGCAGAGCATCGCATCGCGCTGGAGCGCCTTCCTCGATACGCTTCCGGAATCGCTGCTGTTCGTCAAGACGGCCATCGATCCGGCCGACCTGCTCGGAGTGGACATCACCGATACGGGGATCACCTTCCGGCCCCGTGCCGAGATCATCCACAACCGCCTGGAAGACAAGCTTCCGCAGCTGCGCGAGAACCTCGCCGCCTTCTACGGCATGGCCGTCACGGTGCATCTCCTTCCCTATCAGCGTCAGGCAGGGGCTGCCGTAGCCGACTCCGAATCGGGAGAGACTCCGGCGGGCGGAGCGTCGTCCATCGACGATTCCGACGAACTGCTGCCCGTGGAAAAAGCCATCATGGAACTCTTCAAGGCACGCCGGGCATCGTAGTTTTGTGGTTCGACGTTCTTGTCACCTGTATGGAATACAACGATGGCACTGGCTGAAGGCACGAAGGCGCCGGCACTGAAGGGACCTACCGACGGCGGAGGATTGTTCGATCTGAAGGATGCGCGAGGTTCGTGGGTCGTCCTCTTCTTCTATCCGAAGGACGATACGACGGTATGCACCAAGGAAGCGTGCAATTTCCGCGACAACATGAATCCCATCACCGCCACGGGAACCGTGCTGGTCGGCATCAGTCCGGACAGTGTGGCCTCGCACGACAAGTTCAAGGCGAAGTACGACCTGAACTATCCCCTGCTCTCCGACGAAGGACATGCCTACTGCGAGACCTACGATGTGTGGAAGGAGAAATCCCTGTACGGACACAAGTACATGGGCGTCGAACGCACGACCTATATCGTGAACCCCGACGGCATCATCGTGAAGACCTTTCCAAAGGTCCGCACGCCGAAACATGCCGAAACCGTACTCAAGGCCCTGAAGGCCCTCGGTGCCGGAGCATGATCGACACGCATGCCCATATCGACACCGAAGCGTTCGACGAGGATCGTCCGGCCCTGCTTCAGCGGGCATGGGATGCGGGGCTCACGGGCATCATCATTCCTGCGATCGAACCACGTACCTGGCATCGCGTCCTGGAGACGGCGGCTCTCGACGACCGCATCCGTGCGGGTATCGGCGTCCATCCGCACAATGCCGGCGACGTGACGATGGCCGACATGGAGCGCGTGGAGGAACTCTCCCATCGTGCGGACGTCGTCGCCATCGGCGAGATCGGCCTCGACTATCACTACGACTTCTGCAGTCCCGACATCCAGAAGTCGTACTTTCGCGAACAGTTGCGTATCGCCAAACGGCGTGGCCTGCCCGTCATCGTCCATAACCGGGAATCCGACGACGACCTGCTCCGCATCATCGAGGAGGAGCAGGACGGCACGCTCCGCGGCGTGCTCCACTGCTTTTCCGGAGACGTATCCATATTACGCCGTGCCCTCGATCTCGGCATGCATGTGTCGTTCACGGGCAATATCACATTCAAGAAATCGACATTGAACGAAACGGTGCAGTCGGTACCTGCGGACAGATACATGATCGAGACCGATTCCCCCTACATCACCCCGGTACCCTTCCGGGGGCACAGAAACGAACCATCGCACGTCCGCCTCGTCGCGGAAAAAATAGCGGAGATCCGAACCATGACGTTGCAAGAAGTCATCGCCGAGACCACATCCACGGCCCGTCGCCTGTTCGCGCTGGCTTCCATCCTGGTGCTGTTCGCTTCGGCGGCCTATGCACAACCTACGAAGCCCCGTGACGAGGACTACGAACTCGACGAACAGTACGAACTCGCGATGCAGGCCTACGAGATGGATTCCATCTCGTGGTCGAAGTGGCTGAAGGACAAGAAGTTCGGTATCGGCATCACGGTCGGCTCCAACACGATCGTCGAACACCAGACGTATACGCAGCGTTTCTTCCGCAGCACGCAGGCAACGATTCCGAACCGCTGGGAGAACTATCCCAAGCCGGGCGTGAACCAACCCTCGCGGTCGTTCTCCTACGAAGGCCTCATCACGTTCGGCGGTACGCTGAACTACAGCCTGACGGACCGCTTCACGCTCGAAGGCACCTTCCTCACGGCGAAGAACACGAAGCCGCAGGAACTCTTCGGCCTCAACCCGATCAGCATCTCCATCGTCGAGCTCGCCGGTACGTATATCCTGAATCCGTACAACAAGGTCAACTTCGGTCTGTCGGGCGGTGGTACGCTCGCGATGGTCAGCGACGGCACCGTATCGTCGTCCACCTACGGCGTCCACGTCGGTCCGGCCTTCGGCATCAACATTCCCACACCGATCGGCCTCTTCTATCCCCAGGTCGTCGTGCGTTTCAACTTCATGCTCGGTACGGACAAGGATCGTGTGATCGCACGCTATCCGGATCTGGAAACCGGACTGCCCATCGTCAATCCGAACAATCCGAACCAGGTATCGGAAGACCGTGCGGACGTCACGACGATCTACTCCATTCCACGCATCACCATCAGCTGGTATCCCAGGTTCTGATGACAACGATCCTCGAAGGCACGGCGCTCGCGCAGGACATCTCCTGCGTACGGAACGGAACGACACCGACACCGTCGTTCCGTGCGGCGGTGCGGCGCATCGGTCTCCACCTGGCGGCCGAAATATCCCGCCATCTGCCGGCACGTACCATCGACGTCTCCACACCCCTCGAAACGACGTCGGGCACGGTCATCGACGGAACCGTCGTACTGGTTCCCGTCCTGCGCGCAGGTCTGGGTCTGCTCGATCCCTTCCTCGACATCCTGCCCGATGCGGCGGTGGGTTACGTCGGTCTGAAGCGGAACGAGGAAACGCTGGAAGCGCATCGGTACTACTGCAACCTCCCGCCCCTCGACGACAGCATCGTCATCGTCCTCGACCCCATGCTCGCCACGGGCGGTACGATGTGCGCCACGCTCGATCTCCTGAAAGACATCCCGCACAAGGCCACCTACACCGCGAGTATCATCGCGGCTCCGGAAGGTATCGCAGCCGTGACGACACAGCATCCCGACGTGCACGTCGTCGTGGCTCAGCTCGATCGCTGCCTGAACGCCAGCGGCTTCATCATGCCAGGCCTCGGTGATGCCGGGGACCGCCTCTTCGGTACGTGACGGGACGCATGACGTCCGTCATGCCGACGTATCGCAAATCAATGTATGTTTGGTCAGCACTTCATCCCGTCGAAACTACTGGAGGACACCATCATGACGATCTTCAACTTCGGCCGTCATAACGTGCCGTTCGCCGATATCCAGAACATCAAGGTGGACTACAAGTATCCGGACTCGGAGATATACGTCGACCTCGAGTTGAGCGGCGGCGCGCAGCTCAGCCTGAACCTTCCGGACTCGCTCACGTTCATGGAGCAGTTCCTGCAGAAGATCAGGGAAGAGAAAAAGATCTGATGCTTTCGACGCCGGCTCAGCCCGGCGTTTTTTTTATGTCTTATGCGACGTATCTGCGGACGGCCGCCGCGAGTGCCTCGATATCGGAGGCGGACGTATGCGCGTGAACCGAGAATCGCAGGATGGGTACACCGAGCCAGTAGTGGATCACGACTTCGATACGGTCGTGATCGTAGAGATGGATCTGCATGGCGACGGGATCGACGTGATCGGGCAGGATGACGGCGCCCATCAGTAGTACGTCGTCGTCCGCATCCGTCAGCATGGGACGGATTCCGGGTATGGCGCACAGCAATCGCATTCCTTCTTCGCGCAGCGATCGGCTGATCGCCAGGACCGTGGGCCATTGCTGTGACTGCATCCATCGTATGGCGGCCGGCACGGTAAGGAAGGCCGTGAGGTCGCGCGTTCCGAGATACTCGTGCTCGTCGATGAAGCGGCTGATGCCCGGACGTTCGGCCTGCCATCCCCAGCTCACCACGAGAGGTCCGATACGATCCTGCACGTCACGGCGTATCCAGAGGAAGGCCGAGCCGATGGGCGTGCACATCCACTTGTGGCAGTTCGCCGTGTAGATATCGGCGCCGATATCCTCGAGATCCAGCGGCATATGTCCTGGAATGTGGGAACCGTCGACGATCGTCAGTATCCCGCGTTCGCGCGCACGACGGCACAGCTCCTTCACGGGAAGAAGGATTGCACTCGGCGCCGTGATATGACTGATGAAGAGGACCTTCGTGCGTTCCGTCACGCCGGCCCAGATGATGTCGGCAAGATCACCATACGGCGGAACGGGCATGGGGATCGAGGCCCGGACGATGTTCACACCCGTATCACGGTGGTAGTATCTCCATGCACGATCGCATGCACCGTATTCATGATCGGTCATGAGGATCTCGTCGCCCTCCTTCAGCATGCCACGCGTCGCCTGTGCGACGACGTTGACACCGAAAGTCGAATTGACGACGTAGACGAGATCGTCGGCATCCGCACCGAGGTAGTCACCGAGCGCGATACGAGCCTGACGCAACAGCTCGGGGGCGTCGCGGAAGAACAGGACGGGCTGCCTGTCCATACGTTCCAGCCAGCGCTGCTGCTCTTCGAACAGGGCACGCGGCAATGCCCCGAAGGAACCGTGGTTCAGGAAGATGGTGGATGGATCGAGGAGAAAGTCTTCCTTCGACAGCATGCGGCTACCTCACATCAGGGCAGAATGGATACACGCACCGAGCGACGCGCCATGCGGCCCATCGGAGTCGATGTCACGGACGGATCGGTCGTCGTCAGATGGATGTCTGCATCGCGTTCCTTCGCACCGACGAGCTGGGTCGCCGCACGTGCGCGTGCACGCTGGAGCTGCTGGTTGTACTGCTCGGTACCGAGGTTATCCGTACCGGGATACAACCGTATACGCTTGCCGTTGCGCAGCGCTTCGCGGACCATGGCGATGGCGTCGTCGTTGACGGACGTGAATGCCGTACCGTCGAAATCGAAATAGCCGAGTGTGTGGATGTCGCCTGCCGATGCATCGTCGTCGCTCGACAGCACGCTACGCGTCGTCGTCCGTTCCACTACGTCGGGCATGATGATGGCCTGGACCTGCGATGCGACGTTCCTGCCCGTCGTGTCCTGCACACGTGCGGAAACGTTCAGCAACATGCCCTCACGGGCGCTCTCGAGTCGTGCGGCAGGAATGGTCATACTGCGGAATTCACCGCCACCGGCAAGGGCGACGTCCGTTCCCTGCACGCTCGCATTCCATTGCGACGTACACGGACCGGCTTCGCAGACGAGCATCTGGGCGACGCGGATCTCCGCATCGGCAGCCGTACGCGTCGTCGCGTTGCGCTCGACGTCGAGTACCTTGCCCGCACCGTTGAAGGCGAAGCGTACCATACGCTGTTCGTCCGCGAGTTCGGGATAGCGGGCCGGCTGGTTGACGACGGGCTGGACCGACAGGCGTCCGGGATCGAGTCCGAGCTGATCCACCGCCCACGTGATGCGGCCCTTGGCGAGCGAGGCATCCTCATCCGCCGCCGTGCTGCCGATGACGATCAGACGTACATCGGGATGCGCTTCCATGTAGGCACGTACCGATGCCACGACGTCCTGCTGCATGCTGCCGGCGGGTGACGTCGTCGCGAGCGGCCGTGTGGAATTGGCTTCGAAGAAGACGACCGGGGCCGCATGATAGACCGTCGCGGCGGTGTGCTCCTTCACGACGGGAAGGTGCAGCGTGTCGTTCACGGGGGCCTTTCCGTCGGGACCGGTGACGTTCAGCGTGCTCTCGAGCCGCGCGATGACGGGCGGAGGAGGTGGTGGCGGGGGGGCGACCGGAGGAGGTGGTGGCGCCTCGACATGCCGTTCGAGTCTGTACTGGAACAGTACACCGAAGCGGATCGAACTGATGCTCCACGTGAGATCCTTCACGATGTTCGTCAATCCGATGTTGTACTGGACTTCGGGTGCGACGACGAGCTGGCGCGACGTCTGCAGTTCGTAGCGCAGGCCTACGACGGCCGCGGCGTACAATGCCGACGTCTGCGGAATGCTTCCTTCCGTATGGGCGCGCGTACGGCTTCCGTTCTCGAACGTATAGGCGGGGTCGGACGGTGTGAGCAGCATCTGGCTCTGTTCGTACGTCGCCATGATGGGAATACCGGCCTGCACGCCCAGCTTCAGACGCAGACCCTGGATTCCGGGCAGTCCGAGAGCGATGTACGGTTCGATGGAAAGCGGCGCATAGGAGGCGGCAAGACGATGTTCCACCGTTCCGGAGGACACGTCGTTACCACGGATGATGTTTCCTACCACTTCGGGTTCGCGCAATGCGGCCGTCAGCAGCGTATACGATACGTTGGCTCCCGCCCTGAGGGGCAGACCGAACAGCGTCGTCTCGGGAACGTATTCGACACCGGCCACGAGCGCTCCGCCGAAGCCGAGGTCGCCCGTGAACGTCACGCAGCAATTGGGAATGCCCGGAAGCTGCCGGAACGAACTGCTGTGCATGTTCGCACTGCCGTAGATACCACCCTGAACGATCCAGCGCCCGAGCGCCGTATCGGCCTTCTGTGCCGTGGCATGGGTACACACTGCGGCAAGGCCGAACGCGATGAAGAACCGACGTAGTACTGTCACTGTATGCGGCGATTAATGGAGGACGACAAAGGGATAGGAAGTGGTATGGCCGTCGTGCATCACTACCACGTGATAGACGCCGGGTGCGACGGCACCGACGTCCAGACCGTGCTTCGACGTACCGGCCGGCGCGTCGAACGTCCGTGCCTCCACGACGTCGTTACCGTACCGGTCGATACAGCGCATGGTCACCGTCCCGGCTGCCGGCATGGAAAGGTCCACGCTGGCCGTACTCCCCACGGGATTCGGGGCGATGCCCGTGATCGCGGCAACGGACCTGTCGATGATACGTCGCGTCGGATCCGGATTGAGGATGCGCAGCAGACCATCGACGTAGTTCACCGTGACGGCCGAACCGAAGTCGACCTGCGTCGTATCGAAGACGAGGAACGAGCTGTCGACTTCCGCCAGCCCCGCCCAGCCCTTCAGGCGGGCGATCTCTCCATTGGCCGAGAAGTCGCTCGTGATACGGAAGCGTACGAGACGCCTGCCGTCGATGATATCCTGCGATAGTATCTCCGCGGAACCGTTCGGGACGGTGATCTCCCGTGCGAGGAAGAGACGCGGATTGACCGTGAAGGCACCTTCCAGGAACCGTTCACCCTTATAGCTCCAGTTCTCGACGAAGGTTGCCTCGATGGGTATTTCGGCGTCGCCACGCGGGTCGGCCGAAACGATGGGCATGCGCAACGACGTGGTGGACGAATACAGGGCGAGCTTGCATTCCGAGATGGATGCACACGGATCGAACGACAGCCCGACGGCCGCTTGCTTGCTCACCGCGCCGCCGTCGTACCTGATACGCAGACGCACGGAATCGTGCGACGGTATGGTCAGGGGCAGATTCGTGAGCACCGTGAACGGCTCACCGGTCATGACCGATGCCGACGTGATGACGACCGGATTGTCCGACCTGTTGGTGAGGACGATTTCACGCTCGGTGATTTCGGGAATGAAGGGCAGCACGGTGTGCGATATCTGGATGTCCGCACCCGAGCCACGGCCCGTCACGCGGGAGAGGGCCTGGACGTTCTTCTGTCCGGCATACTGGATGACGATGTTGCTCGTATCGTAACCGCTGCGGCGCGGACGGAATTCCACTTCCACTTCGAGCGTGCCTCCCGCCGGAATCACACTGTCCTGGATGGCCTGCACGATGCGGAACTGCGACTGCAGTCCCTGCTCCATGAAGATCGTGTTGATCGTGACCGGTTCCGGGTCGTTGTTGCGGATCATCGCCAGCGTGCGCGTCTTGCCCTGGCCTACGCATACGTCACCGAAGTCTGCCATGTCGGCAAGGATGGACAGATCGCGATTCAGCGACTGCAGCTCGATCGGTATCGCCGCCGTGGTACCGCACCACGTGATACGTAGCGTATCGACGAGCAGTCCGGTGTCGAGGGGCGCGGAGCGCAGCTTCAGACGGAAGCACTCGCCGGGCTGGATCGTATCGCCATCGATCGCATCGACCAGCGAAACCCAGACCTTCCTGTCCATTTGCGCCCATTCCACGACGAGGGGCACGCCACTGACGTTGCAGACGTTGGCGGTCACGACCGTGTCACGCGACGTACCGATGAGTTGCCGGCGGATCACGATGGGCTTGATGTCGAGGCGGATGGGAACGATACTGAAGGTCGTATCGGAGACGTCGTCTTCGGGAGTGATGAAGGATCGGCGCAGCAGGTTCCTGGTACGGTCCATGGAGCTCGTGACGAGGGTCTTGCCGTCCGGACTGAATTCCATGTCCGTGACCTGCTCCGAATGTCCATCGCTGATCTGATCGACGGTCGTATCGGCCGCGTTGTCGTAGACGAGGAACTTCGGAGAGAGGCCGAAGCCCATGGCCAGATATCCGTCGTTGGCGCTGAAGGACAGACCGGAAATGCTCGATCCCACTTCACGGTAGAACATCCGTGCGATGGCCGGCCTCGTCATGTCGTAGACGTAGGTCATCTGGTCACGCGGTACGGATCCGGGTGCCGCCGTCTCTCCTCCGAGGCCGGCGAAGCGTCCCGACTGCGACACGCTGAGCTTGGTGATGATGGAGAAGCGATCGTCGGCGAAGCCCGTGTTGATGCGTGATTGTTGGGTACCGCCGGGGATGGTGAGCCGTACGAGGTCACCGTTCATCAGCATGAGGTCGAGATAGCCTCCGCGTACGCCGCCTGCCGTGATCGGAGCGTTGAGATTCAGCGGGGGCAGCTCACCGAGCGTAGCTGCGTCGTAGACGAGGATACGGGCCGCCAGCACGGGGATGACGTAGATGCCCGTTCCGGAAGGATCGCAGCCGATGTCGCGTGCACGGGCGCCGCCCGGCAGATCCACCGAGAGCACGGGCGCTTCCTGCCCCGCATCGAAGCGGAGCAACTGATCCGTCGAGGTCGGCCTGTTCAGCGACGCGACGAAGGAACGCGTCGTACCGACGTAGGCGAGTCCCGTGATGCTCTGCTGCGCACCCGTCATCGAAGCCTTGTAGGTCCCGATGCGCTGGCCGGTCTGGACATTCCATTCGTAGATCGTTCCGTTGACGTGCGCACTCAGCAGTCTGCTGCCATCGTGATTGAAGGCGATGTTCGATACGGCCACGGTGTCGCCGTAGAGCCACATCTCGTCATTGGACTGGAACTTCTGCAGCACGCGGATACGGGCCTTGTCGCTGAGAACGGTAGGCACCTTCCATACGAGCGTGGAGTCGAGCGTGGAGTCGATGGCATTCCATGTCCTGCCGTCATCCGTCGTGTACTCCACCGTGGAGAGGAAACCCTTCATGGCGCCCTTCCACGTGATGTCGACGAGCTGACACGGCGTGAACTGTTCACCACCGTTCGGATGGGTCACGGTGAGGAGCTTGGTGCGTTCGTATGGCGGACGGTTGGCGGTCAGGAGGATGCTCTTCATCTGACCACCGTTGTAGTAGATGGTCAGCAGATCGACGACCGGGTCGCTGGTCTTCGGAGCGAAGATGAGATCGTAGCGATAGTCCCACGGGGACATGATCATCCGCGGCGGCGGTTCCGTACCGGCTACGGGATGGCCTCTCCATACGATCCGGAAATTGTCCGTGCGCGTCTTTATCGAATCGAGCTTCACGGGGATTTCGTTGCCCTTCGCATCCTTGGGTACGAACAGGGCCACGAGCTTCAGCTTGAGCAGTACTTCGTTGCCGGGCTCGACATGACCGAAGATGATCTGGTTGGGAAGATTCCGTCCCGCACTGTCCCGCAGGAACAGCCCGTACGATGTCGCCGCCACGGTCGGAGAGACACTGCCCATCTCGCCGTCCTTCGTCACGTAGATGATGGGACGGAACGTCGAATTCCACAGCCACTCCACACGATGCACTCCGCCACCCTCGTCGGCAACCGTCGTGGGCATCACGGCATCGCGGCCCTCACGGATGACGACGTCACGGGTCTTCAGTGACAGCGGCGTGCTGCCCTGGCGGACGCGGATCTTGGCGATGACCGTGGGGAATGCGGAGATGGCATCGACCGTGGAGCCATCGGGAAAAGGGACGAGTGTAACGTTCACCTGGGCTGCAGCGGTGGCAACCCCAATCAGGGCAAGGACTAACGATACTATGACGCCACGGCACGACGACCGGATGCGGTCAATGAATTGGGACATGGTCTTGGATCTGGAAGTCGGAAGTACCTGCAAGGAGGCGAACATGGACGCTATAGTTACACATATCGTGCAAGGAAGTCGACCACGACGGGGTCGCGGGACGCCTTCAGACCGTCCACCGTTCCTTCATATTGCACCTTGCCGCCTTCGAGCATCACCACGTGATCGGCGATGTTGAACACGGAGAACATATCGTGGGTGATAACCACGGATGTCACATGCAGTTTGCCTGCGAGATCGCCGACGAGATCGTCGATCTGCTGCGACGTGATGGGATCGAGTCCCGTCGTGGGTTCGTCGTAGAAGATATAGGCCGGACTTCCCACCAGGGCCCGTGCCACGCCGACGCGCTTCCTCATACCGCCGGACAGATCGCTCGGCTTCTTGTCGCGCAGGATGCCGTATTCCTTCTCGTAGCCCTGTGAACCGGACTCGGAGAGATCCGGCAGGAGACCGACGGCCGACAGGACGCGCCGGGCCTCGCTGTCGAGCAGGGACGTATCCCGTTCACCATGCTCGACGAGGCTGATGACGACGTTGTCGAAGACCGACAGGGAGTCGAAGAGCGCCGCGCCCTGGAAGACGTAGCCGATGCGGCGGCGCATGTCGAAGATCTGTTCCGGACTAAGGTCGCGGATGTCCGTACCGTCGAGTACGACGGTACCGGCATCGGGACGAAGCAGGCCCACGATGTGTTTGAGCAGGACGCTCTTGCCGCAACCCGACCTGCCGATGATGCACGTCGTCTTGCCGGACGGAATCGTGAGATCGACACCCCGGAGTACGGCCTTGGGACCGAAGGATTTCGTAAGACCTTGTATCTGGATCATGGGATCGCCCGTCAGGCCGCGGATCGGTCGGCCATACGACGCTTGATCACGTCGACGGTACCGAGCGGAATGGCGGAGATGAGCCGTCGCGTATAATCCTGCTCCGGTGCGGCATAGATGCTCTGCGCCGTGCCCGTTTCCACGATCTTGCCCGCATTCATCACGGCGATACGGTCGGAGATGAACTTCACGACGCTGAGGTCGTGGGAGATGAAGATATAGGTGAGCTTGAACTCGTCGCGCAACTGGACCAGCAGGTTGAGCACCTGGGCCTGGACCGATACGTCGAGGGCGCTCACGGATTCGTCGCAGATCAGGAGCTTGGGCTTCAGCGCCAGGGCGCGGGCGATACAGATACGCTGACGCTGGCCGCCGGAGAATTCGTGCGGATAGTTGTTGAAGTGCCGAGGCAACAGGTTGACCTTGTCGAGGAGGTACTGGACCTGTTCCTTGCGCTCCCTGTCGTTGGCGCCGATGCCGTGGACGGACAACACTTCCATGATGGCGCTGCCGACGCTCAGACGCGGATTCAGCGACGAATAGGGATCCTGGAAGATGATCTGGAAGTCCCTGCGCATGGTCTTCAGGTCGGAGCCGGACAGAGCGCGGACGTTGTGTCCGTCGAACATCACGTCTCCACCGGTCGGCTCGACGAGGCGCAGGACGGCACGTCCCGTCGTCGTCTTGCCGCAACCCGACTCGCCTACCAGACCGAGCGTTTCACCGGGCTTGACGTCGAACGTGATGCCGTCGACGGCCTTGACGTAGCCCGTCGTCTTGCCGAAGAGGCCGGACTTGATCGGGAAGTGCACTTCGAGGTTCTTGACGTCGAGCAGCGGCCGCGTCGCGGCCAGCGATGCATTGCGCGCGTCGATTTCGGCACGTGAGAATTCGAGGTCGTGTACACGGGCGTCGACCGTTTCGTGCGACCGCTCGGTGATGATGCCATCGGCCGTTTCGTCCATGAAATCGCGGACGGTCGGAAGGATCTTGAGCTTCTTGTCGAGTCGTGGACGGCAGGCCAGCAGACCCTTCGTATACGGATGCTGCGGATCCTCGAAGATCTGCTGCACGGATCCCGTTTCGACGATGCGGCCCTTGTACATCACGATGACGTCGTCGGCGATTTCGGCGATGACGCCGAGATCGTGCGTGATGAACATCATGGACATGTCGTGGCGCTTCTGAAGGTCGCGCATGAGGTCGAGGATCGTGGCCTGGACCGTGACGTCGAGTGCCGTCGTGGGTTCGTCGGCGATCAGCAGGGACGGATTGCAGGACATGGCCATGGCGATCATCACACGCTGCTTCTGTCCGCCCGACAGTTGATGAGGGTAACTCTTCATCATCGATTCTGGTCGGGGCAACTGCACTTCCTTGAGGAGCTGAAGGGTACGTGCGGCGGCTTCGTCCTTGCTCACGTGCTGATGCAGGCGGATGGCCTCGATGATCTGGTCGCCACAGGTGAAGACGGGGTTGAGCGACGTCATCGGCTCCTGGAAGATCATGGCGATGCGGTTGCCGCGATAGCCGCGCATCTCGTCTTCCGGAATCTTCAGCAGGTCCTTCACTCCATGCTGTTCATGGAACAGCACCTGGCCTCCCGTGATCCGTCCCGGAGGATCCGGAACGAGACGCATCACCGAAAGGCTGGTGACGGACTTTCCGGACCCCGACTCACCGACGATGCCGAGGGTGCGTCCCTTGTGGACCGTGAAGCTGACGTCGTTCACGGCCTTGACGTTGTAGATATCGGACCGGAATTCGGTCACCAGGTTCTTGACTTCCAGCAACGGCGTCATGGACTCTCGGGGAGCAAATGGAAGAAGTCTGTCGAGTCCGGAAAATACGAATCCGGTGACGGACAGCGCATCACCGCGGCGTCATTTTGAGCGCCTTGCTCACTTCACGCCGGAGATAGATGTTGGCGATCACACGCCCCACCACCATGGCCAGGGCCGCGGCCATGGCACCGGGCAGATCGAACAGCCACAACGTGAGGATCATGGTGGCCGCGATGCAGCTCACCTCCGTGATGGTACTCCAGGTGACGGCGACGTTACGCCGCGCGGTGATGAGGACGGCCCGCTGCAGGGAATACAGCACGGACAGCATGGGCAGGAGGATGAGAATCATCGTCGGCTCCACCGCGAAGTCGGCCAGCTCCGGCTTGAGGCCGTAGACGCCCGCATAGATGACCTCGCTCAGGGGCGTGAACGCCACGAGCCCGAGGGCCACCGTCGTCCCCACGATGATCATCACGCCCACCTTGCGGATGGCCGTATAGTGCCTGTTCCCCTCGCCGAGGAGGGCGATGCCCACTTCCTGATAGGAGAAGCCGAAGGAACGGAAGAGGAAGACGAAGGAGTCGACGACGGGCAGAACGGCCAGGGATTCCACGGGAAGGCGTGCCCGGCCCATGAAGAAGGCGAGCATCGGTGTCACGACGAAGCCCACGATGGACGTAAGGGCCAGGGGCATGTAGAAGCGCAGGATGTCCCGCGTCGTGGGTGGCGGAGCGCATGCCGCCGGGTCCTGCCTGCGCAGCGCCCTCAGCGTACTGCGCGCCATCCAGCGTGTGGCCCAGGCTTCGAGGATCACACCGCTCGTGAGGCTGACCGTACCGATGACGACGCCATCGAAAGGAGAGAACAGCACGAGGACCGACGCCGAGAAGGCCATCGTGAACAGTCGTACGACGGTTCCGTAGGCCACCCGTCGCGTGAAGCCGTTGCGTATCAGCAGACCCTGATAGAACCGGCGATAGCCGATGGCGGCCGGCCACGGAATCATGCAGACGAGACCCCGGTACATCAGCCTGCTGACTTCGTCGGGAATCCGGATGACCTGATGGACGATCAGATCGTAGACCGGAGGAATGCAGACGACGATCATGCCCACGGTGACGATGATGTTGATACGGCGCGTGAATGCACGCAACGCCTCGACGGCCAGACGGTCCTTCGCGAGAGCGACGGACGTACTCAGCAGCATGATGACCGGCGCCTCGATGAACATGGCCAGGGCGACGGCCACGCCATAGGCAGCGAGATTGTACATCGGAACGTCCAGGCGTGCGATGACGGACGTAAGGATGGGGCTCTCGACGGCCATCATGAGCCACGTCGCGCATAGTGGTATCCAGAAACGGAGAATCGTCGACGTGGTCAGGGAAGGTTCCGACGTTGTGCTGCTCATGATGCAAACTTATCTTGGGGAATGTTCTATACCGATACGCAGCGTGCCCCGAAGAGCATGAAGGTCCTCTTCTACGTCGTGATGGCCGTGGTGGTCCTGGTGCCAACCGCCATCCACGTCATGCTCCTGGTCTCGGGTGAAGATTCCGGTGGGCCGTTGTGGCCGGTCCTGCTCGTGACCGTCAGCGTGCCGCTGCTCCTGTCGCTCCTCTTCGGTCGCTCCACGCTCACGGTGGGAATCGACGACGACGGCGTGAGCGTTCGCTTCCGTCCCTTCCATCGCCGCCCCCGAAGGTTCGCATGGGACGAAATAGAACGCATCGCAGTGCGGAAGGTGAGTCCGCTGGGCGAGTTCGGCGGCTGGGGGATCCGCTACGGCTGGGGCCGCAAGACGGGTTACGTATGGAACGGCGTGGAAGGTGTCGCGCTGTCGCTGCGCAACGGCAGGACCATCGTCATCACGGTGAAGAACGGCGAAGCGGTACGTGCGGCCTTCCGTGAGGCCGGACATCCGGCAGCATGATGACGACATCTCGGTCCGTCCACCTTTCATATACACAGCACCTGCCGAAGGCATATGTCTCGCGGACCAGCAAGGTTCTTCTTGCATGCGCGTTCCTGCCGATATCCATCTCCATCGTCCGGTTCCTTACACTGGACGGGGATCCGATAGGGCTCCTGCTCCCGTCTGTCATGTTCGGCGGCTTCGCCTGGATAGCTATCGCCCGGCTTCGCAGCTACACCATGATGGCTCATCATCAATGATGTCGGCATCGACGTACGTTTCACGGACGGCACGGGCGGACCGGCCCAACTGTTCCGGTGGGACGAGATCGGATCCATCGTCGTACGACCGATCGATATCAAACGAGAGTTCGGCAGGCCGGGCCCGCACCTCGACTACAGGGTCAACCTCTTCAAGGGTCCCCGCCTTCGCGGCCGCAAATTCAGCTACGTATGCGACGGCACCGAACTCCGTACGCGTGACGGACGGATCGCCATCATCACCGTTGCCGACGGCAAGGCCGTGCGGAACGTACTGGAGGCCCTGGGACACCCGGCGAGCTGAGGGGTGCCCTGGCGTTATCCGGATGTAATCCACGTAGTAACACAACGGTAACCGAACCATTACGGCATCGCCAAACTGTCGTAACGGGCCATGGATAGTTTCGCGGCGCTGCACGCAAACACCATCCATTTTCAAGGCCCTTTCAAATGAAACGTTCGCTTCTCGCGATCGGTGCCCTCGCCGCCATCACCACGGCCACGCAGGCACAAGACTTCCCGGTCAGCATCCAGCCGGTAACCATGATTCCCTACCTTCAGGGCCGCGTCGTCGTTCCGCCGTCGCCCCTGAAGTACCAGAACATCTTCGTCGGCGGTGTCGATACCGTCCAGACCTCCGCCATCAACGACAAGCCGGCCGGCAAGGCCGTCGCCAAGCAGTGGCACGACTACATCGGCTATGCTCCGGCCGACGACGCCCTGGGCTACGTCGTCGTCAACCACGAAATGGTCGCCAAGGACGATGCCATCGGTGACGGTGGCGGGATGACGATGTTCAAGCTCGGCAAGAAGGCAGACGGTACGCTCGAAGTGCTCAACCAGACGCTCTCGGATGGCCGTACGGGCAAGTTCTTCAACGTCGACTTCGTGAACACGGTCGGCGAAACGGGTATGAACTGCGGTGGCGTCTCCTGGAACGGTCGCATCTGGACGGCTGAGGAATGGTATCAGACGAGCAATGCCGGCATCAACTCCAAGGGCGAAGGTATCCGCGACACGACGGATTTCACCATCGGTGCCAAGCAACCGTCCGGCTTCCCCGCCCTCGACGGAACGAAGATCAAGAAGTACCAGAACATGAACTGGATGGTCGAGATCAATCCGAAGGAAGCCAAGGCCGTCCGCAAGCAATACAACTGGGGACGCCAGGGCTTCGAAGGTGGCGTGGTGATGTCCGACCAGAAGACGGTCTATCTCTCCGAAGACGGTGCCGCCGGCCAGTCCCTCTTCACGAAGTTCGTCGCCGACGAACCCGGTGACTTCACGAAGGGCAAGCTCTACTTCTACAAGCAGAACCCCGGTCAGTTCACGGGCACGTGGGTGCAGGTCCCCAATGACCTCCCCGCCAACTGGAACATCATGGTGGCTCCGCACCAATGGGCCAAGACGCAAGGCATCACGGGCTTCACGCGCCTGGAGTGGACGGCGCTGAACAAGACGACGGGCAAGATCTACATCACGGAAACGGGTGTCGACAAGCCGGGCTCCAACTACAAGAAGGCCCTGGCCGATGGCTGGACGCTTCCGAAGCACACGACGGACCGCGCAGCCGCACAAGGCGTGAGCGTCGACAGCTCCGCATACTGGGACTACTACGGCCGCGTCCTCGAATTCGATCCGTCCGATAACTCCGTACGCTCCTACATCGAAGGCGGTCCGTTCGTCGAAACCAAGGATGCCACGCCGGACAAGTATCCCGCGAAGCACCTCTCCAACCCCGACGGTCTCGGCTTCCTCTACGTCAACGGCAAGACCTACATGGTCATCGAAGAAGACCTCAACGGCCTCACGATGGGTCGTATGCCCAACACGGCAATGGGTGGAACGAACTGCGAAGCATGGCTGCTCGACATGTCGAAAACGCCGTCGGTCGACAACCTCTATCGCCTCGCCATCTCTCCCTACGGTTCGGAAATCACCGGCTTCGCGAGCCTCGATGACGGCAACACGGTACTGATCAACGCCCAGCACCCGGACAACGTGGCCATCACGGATGCCGCTTCGAAGAACTCGCTCACGTTCTCCATCTCGGGCCTGAAGCAACTCGTGTCCGGTATCGAGCACGAAGGCAACGGCAGCGAACAAGGTCCGGCCGAAATCCGCATCTATCCGAACCCGACGTCGCGTGAGATTCGCTTCAGCACGGCCATCGACGCAGCTCTCTACAACGCCCAGGGCGAACGTGTACGCGTCGTACGCGACAGCGAATCGATCGACATCCGCGACCTCGCCTCCGGTACCTACTACGTGATGACGACCGACGGCAAGACCCATCAGGTCGTCGTCCAGAAGTAATCGGACGTCGTCGGTCCATAGACATCAGGGCGACAAGGACCGGTGGAATCCCCACCGGTCCTTTCGCGTTTTCGACACCAGCACCATCGACTTCCATGAAGACGTTCCTCACCCTCCTCGCCACCTTCGTATGCACTGCCCTCCTGACGGCATGGCTGTCGCCGGACTATCAGAAACTGCGGCGCGAACGCCTCAATGCATGGATCGCCGCCTCATGCGACAGTGTGACCTCCGCCATGACGACATTCCGGACGGCCTGCGACGGCATCAGGTCCGATGCGGATCTCGTCGACGCCCGTTCGGCCTACGAAGCGGCGCGCCGGTCGTACAAGCGTCTCGAGCCACTGGCGGAATATCTCGACAACGGCTTCGTGGCACAGTTCGTCAACGGTGCTCCCCTGCCACGCCTCGATCAGAAGTCACAATACGTCGACATCCTCGGACCGCAGGGATTCCAGATCATCGATGAACTACTGCATGCCGACGACAGTACGGCGATGCGCACACTCACGGAACTGCGCGACAAGGTCCATACGCTCTGCGGCAACATGCCCGACCTTCTGCTCGAACTGCGTGGCACGCGGTGGACGGACCGCATGATGATCGAAGCATGCCGCTCCGCCGTGGTCCGTATCTCGTCGATGGGAATCGTGGCCTTCGACCGCCCGGCATCCGAACCGTCGATGGAAGACGACATCGTGCCGCTCACGACGATCATGACGATCTCCGACGGCTTCCGCGCACAGCTCGAATCCCGCACACTCGCGGAACGTCATCGGAAGATCGCCGCCCTCGTCGACAAGGGCATCGCCGATCTGCGCCATGCCGCATTCGACGATTTCGACCGCATCGCCTTCCTGCGCGACGTGATGGATCCGCTCTACGGTGCATTGCTCGACGTACAGACAGATCTCGGCATCGAGTTCATCACGGAAGTGAGTCCCTTCCCGCCCGCGGTGAATCCGCGCGGACGTTCGATGTTCGCTACCGACTTCTTCAACCCGCTCAAGAGTACGGGCCTGCAGAGGGATCACGTTTCGGCGGACCTCGTCGAGCTCGGGCGCACACTCTTCTTCGATCCCATTCTGTCTTCCACCAACGAACGCGCCTGCGCCTCATGCCATCAACCCGAGCGCGGGTTCACGGACGGTCATGCGAAGAGCGTGGCCCTCGGCCACGATGGAACCATCGACCGCAACGCACCCACGATGATCAACGCCGTCTTCGCACGGAGATTCTTCTACGACCTACGCGCCAACCGCATCAACGACGTGATCTCACATGTGGTGACCAACGAACGTGAATTCGGAAGCACGCTGATCGACATGATAGGCCGCCTCCGCGAGAGCTCCGAATACGAAGCGATGTTCGGGAAGGCCTTCCCCAACGAACGGAACGGCGCCATCGACGTGGCCAACGTCGGCATGGCCATCGCCGCCTATCTCTCGTCCCTCGTATCCTTCGACTCACCCGTCGACCGCTACGTGCGTGGCGAGGCCATCGACCTCGATCCCGCCGTGAAACGTGGCTTCAATCTCTTCATGGGCCGTGCGGCCTGCGGAACGTGTCACTTCGCTCCGTCGTTCGCGGGCTACGTCCCGCCGTCCTTCACCGACAGCGAATCGGAGATTCTCGGCGTTCCTTCCAGACCCGACACCATGAATGCGATCCTCGATGCGGACAAGGGACGTGCGGCAGGTATCCTGCGCGAGCAGAGCGTCATCTACGCCAACTCGTTCAAGACGCCGACGATCCGCAACATCGCACTCACCGCTCCCTACATGCACAACGGCGCCTACACCACGCTCGACCAGATCGTCCAGTTCTACGATCTCGGCGGTGGCCGGGGTATCGGCATCGATCATCCGTATCAGACGCTTGCGCCGGACCGCATCAATCTCACGAACAAGGACTATCAGGATATGATCGCCTTCATGAGGGCGATCACGGATACGACCGGTCTGACGCGACGTCCGGCACGCCTGCCCCGCGTGGATCGCAACCGTGCCCTCGATCAGCGGCGGGTGGGCGGCGATTACTGACATGATCCGTTCGCTTGCCCTGCTCCCGCTCTTCCTGTCGTTCCTGCTCCCCCTGACCGCCGGCGAGGTACCGACGTTCACACAGCACGTGGCGCCGATCCTCATGCGCAACTGTGTGCCGTGTCATCGGCAGGATGGCGCCGGGCCGTTTCCACTGACGTCGTTCGAGGACGTGCGGAAGCGCGCGTCGATGGTAGCCTACGTGACGGAGGACCGTTATATGCCTCCCCAGCGCAACGATCCGTCGTATCGCTCCTTCGCTCACGAACGACGCCTCACCGATGCCGAGATCAGGACGATCGGTGCATGGGTGGAAGGTGGTATGGTCGAAGGCCCGGCGCGCGCGATGCCGCCGGTACCGCCGTTCCCCGATGGTTCGATGCTGCTCGGACGTCCGACCGTCACGCTGTCCATGCGCTCCGACGTTCCTATTCCCGGTACGAACAGACAGACGTACATCTGCTATGCGATACCGTTCGAGTTCGATCGCGAACAGTACATGCGAGGTATCGACTACCTCCCGGGCAACCGCAAGCTGTCCCACCATGCGAGCTATCAGATCCTCGAAGTGGCACCGGACGTTTCGCTGCACGATATACCCGAGTACTTCATGTACCGCGATTCTCAATTCGTAGACGATATACACGATTATCGTTTCTTCGGCCTCGTGTCGCCGACGTACGGTCCTCCGCGCGAAGTCTTCCACGCAGGATGGCTTCCCGGGATGTCGCCGCTCATCTTTCCCGACGGCATAGGGTTCCGTCTTCCACGACGCGGAGTGCTGCTCATCCGCAATCTTCACTATGCCCCCACGCCCGTCGCCGCATCGGACCGTGCCCGCATCAACATGTATGCCGGCAGGAAGGAGCCCCGCACGATCGTCTTCGCCGCATTCAAACCTGCGTTGAAGTCCGAGGCCGACGACGTGATCAGGGCCGGCAGCACGGTGACGCACCACATCTTCGCACGTATCCATGACGACGTCAGTGCCCTGACGATCAATCCGCACATGCACCTGCTCGGACGCTCCTTCCGGGTATGGGTCGAAACGCCGAAGGGAGATACGATTCCTCTCGTCGACGTTCCCGACTGGGACTTCAACTGGCAGGAGTTCTACCGCTTCAAACGCCCCATCCGCATTCCGGCCGGAAGCGTTCTCAATGCCGTGGCAACCTTCGACAACACTGCAGGCAATCCGCACAATCCCTTCCATCCTCCACGCGACATTCCGTTCGAAGGAAGTATGGACGACAGCAACGAAATGATGCGCCTCGTCCTGCTCCTGCTGCCCTATCGCAAGGGAGATGAGAACATCGACCTTGAACGTCCGCTTCGTTAACTTGCCGCCTTCATCGAACGACCATCAGAAGGTATCCGGGGGAACGTCATGCGCTCACTACTGCTCTGCATCCTCGCCGTCATCGGCCTGCGCCTCCAGGCAGCCGACACCGTCCGTATCTGTTCCTACAACACACTGAAGTATTCGGCAGCCAACGAGGATGGCCGGATTCCGAAGTTCGCGCGTATCATGGACAGCATCAGGCCGGACATTCTCATCTGTGAAGAGGTGGAGGATGCGTCGCTCGGACCGCGATTCATCACGGACGTGCTGACCTACGCCCCGTTCGCGTCGTCGCAGTTCACGGATGGCCCGGATTCCGACTGCATGCTGCTCTACGACCAGCAGAAGTTCTCGTTGATCGATACGCGCTACATCGCGACGGAGCTGCGGAACATCGCCGAGTATACGCTGGAGACCATTCCGTCGAACGGCCTGCGTCCGGATACGCTCGTCATCTACGGCATGCACCTCAAGGCATCGGACGACGCACAGAGCATCGCCCAGCGTCAGCGTGAAGTGCGTACGCTGATGCAGAACATCACCACGCATTCGTACGTCGTTCTGTGCGGAGACTTCAACATCTACGGTCCGACCGAAGCGTCCTACGTTGATCTCACCGGAACGTCCGCGACGCGCCGGTTCGTCGATCCCCTCGGATCCGCGTGGAAGCGCAATTCCACGGAATGGCTGCGATACTACACACAGGCCACACGGTCGACCGGCGATGGCGCCTGCGGCGGTGGGGTGGGAGGTGGGCTGGATGATCGCTTCGACTACATCCTGCTGAGCGAAGCACTGGCACCGCGCCACGTGAACGGCAGCTACAGGGCCTTCGGGAACGACGGACTCGACAGGAGGAACGGCACGATCGTCGATCCTCCCAATACGGCCGTACCACGGGAGATGGCAGAAGACCTCCGTTGTGCATCCGATCATCTCCCGATCGTATGCAGACTCGTTCTCGGCGACGTCGGTGCGTCCGTCGACGAAGAGAGGGTGGCGGCGCCGTCGATCTCCGTCGACAGCAACCGCCTCACGCTACGCGGCCTCACGGCAGGCCGTACCTACAGTATCCTCGACGTACGTGGCCGTACCCTCATCGCCCGCTACGTGAAAACCAGTGTCGAGACGTGGGATATCTCGCGTCTGTCGAACGGCTCCTACGTGCTCCATGACGGTCACGCAGGAACGGTGTTCACAGTGGTGCGGTAACTTCCACACCCATACGGAACCAGCGCGACGGCATGGGCACGAAGCCCGTTTCGATCCACGTCGTGTTCCAGAGATTGCTCGCTTCCGCGACGACGCGCACGATGTCGAACTGCTTCCATATCCGTGCGTCTCCGATGACGTTGGCCTTCGGATCCACCACCCGCTCCTGGGCGCGAAGGAGGAAGGAGGCCTGGACGCCGATGCCGGGAATCGTCCACTGCGTTTCGAGGATGAACTGCCACCGAAGGTTGTCGGCGACGTATCGCGTTCGGGCATCGTTCAACGACGAGACGTCCTGGGCGTTGCCGCTCACGCGCAACAGCGTCAGCGGACTTTCACGAAGTGTCTTCGTGACGAGCCAGCGCACGCCGAGTTCACCGCCCGTGACGCGGACGGACGTGAAGTTCTGGGCCTGCCACGGCAGTGAATCGCCGCGGAAGACGTAGTCGATGAGATCGTTCGACGAGCGATTGTATGCCGCGCCGGAGAGAATGACGTCGCCGATCATCAGCGAGGTACCGAGTTCGGCCGTCACGGACGTTTCCGGCTTCAGCGCAGGATTACCGACGGTGACCGGATCCTTGTAATAGAGGTCCGTATAGGTCGGAATACGCATGTTCCTGTTGACCGTGGCATAGACGCGCGATCCCGGCGCGATGAGATAGGACACGTCGACGCCGCCGACAATGCCCGGCACGCGGTCGCTGTAGAAGACCGTCCCCACACCTGCACCTGCATAGAGTCTGTCCGTGATGGACACGGCATGTTCGAGGGACAGACTACCGCGCACACGATCGAAGTTGCCGAGGTTCGTACTCTCGATCCTGTCCGATCCTCCCTCGAGAGCGAGCGTCGTGCGCCCGACTCCCGTCGACAGCGTCGTCTGGACATTGGCCGTCAACTGATCGGTCCTGTGGAGGTTGCGATAGAAGGCGGGATCGCTGCGCTTCAGCAGGAATTCGTCGCTGTTGATACGGTAGAGGGCCTGAGCGTTGACGGACAGGACGTCGGAGAGGTCCGTACGCGCCGTGGCACCGGCGAACCACGTCACCGTATGTTCCCACTGATCGGGGAAACGGTTGGAATAGTAGCCGTTCGCACCGAAGGCCTTGTTCACGACGCCACCGGTGAGGGAGGCCTGCGTCGATCCTTCGGAGATCGAGCCCGTATAGAGTACGGACTGCATGTCGACGTCCGTCGAAGGCATGTAGCCGTTGGTCTTCAGGTACTGTGCGCTGACGCGATGATCGACGATGCCCGTGGATGCACTCGCGCCCAGCCGTCCATCGGCCAGACCGAAGTCGCCACCCGTCGCCGAGGCGAACAGGCGGGACGGACCGCCGCGCTTCGTGATGATGTTCACCGCGCCGTCCATCGCACCCGTACCGAACAATCGCGAGCCGCCACCCTTGATCACCTCGATACGGTCGACTTCGTCGGCCAGTACGGGCAGGTTCAGCGAGTGGTGTCCCGTCTGGATGTCGTTCACGCGCAACCCGTTGAAGAGTACGGCGCTCTGTTCGAACGTACCTCCGCGCATGGAGAGATCGGCCTGGACGCCGAGGGGTCCGCGTTGACGGAGATCTATTCCCGGAAGGTAGGCCAGCGCTTCCTGCACGCTGCGTACGGGAAGGCGGGCGAGATCGGCGGACGTAAGCACTTCCACCGTACGCGGTACACGGTCCATGTCGATCGTCGTGCGTGCGGCACTGACGACAACGGACGGAGTGGTATAGGCAAGCGTATCGTTCTGTTGTTCGACGTTGTTGTCCTGGCGTCGCGGCTGCTGTTGCGCTGCGACGATCACCGGAAGGCAGAGCAGACCGGCGGACATGGAGAGGAGTGTTTTAGTATCCAAGGAGCCACGCAAATACTAGTGGTGCAACAATCGTAGCGTCGGACTCGATGATGAACTTCGGCGTATCGATTCCGAGCTTACCCCATGTGATCTTTTCATTAGGAACGGCGCCCGAATAGGAGCCGTACGACGTCGTGCTGTCCGAGATCTGGCAGAAGTAGGACCAGAACGGAATGTCTTCCATCTCCATGTCCTGGTACAGCATCGGCACGACGCAGATCGGGAAGTCGCCGGCGATGCCGCCACCGATCTGGAAGAAGCCGATGCCCTTGCCACCGGAATTCTCGATGTACCACCTGGCGAGCCACGTCATGTATTCGATACCACTCTTCATCACGCTCGGCTGGAGCTCACCCTTGATGCAGTAGGAAGCGAAGATGTTGCCCATCGTGGAATCTTCCCATCCGGGCACGATGATGGGCAGGTTCTTCTCGGCAGCCGCGATCATCCACGAATTCTTCGGATCGATTTCGTAGTACTGCTCCATCTCGCCGCTCAGGAGCATCTTGTACATGTACTCGTGCGGGAAGAACCGCTCGCCTGCATCCTGGGCCTGCTTCCACTGTTTGTGGATGTGCTTCTGGATACGGCGGAACGCTTCTTCTTCGGGAATGCAGGTATCGGTGACGCGGTTGAAGCCATGCTCGAGCAGATCCCATTCGTCCTGCGGGCTCAGGTCGCGGTAGTGCGGCACGCGCTTGTAGTGGGAATGGGCCACGAGGTTCATGATGTCCTCTTCGAGGTTCGCTCCCGTACAGGAGATGATCTGGACCTTGTCCTGGCGGATCATCTCTGCGAGCGTCTTCCCGAGCTCTGCTGTACTCATGGCACCGGCGAGCGTGATCATCATCTTGCCGCCTTCTGCGAGATGACGTTCGTATCCCTTGGCCGCGTCGACCAGGGCCGCTGCATTGAAGTGCAGGTACTGTTCTTCCATGAATCGTGAAATCGGACCACGTTGCATCGGTTTCTCCTCCTGTCGGTATGATTGGCGGAGCGCAAAACTACATGAAACCCCTTACTTTGCGGTATGAATCCAGTACTGCGTCCGGCGGCCATCGCCGCCATCGTTCTCGCCGTGATCGCCGCCGCGGCAGCGCTCTACGTCCTGCACAGCATCCTGATTCCATTCGTCCTCGCAGGACTCCTTTCCATCCTCTTCCGCCCCCTGGTCAGCAAGTTGCGTTCATGGAAGTTTCCCATGGCCGTCTGCCTCGTGGTGGTGATGCTCATCGCTTCGGGGGCGCTGTGGGGTATCTATACGATCTCCGCTGCGGGCGTCAGCTCGGCCATCGAGAAGGCCCCGGTCTACCAGCAGCGCCTCGCCGACCTGAACGTGCAGATGAACGGTATGCTGCAACGGATGTCGTTCCAGATGACGGGGCGCTCGTCGGCCCTGCGCTGGGATACCATGCTCGACATGCAGACGATCACGTCGGCGGCCACCAGCACGGTGGGTAGCGTCGTCTCGTTCCTCGGTGACGGTTTCCTCGTGCTGCTCTATCTCGTCTTCATGATCTCGTCAAGCGAACTGTTCTCGAAGAAACTGCAGGCGGCCGCAGGATCGATGGGGTCCATGGACCTCGTCCAGATCTACGATACGGTGAACAGGAAGGTGTTGCAGTATCTGCGCGTCAAGACGCTCTTCAACCTGGTGAACGGTCTTATCGTATGGGCCGTGATGGCCATCTTCGATGTCGACTTCGCCCCCCTCGTCGGCCTGCTGGCATTTCTATTCCATTACATCCCGAACATCGGTTCGTTCATCACGACGGCACTGCCGGGAGCCATCGCCCTGGTGCAGACGGGATCGTTCGGCCATGCCGCCCTCGTCGTGGCCATCCTCATCGTCATCCAGAACGTCATCGGCAACGTCATCGAACCCAAGGTCATGGGCCAGAGCCTGGATCTCAGCCCGGTCGTCGTCCTCATCTCCCTCATCTTCTGGGGCTGGATGTGGGGCATCGTCGGCATGATCCTGTCCGTCCCCATCATGGCCGTGATCCAGACCATCCTGGATGCGATTCCGGGCACACGCCCCCTGGCCATTCTCATGGGCGGATCCGCACCCCGCACCGAGCCCGTCCCGAACGAATAGGATATTACTTACTTCTTGTTTTTGCCTTGATCTCGAACCCTGCTTGCTGAAGACGGCGTAATAGCAGCGAAGCAAGAGCAAGGTAGTCAAGGCATTCACCAGGTGAATCATGTATATCATACTCATGACCACGAGGATTTCGAATGGCAATAATAGAGCCTGCAAACAAGAACTTATATCCCTCCTGCTCGTCTCTTTCTGAGGTAGACGAGCATGCATTTAGCCTTATCGACGGTGATATTTCACTAAATGCCGTCATCATCAATTTCTTACCGCTCTCGCTCGAAGTGGACAGTTTCGCTACCTGTTTATCAATGAATTTGAAGGCTTCAAACGTGGCCTGTGTATAATGCCCGTTGTCGAATAGTTGACGCACATTCATCGGGAAACAAGGATGTATGTCCCTTGAATCAAATGGATGTATAATCGGAGTTAGTGAGCTATCCCCGTAACTCCAGCGTGCTACAGACCTAGCAATACTCTCAAATCGGATCAACATTTCAACTACTCAGGAGATTGTCACGGATACTTCTAAAGATCTTGTCGTACACGTCCTGGTCACCCGTAGTTGGGAGGTTAATCTCTACCCGGACTGCAAGACTAATATTCCCGTTGGTCGTACTGCCACCAGCTGGAAGAACTAGTGCGGGTGGAGTACTTCCCTCCATCTTAGATCCTACTTGCTTAGCCTTTGTTGCATAAGTACTTTTTTTTGCAGCAGTCTTTCGGGCTGGCAATTGCTTAGCATGTCCGGCATATGTAGCCAAAGCCTTGAAGGTACCCGCTTGGCGCTTGCCGACAAGTTCTGATGATTGATCTGTTTGACGAAAGAAGGTGATCAACTTGGAATCCTCAAGGTTCCATGCATCGTCTCCATGTAGTGAGAACAAACCTTCGTACGCTGACTTAATCATATCAGAGAATTGTCGTTCAAACTCACCGCTATCATGCAATGTGAATGTTCTCTGAGCTGCCTCTGTCCTTGCACCCTCATTATCAATCAACCTCAAATAACGTATTACGTTAAGAACGTAGCTTTCATTCTGGGGAGCGAATCCCAACTGCTTTAGCACTTCGGCTTTAAGGGTCTGCGGGAACGACTTCTTTAGATGATCAAATACCTGGATCAGCACTCCTGTTCCGCTTACGTATGGGTGTTTGTCTGCCATCTTCATCCTCACAAATAGTAGCAAAAAGATCTATAACGGATTACCATATTAACTATTTTATTCTATGGATAATACACTAATGTTGTCGACAAGTATGCCAACATCCCGTCCCATAATGGGTTAGCACGTCATTCACTCAACATGGTTAGAATTGCACTGGACTATTCTCCTCTCCATTCACTATTTTCGCGGCATGGACTTCATTCTCGACGACGCCACGGTACGGCACGGCGACATTCCCGCCCTTCAGAACGTATCGTGTTCCATTCCCGGCGGATCGTGTACGCTCCTCACGGGCCCTACGGGCTCCGGCAAGACGACGCTCCTGCGCCTGCTCTATGCCGACCTGCTGCCGAGTTCGGGCCACGTCGTCATCGACGGCGTCCCCACGACATCCATGAAACCTCCGGCCGTACGCGCCCTACGCCGCACGATCGGCATCGTGCAACAAGGCTGCCGTATGGTCGACGACTATACGGTGCACGACAACGTCCTCATGGCTCTGGCCATTCACGGCCATGACAAGGCTGACGCCAACCGGCGCTGCCTGGAAGTCCTTGCCGATCTCGACGTGAGCTATATCCGCAACAAGTTCCCAGGACAGCTCTCCGAAGGTGAACGGCACCTCGCAGCTCTTGCACGAGCCATCGCCGCACGTCCGGCCGTCCTCATCGCCGACGAACCGACGGGAGCGATGGACCGGGCCACGGCACTCGCCGTGTCCGCCAGACTGCGCACCCTCCACGAACAGGGCATCACCCTCGTCCTTTCGACGCACGGCATGGCCCTGACCGAGACGTTTCCCGATGCACGCCACCTCGCGCTGTCCGAAGGAATCCTGACAGTAAAAGAACCGTCCGCCGCTTGATATGTTGCGGCGCATGGGGATATTTGCCCCATGCCTACACCAACCCGGATCGCACTCGTCGGACATGGAGCGATGGGCCGTGAGATAGAACGGCTCGCTCCTCAGACGCCCTGTGCCATCACCCGTATCTACGACGAAGCGCGTCCCTTCGACGCCGCAACGGTCAATGATGACATCGACGTCGTCATCGACTTCACGCAACCCGATGCCGTACTCGCCACAGTGGAGACGGCAGCCCGACATGGCATCGACGTCGTCATCGGAACGACAGGATGGATGCAGCACATGGATAGGGTAAAGGGCATCTGCGACCGTCACGGCGTCGGCCTGATCCATGGTTCCAATTTCAGCGTCGGTGTGCAACTGTTCTTCCGTCTTGTTCGCGCGGCCTCCATCCTGGTGCAGGACGTGACCGAATACGACGTGATGATCCACGAATGGCATCACCGCCGCAAGAAGGACAGTCCGAGCGGTACGGCCCTCACGATGGCGGGCATCGTCCTCGACGAACTGGACAGGAAGACACGCATCGTGACCGATGCCATCAACGACACACCGATCGCAGCCGACATGCTGCACGTATCGTCGACACGCGGTGGCGAGATCGTCGGCAGGCACGTGCTGACGCTCGACTCGGCGGCGGACAGGATAGAACTCACCCACGACGCCAGGAACCGCAGCGGCTTCGCCCTCGGTGCGCTGCTGGCGGCCGAATGGATACACGGAAAAACCGGCGTATACGACTTTACCGACGTATTCCCCGAGATCATGAGCCAACGATGACACGACCTGCCCTTCTCCTCCCCCTCCTGCTCATCTGCCTGACGGCCGTGGCCGCCATTCCCCAGGAAGATCCGCCCGTGCTGAAGCTCGACCCTCCCGCCCTCGTCGTCGATGCCGACTCGGCCGGCTTCGTGGTGACGCGGGTGAGGTTCGTGAATACGGGCGGGGGTACCGCCACCGTGTCCAGCGTCACGGGCTCGTGCGGCTGCGCCTCGGCATCCGTCCAGCGCAATCATGCATCGGGCATCACCTATGGCGAACTGCGTCTCGGCATCAACGCACAGTCCTTCAAGGACTCGCTGAACAACGTCGACTTCACCGTCCACAGCAACGCCAGGAATTCACCCTCCGTCATACGCGTCGTCGTACGCAAGCACATCGCTGCAAAGGATACAACGCAATGAAACACTGGCTCGTGAAGACCGAACCCGAGACCTATTCCTGGGATCAGCTCGTGGCGGACAAGAAGACGCACTGGGATGGCGTACGGAACTATGCCGCGCGCAACAACCTGCGCGCCATGGAGAAGGGCGATTCCGTCCTGGTCTACCATTCCGGCGACGAACGTCAGGTAGTGGGCATCGCCACGGTCGTGAAGACGGCCTATCAGGATCCGACCACGGACGAGGATGCATGGGTGGCCGTGGATCTCAAGGCCGACAAGGCTCTGAAGGCACCGGTGACGCTGAAGGATATCAAGGCCGAGAAGCGTCTGGCCGACATCGCCCTGGTACGTCTCGGACGTCTGAGCGTCGTCGAGCTCACGAAGGCCGAATACGAGACGATCCTGCAGATGGGATCGTAGGGAGATCATGAATGGCACAAGGCCGACTCCCGCATGCGGGAGTCGGCCTTGTGCAGACAGTGTCTATGTCCGGTGCCGGAGCTTCACCCGCACCTATCGTTGCAATGCCTTCCTCAGATGCTCCACGTCCTGACGGATCTTCTTGTCCGTATCGATGTAGTTCAGGATCGTCTGGCACGAGTGCAGGACGGTCGTGTGATCACGCCCGCCGAAGTGCATCCCGATGCTCTTGAGGCTCATCTGCGTGAGCTGCTTGGCGAGATACATGCACATCTGGCGCGCGAGCACCACTTCATGTTTCCGTGTCTTCGCCGAGAGCAGGGCTACGTCCTGGTTGTAGAAACCGGCCACTTCCTGCTTGATGTCTTCGATCGTCAGCGTACGTGACGACGGCGAGTTCGTGACGCCGCGCACCACTTCCTTCGCCAGTTCGAGCGTCAGCTCACGTGAATCGAGCGACACCTTCGCGAGCAGGGAGATGAGGCAGCCTTCGAGTTCGCGGACGCTGCTGGAGACGTGGCGCGCCACGTATTCCAGGATATCGCCCGGCATGTCCATGCCCTCTTCCATGCTCTTCTGCTGGAGGATGGCCATGCGCGTCTCGAAGTCCGGCGGCTGGATGTCTGCCGTGAGGCCCCACTGGAAGCGGGAGATCAGGCGCTCGTCGACGTCCGCGAGGTCCTTCGGCTGCTTGTCGCTCGTGAGGATGAGCTGCTTGCCGGCCTGGTGCAGGGCGTTGAACGTATGGAAGAACATGTCCTGCGTCTTTTCCTTGCCGCCGAGGAACTGGATATCGTCCACGATCAGCACGTCGACGCTGCGGTAGAAGTTCGTGAAGTCCGCCACCTTGTTGGTCTGGATGGCGTTGATGTACTCCATCGTGAACTTCTCGGAATTCGTGTAGAGTACCTTGGCATTGCGGTTGCGTTGCAGGACCCTGTTTCCGATGGCCTGGACGAGGTGGGTCTTGCCCAGTCCCGTCGGACCGTAGATCACGAGCGGATTGTAGCGTGTCTTGCCTGGATTGTCGGCTACGGCCATGCCGGCCGACGTAGCGAGCTGGTTGTTCTCGCCGCGGATGAAGTTGTCGAACGTATAGCGCGGATTGAAGAACGTGGGATAGTGGGCGGCGTTGGCCGGCTGCCTGGCCGGTGCCGCCGCTCCTGCTGCATGCTGTTGCTCGCCGAAGGGCAGCGCGGGCTGTGACGGCGTGGCACGGAAGGCCGGAAGCTTGATCGTACGTTGTTCCGGCGAACCTTCACCATCGTCGACGATGACCTGATACTGCAACTTCGCCTTGGCACCCAGAACCTTCTGGATGGTCTTCTTCAGCAGCGAAGCATAGTGTTCCTCGATCCATTCGAAGAAGAACTGACTCGGTACTTCGACGGTGAGCTGCACTCCATCCCACTTCGCCGGGCGGATCTGCTCGAACCATGTCTTGAAAACCTGCTGGGAGACGTTGTCGCGGATGATCTGCAAACACTGAGCCCAGAGGGTCTCTGCGTTGTTCGACCCTCCGGTGGACGCTGCACGAGGCATGTCCTGCGCCGGTGTTTGTTGAACGTTCGGTGTCGATGTGGCGAACAAGTTAAGCGTCTCGGTCTTTTTCACCCAACCATACCCTCCGAGGAATCGCTTCCACAATAATCGTTGTTTTCGGATGCCGTGACGTCGACGTTCCCCTCATGTGCGAACACCGATCCTGCTACGGCTTCCCCGTGTATCAGGGGGTGCAAATTTGTCCACCCATGGAGGTTATCCACAAGGGAAAAAGTTGGTCGATGTGAAATTATTTCGCTTGCTTTTTTGTCATGCATCGTAACAAAAATGAATTCCAACGAGTTCGGGGATTTTGCGAGACTGGGCATGTGGTAGGGTCCTTCGATAGCCGCATCATTCCGTATCTTCGCGGCCCGGCAGTATACGATGATTCAGCATGAATGACACCGTTGAAGAGACGCGAAGCAGCGCGGCGGAGATGAGTTTCTTCGGCCACCTCGAAGAGTTGCGTTCGCGACTGTTCAAGACGGTGGCAGGGATTCTCGTTGCCTGTATCGGTACGGGCTACTTCCGGGAAGAGATCATGAACAAGCTTCTGCTCGGCCCGGCCGTACGCCACGGTATCTCGCTGCAGAATCTGGAACCGTTCGGACAGGCCTTCCTCTACTTCAAGGTCATCTTCTTCACGGGGTTGATCGCGTCCTCGCCGTGGATCCTGTTCCAGATATGGAGCTTCGTGGCTCCCGGACTGTACCTGCACGAGCGCCGATGGGCAAGGACGATCACCGTCCTCACCTCATTGTGCTTCCTGATGGGGGTGTCCTTCGCCTACTTCCTGCTGATTCCCAGCATGATGTCGTACATCAAGGCCGTGGCGAATCCCAACATCCAGGACAACATCTCGACAAGCTCCTACTTCTCGTTCTTCGTCAACATGCTGCTGGCCTCCGGCCTGATCTTCGAACTGCCGATGGTGACGTGGGTACTCGCCCGCATCGGTATGGTGTCGCCTGCCCTCATGAGCAAGTACCGACGCCACTCCATCATCGTCATCCTGATCATCGCAGCCATCGTCACGCCCACGCCCGATCCCGTCACGCAGTTGATGGTAGCCGTACCGCTCTACATCCTGTACGAGATCAGCGTCGTGATCGCACGCTTTGCCTACAAACGCCGGGACGAAGAGCCCGCTACTCCCTGAACCCTGCATGAAATCCGTCTCAACACTGAATGATATCGGCGCCCCGGTGGCGGAAGAACTGTCCCGCTTCGGGCCGTACATGCGCGAGCAGATGCGGTCGAAAACGGCGCTGCTCGACACCGTCGTACGCTATATCATGAAGCAGCAGGGCAAACGGGTACGGCCTACGCTCGTCTTCCTCTCCGCCGGACTGTGCGGCCCCATCAGCGACCGCTCCTTCGTGGGAGCCTCGATGGTGGAACTGCTCCATACCGCCACCCTGGTCCATGACGACGTCGTGGACCAGGCCGAAGAACGCCGCGGCATGGGCAGCATCAACGCCGTGTGGAAGAACAAGATCGCCGTGCTGGTGGGCGACTATCTCCTTTCGCGTGGGCTGCTTACGGCCGTCCACCACCAGGAGTTCGACTACCTGAACATCACCTCCGACGCCGTACGGCGCATGAGCGAAGGCGAACTCCTCCAGATCCAGAAGAGCCGCCAAAAGACGATCGACGAGGAGACGTACTTCCGCATCATCTCCGACAAAACGGCCTCCCTGATCTCCACATGCTGCGAAATCGGAGCCGTCAGTGCAACGAACGACCCCGACGCACGTCTTGCCATGCGCGAATACGGTGAACTGGTGGGCCTGGCCTTCCAGATCAAGGACGATATCCTCGATTACACCAGCCGCAGTTCCATCCTGGGCAAGCCCGTGGGCAACGATCTGAAGGACCAGAAGATCACCCTGCCCCTCATCCGGGCCTGCGCCGCCGCCCCGCGCGACGAAGCGAAGCGGATGCTCGGACTGGTGAAAGGACGCAAGCCTTCGTCGAAGGACATCGCTACCGTCATCGATTTCGTGGTGCGATACGACGGTATCGGCAGTGCCCAGCACAAGGCCGAAGAACTCGTGCAGCAGGCCATCGGCTACCTCGCATCTTTCCCCGATTCCGTCTACAGGAAGGCCCTGACGGATTTTGCTAACTTTGTCGTCGCACGAACGAAGTAGCGTCATTGTAAGGAACATCGATATGTCTGGAACGATCCGCGAACAATCGTTTGGTGGCGTGGTCTCGGTCGACGACCAACGCGTCTACGTACAGAAGGTCTATGCATGGATGGTGGGCGGTCTGCTCACCACGGGCATGACCGCATGGTTCGTCGCCAATACCCCTGCGCTGCTCGCAGCCATCGTAGGCACGCCGCTCTTCTATCTGTTCCTGTTCGCCCCCGTCATCATGGTCTGGGTGCTGTCCGCACGCGTCGACAAGATGAAGGCGTCGACGGCGATAGGGATATTCTTCGCCTATGCCCTGACGAACGGTCTGACCTTCTCCCTGCTCTTCCTCGTCTACGACCTCGGAAGCATCGCCCAGGTATTCGCCATCACGGCCGGCATGTACGGCGTAACTGCGGCCTACGGCTACCTTACCAAGCGTGACCTCACGGGTGTCGGCGGCTTCATGTCCATGGGCCTCATCGGCCTCATCATCGCAATGGTGGTGAACATGTTCCTCGGCAGCCCCTTCATCGACTGGGCCATCTCCATCATCGGCGTCATCGTCTTCACGGGCCTGACGGCCTACGACATGCAGCGCATCAAGAACGACTACGTCCTGCAGTACGAAGGGAAGTCGGTCGCGACGAAGGGCGCCATCATGGGTGCACTGTCGCTCTACCTCGACTTCGTCAACCTCTTCCTCTTCCTGCTCCGTCTGCTCGGCAACCGCCGCTGACGAGACCGGTATGTCCACAACAGCGCCCCGCCCATCACCGTCGTTCGCCGTCGAAGCCGCCAGGCTCCTCGCCGACGGACGGCAGGCCGATGCCGTGCGCCTGTGTGCCGACGGAATCCGATACTATCCCGACTACCTCGGTGGCTACATCGTCCTGTCCGATGCCTATGCGGCCCTGGGCTATGACGGTGACGCACGCCTGATCCTCGACGAAGCGCATCGGCGCTTCCCGTGGAACAGGACCGTCGCCCTCCGTCTCGACGAACTTGCGACGGCCGCGCAGGAATCCGGATCCACCATGACGGTCGAGCCGGATTCCGATACCATGCAGACAATGACCGCACCGGCCATCGATCTGGCTTACGACAATGCCGTCGCCGGGGAAACCGGCCCCGTATCCCTGACCATCGACGAGCCGACGACCGCCGATATCGCTCCGGACGAAGCCACGGACGATACCGTCGGGAACATCGATACCACCACGGAAATCGACCTGCCGTCGGATATGGCCCCGGAAACGGACGATTCCGATATCGATGTCATATCCGAAGTCATAACCACCGATATCATTCCAGATGGACACGCCGGAATCGATATCGAAGGTCCTGTCGAAGAACGATCCGATGCCGAACCGATAACGACCGTCGACGACGACGATGCGCCCTCCCGGCGGGTCCAGGACGAAGCCGTGCGCGAACCGTCCACCATCGGCACGGTCGCCGCCGACACCAGCTCTGCCGCATCTTCTACCGCGACCATACACGAGCTGCGGGCCGTCCATCATCAGGTATCCGAACGAACCGTCGTACGACGCGAAGTGCCATCCGTACTCCGCATCATCGATACTGCACCGACGTCGGACGATGCGCGCATCATCCGCAGCAGCGCCGTGCGCCTGATTCCCGGCCTCGAATACACCACGCTGCGCTTCGAAGGCATGAAGGCACGCGGTCGGCGCGCCATCCAGCCGCTCAGTGAACCACCGTCGTTCCGTGACTTCCACAGTCCGATGCGCCCCTTCGTCCGCCCCAGACCCCATCAGAACGTCGAGAGCGCTCCGGCACGTCCCGCTGTGAAGAAGCCGTTGAGCCTGGAAGAACTCGCCTCGCGTCTGGAAAAGGTCCGCATGCCCCGTCCGGGTGAAAGCACGCAGCCGCCCGTAGGACCGGTGCATACGCCGGGTACGGGACCGGCCCTCGTCACGGAGACCATCGCCCGCATCTACGAGCAGCAGGGAGCACTGGAAAAGGCCCTGGAAGCATACCGTGCCCTGCAACGGCAGAAGCCCGACAAGCACGCCTACTTCGAGCGGCTCATCGCCGACGTATCGAGAAAGATGCAGTCGTGATCCTGTGGCGGTATATCCTCCGGTCCCATATCGGCCCCTTCCTCTTCGGAACGGTGACGATCATGAACCTGTTCCTGCTGCAGTACCTGATGCGCTGGATCGACAAGTTCGCGGCCAAGGGCCTGGCCCTGCCCGTCATCATGGAATTCATCGTCCTGAACCTGTCGTGGATCGTCGTGCTCGCCGTTCCCATCGGCGTGCTGTTCTCCACCCTGATGGCGTTCGGCGCCATGTCGGCGGCACACGAAGTCACCGTCTTCAAGGCAAGCGGCATGGGCCTCTTCCGGATGATGGTTCCCGTCATCGTCGTGGGATCGATGCTGTGGATGGGCGTGTACTGGTACAGCGACAACATCCTGCCCGATACGAACCTGCGCCTCAGCACGATGATGAGCGACATCGAACGGGTGAAGCCGACGTTCGTGCTCGAAAGTGGCCAGTTCACCACGCAGATCGAGAGCTTCACCATCCTTGCCCGTGAGGTCGACAGCAACGGCGTCCTTTATGGCGTCACGATCTACGACAATTCCCGTGCGGACCGCCGGAACGTCCTGAGTGCGGATACAGGACGGATGGGCTTCTCGCCATCGCTCACGAAGCTGGTGCTCCAGTTGTATCACGGCGAGATCCATCAGATCAACAAACGCCGTGCGGCCGACTATCGCGTGATCACGTTCGATCGCCACCAGGTATCGATGCCTGCCGACAGGTTCTTCTTCGAATCAAGCGATGGTACCGGCAGCTCCCGTGGCGACCGCGAAATGCGGATATCCGACATGGAAGTGATCGTCGATCGTTCGACAACGTCGATGTCCGATGCCGACCACGCGCTCGACTCCGTCCTTCACGATCATATCGTCTGGCTCGCCGGATCGTCCGCCTCGGACCACGGCACCGTGCCCGGTGAACCGGATATCGACGCCGTCACGCGCGCCGCAGCGCAGATCTCCACGATACGGTCCAAGCTGGAGCCGGAGGCATTCAGACGTCAGTCCGAAGAACAGACAGTACAGAAGTACGGCGTGGAGATCCACAAGAAGTACGCCATTCCTGCGGCCTGCATCCTCTTCGTCCTCGTGGGATGTCCCATGGGCATTCTTACGAAGGGTGGCAACTTCGGTATCTCGGCCGCCATTTCACTCGGCTTCTACGTCCTGTACTGGGCATCGCTGATCGGCGGTGAAAAGCTCGCTGATCGTGGATACCTCGATCCTGCCCTGGCCATGTGGCTCGGCAACATCCTCATCGCCATCATCGGCATCTTCGTGACCATCAAGGTCAACTACGAAACCACTCCCCTGAAGGGCATCATGCTCTGGCTGCGGAACCGCCGCACCGCTACGGAACGATGAAGCCGATGTAGTCCCGGGTCATCGGCTCGGGATTCGACGTCGGTTCCAGCGCCTCGGCGAAGAACGTGATGCGCAGCGTATGGATGCCCCGCACGCGCGGTACGATGAGATGGGAAACCATGGAGGTTTCTTCGGGACCGAGGGTCAGGGGAAAGACTGGATAGTCCGGCTTGACGGTCATCATCTTCAGCGTACTGTCGGTCCAGTATCCCATCGCCCGTGTGAGATAGGGATGCGTCGACGTGTTCCTGAGACGGACGCCGGCGGTGAATTCCTTGTCCAGTGCGACCCGACCGAAGGCATCACGCTCGACGATCACGTCGGCACCCGACATCCTGTCCGTCGGACTCGGCAGCGTCACGACGAAGTCCTGCTTGCCGAAGCTCGTGACGACCGACACGCGTGCGCCGGCCATCCTGACGTCGATCCTCGACGAGGCATATACCGGTACGACCAGTTCACTGTTGGGACGGCCTGCGGGCCCCAGCGAATCGGGCATGATGGAGGGCTGCAGGAGAAGGTCCCTGTAGCTGGAAGAAAGGCTCGTGACGTCGACGCCCAGGATGCGCACGGCAAGGTCACTCGTATTCCTGAATCTCAGCTCGATGGGGGCGACGCCGATCATGTTCGCCGTCATGGCTTCCTCCCACGTCGTCACGAGATCGAGTGCCCGTTCCGTCACTTCCGTGTTCTTGTACTTCCTGTCACCGTCCACGTCGTTCGGCTGCACGCAGGAGGCGAGCAGCACCATCGGCGCGACGATGCAGATACCGAGAATCGATCGTATGGATCCTGTCGTCATGATCGCACTTACCAGGAGAGGACGATACCGAGATTGGCCGAGAAGGCATAGGTCGTTCTGGTACCGTCGCTCGTACCGTACCATAACGACGACCCTTCCGCGCTACCGCTGAAGGCGAGGCGCCGGGAGACGGATATCTGTACACCGAGCGTCGAGCGCAGCATGGGACCGAGGAGCGTACCACCGACGAGACCGCTGACGTATGGTTGCACCATGTCATTCAGCATGGGCGGACCGATGAGATACTTCGCGGAGATACCCGCCCACCACAGAGTGGCCTGCTGATCGACGGTCGTCGTGACCGTCGTGACGTCACCCGTGATCGGATCGCGGGTACGCATCGGGCTCAATTGATAGTACTGTGCATACCGTTGCCGTCCGATCTCCCCACCGATCCATAACGCGGGCGAGGCATGCCACCACCCTCCGATGGCGAGTGCCGGATCGGGACTGGTCGGAAGGTCGACGTCGGGATAGGATCTTGAAACCTGTCCCCTGACTTCGACCATGAAGTTCGACGGTCTGCCGCCATCTTCCGTGATCTGCAGTATGGTCTGACGCAGTACGCCGGGACGGTCGCTCGGCGTGAACCCACCCCCTGCGACGTCCATTCCGGTAGCATCCGTGATATCAGCTTCCGCCTCTGCCTGCGTGGCTGCGTCCATCGATATGGTCGTTTCGTCCGGTGCTGGCTTGTCGGTCCCACCATGCGCCACGGTCCTGCGTGCCGACGCTCCGTCATCCATGCGGGCCAGCGTGGACCTGCGTATGCTTCCACCTCCGCCACCACCATACACATGGACATTGCGCAGATGGTCGGGCATGCCGAACGTGAACGTACGGTCGCGCGTTGCGTCCGGTCCTGCCGATGTGGGAACGGCATCGTTCTCTGCGGAGACATTCGTGACCGCTGCCTCCTGCCGATTCTCCGGCTGAATCGCGGAAAGGGTGGTGAGTCGTCGTTCGTCCCGGGTGGCGGCCTTCGTCGCATCTGCGACGTCCTGGGGCGTATCGACGCCATGATGCCGTGATACGGCTTCGTCCGTCGTCGTGGGTCTCTTCGTCGTCAGCGTGGCATTCCGGCGTGCGCTGATCGCCAGCCACAGGAGTGCGATGACGGTGACGAGCATCGTGATCAGGGCCGTGACCAACCATGGCAGGAAGCGATTCCGCGGCTGTTGCGGTACCGGCAGTGATTTCATGAGTGCTGCGCGCATTTCATCGGGGGGCGAGACGATGGCCTTCCTGAGTTCGTCACGTATGGCTACGTGCTGCGCGACCTGTTCGCGCAGTACGCCATCCTGTGCCATCGCCCGGATGAGTCCGTCGTATTCCACCGCACCATCGACTTCGTTGTCCAGGTATTCATGGACACGCGGGTCGAGCCACGAGGCTCCATGATCATTCCTTTGCATGATCACTCCCAAGTATGGTGTCGAGTTCCTGCAGATACGGGGCAAGGATTTCCCGTATCATTCCCCTTGCACGATGCGCACGCATTCTGGCCGCTCCCACTCCGATGGAGAGAGTCGTGGCGATGTCCTGGTATGACAAGCCGAGTTGTTCCCGCATGACGAAGACTTCCTGCAGATCGTCGGGCAGGGATGCCTGGGCCGCTTCGATCAGCCGCAGGAGTTCCGTCGTACTGTAGTCGACGACATGGTCCGCTATCGTGTCTGCGTCGATGATATCCATCGTTCGACGTGAATGTTGCCTGTAACACGCATTACGGGCGATCCTGAACAGATAGCCTGCAGGTTGCGTGATGGTGGACGAGATAGCGGCCTCGTAGAAACGGAGGAAGACGGTCTGCACGATATCGTCGATCTCAAGGTTGTTGCCACCGAGAACACGGCGGCAATACGTGTAAACCTTTGATGCATAACGATCGTAGAATACTCCGAACGCCGCGTGGGCCCGCGCGGGATCACGCATGTTCTGGACCAGTGCGATATCGTCTTGACCTGTGTACATCACGGGTAATGAAGCATAGATCAGCGACGACCGAAAACGTCACGGGAAATATCGCGTTTCGACGTTTTTTTTTTCGGTCCGGAATCAGCGATCACCAGACGAAGGCTTCGAGGGCGTTATTCGCCGAACGGAAGGCATCGTCGATGGTGGCTCCCGTGGCCGTGAGGTGCCCCATCTTCCGTCCTCGCCGGGAATCCTTCTTCCCGTACAGATGCAGGGAAACGTCGGAAACCTTCAGGGCTTCGATCACGCTGTCGGGAATACCGCTGCCGTTGCGTTCACCGAGCAGGTTGATCATGCAGGCGGCGGGAACGCGCATGTCGGGTGAGCCGAGCGGCATGTTCGTCACGGCACGTACGCAGTTCTCGTACTGCGAGGCATGACAGGCCTCGATGGTATAGTGCCCGGAATTGTGCGGCCGCGGTGCGATCTCGTTGAAGAGTATCCGGTCGTCCAGCGTCAGGAACATCTCCACGCCGAAGACTCCCACGCCCTGGATCGTTTCCACGCAGGCCACGGCGATATCCTGGGCCTGCTTGCGCAGATGTTCTTCGATCGGTGCGGGAGAAAGCACACTGACGCAGATATGGCCCTGCTGGATGGTCTGTACGCACGGGTAGACGGCGACTTCACCGCGACGATTCCGGGCGACCATGACGGCGAGTTCCTTGGTGAAGGTCACGAACGACTCCGCGAGCAACGGCCTCGGCTCCTCCCCTTCCATGAACCGGCGCCATGCCATGTCGATCTCGGTATCGCGCTTGATGGTGGCATTGCCGTAACCGTCGTACCCGTACTTGCGCGTCTTGGCCACGAAGGGATAGCCGTGACGCTCCCCGAAGTCGACGAGGTCCTGCCTGCTGCCGATCTCCGCGAAGACCGGCGTGGGTATGCCCGCCTTCGAGAACGTTTCCTTCTGGATGAACTTGTCCTGGACCAGACGCATGGTGTCGGGCGACGGCCAGACGAGACGGCGTTCGGCGATGGTGTCGAGGATATCGGGATCGATGAATTCGTTTTCGAGCGTGATGACGTCGCTGGCCTTGATGAAGGCCTCGAGCTGCTCCGGATCCTTCCAGCCACCCGGGAATTCGAGCTTCGTCATCACTCCGGCCGGTGAGTTCTCGCCATGCTCGATCACGGCTATACGCAGCCCCATCCGATAGGCGGCCTGCGCCGTCATCTTGGCGAGCTGGCCGCCACCGAGAATACCGAGCGTGAACGGTTCCGAAGGATTGTAGATCGATGGAAGCATGGGGAGTCTTCAGGATAATGTTTCGATGACGACGACGGCGACGGCGACGGTGGACGTATGGCTCAGCGTGACGTGGACGACGTGACTGCCCCACTGCTCCTGCATCTCTCCATGCAGCTCCAGTACGGGCTTGCCGCTGGCCTCGTTCCGCACACCCACCTTGCCGAAGGCCATGCCCTGGCGCATTCCGGTACCGATGGCCTTGGAAAAGGCTTCCTTGGCCGCGAAGCGGGCAGCATAGTGCAGGAACTTCGTTTCGCCGAAGTGCTCGCAATAGTCGATTTCCGTCTGCGTGAAGACACGCTTCATGAACCGCTCGCCGTATTCGTCGAACGAATGGCGAATCCGCGCAACGTCGACGATGTCCGTTCCGATACCTGTGATCATGATGGCTGCCGGGACTGTTGTCTGAATTCGACGAGCCGCTCCACGATGGCAGGCAGGGCCGTACCGCTCGTCATGCGGATACTGTGATGGGCGTATTGGCTCAAGGATGTGACGTTCGGATTGATCTCCACGACGAAGGCGCCATGGCGGCGTGCCAACAGGGGCAGACCCGCAGCAGGATATACTTCGGCACTGGTACCGATGCTCAGGAAGACATCGGCGTCGGTGGCCGCTTCCTCCGCCTCCCTGAAGACATCCTCCGGAAGGTCCTCGCCGAACCAGACGACGTTGGGACGCAGGAGGCCGTCGCAATGACGGCAGCGTGGCAGGCCCTCGGCGGCATCACCGGCATTCGGTTCGTCGGCAGCGGCTTCGCCACAGACGCTACACTTGTTCTCGACGAGGTTGCCATGCACTTCGAGCACCGTCCGCGAACCCGCACGCTGATGGAGGCGGTCGACGTTCTGCGTGATGACGGTAATGCCGGGAACCCAGCGCTGAAGCTCGGCCAGCGCACGATGTCCGGCATTGGGCTCCACACCGTCGATCACTTCCCTGCGATAGCGATACCACTCCCATACGCGCTGCGGATTGGCCAGAAAGCCATCCATCGACGCGAGTTCCTGCGGCGAGAACTTCGCCCAGAGTCCATCCGGGTCCCGGAACGTCGCCACTCCGCTTTCCGCACTGATACCTGCGCCGGTCAGTACGGCGACGTGACGCGCCTCCGAAAGGCGCTCGGCGACGGTATCGAACGGATCGATCTCAGGCATTGTTCAACTGGTCCTCGAGAAGCAGGTAGGCCTTGATGAGGTCGTCGAGCCCACCGTCCATCACGGAGTGGATGTCGGTGATCTTCGTTTCCGTACGATGATCGTTCACCATGGTATAGGGCTGGAAGACGTAGGACCGTATCTGCGAACCCCATTCGATCTTCTTCTTCGTACCTTCGATGGCTGCCTTCGCGGCCTCTTCCTCTTCACGACGCTTCTGATAGAGCCTGCTCTTGAGCATCTTCATCGCACGCTCGCGGTTCATCAACTGCGACCGTTCCTGCTGGCAGGCCACGACGATACCCGATGGGATGTGGCGCAGACGGACGGCCGTTTCGACCTTGTTCACGTTCTGGCCTCCCTTGCCGCCCGAACGGAAGGTATCCATCTCGACGTCGGCAGGATTGATCTCGATCTCCACTTCCTCATCGACTTCGGGATAGACGAAGACCGAGGCGAAGGACGTATGACGACGTGCGTTGCTGTCGTAGGGGCTGATACGTACCAGACGATGTACGCCGTTCTCGGCCTTGAGATAGCCGAAGGCGAACTTGCCGCGGATTTCCAGCGTACCGCTCTTGATGCCGGCCACGTCGCCTTCCTGTTCGTCGGCCAGCAGCACTTCGAAGCCTCTCTTCTCCGCCCAGCGCGTATACATGCGCATGAGCATCTCGGCCCAGTCCTGCGCCTCCGTGCCACCGGCACCGGCATTGATCGTGAGGATGGCGTTGCGGTCGTCGTCCGGACCAGACAGGATCTTCCGCAGTTCGATATCGTCCACGGCCGTCTGGCACCGCTCGAGCTCGGCAAGGATTTCCGGCTCCATGGATTCGTCACCGGCCTCGTCGGCCAGTTCGATCAGGGCCTGGACGTCGTCCACGGCCTGGCTGGCGGCTTCCCAGGCACCCACCCAGTCCTTGAGGTCGGCGATTTCCTGCATGATCTTCTGCGCCTTCTGCTGGTCGTCCCAGAAGTCGGGCGCTTCGCTGAGATTCTCCCGCCCCGCTACTTCGTCGCGTTTGCGGTCGATGTCAAAGGAACCTCCGCAATTGGTCCACGCGTTCGCGGAGTTCGGCTACATTGTTTTTCTGGGGTTCGAACATGATGTCGTCTCTCGAAGGAATTGCTGACAAACGGCAAAGATACGGTGTTGGCGGCTAACGCCTCCCGGACCGCGCCGGGGCGGATATCGCCGAATGGAGGCCATCCCGTAACCTTCGTTGACTCGCATGGTGGGCCTCGAACCATGTCGTCCCGATTCCCTTTGACGATTCTCCGGGCTTCCGATGAAACACGTCCGCATTCCTTGCCTGTGTATCTGCCTGCTGGCGGTATGTCGCCTCGGTGCCCAACCCTTCATCCTGACGTCCTTCGTATATCCCGACGGCTGCAGCAACACCTGGACGCAGGTACAGGGATTCGTCCAATTTCCCTGTCCCGGCCCACCGGCCTGCTCCACCGTCGTCATGGCCGACTATCACTGGCGCTACGGATGCCGGGAAGTCGCGGATATCAAGATCCTGGGCTGACGGCCGTGAGCATCGGCGGAGAACGTTCGCAACGGAACGATTCACCGATTGAGCTCGGGGTGACGAATCCGGTCCTGAACGTCATGGTCAGCGGGATTGACGTCACGCAACATGCGTTACGCGGAAAGCGCAATCTCCATTCCCATCCGAAGCACGTCGGGTGGGTAGCGTTCGATCGAAATCGTGAACGGCCCTGCCGCCATTCCGGCACAGGCGCTACTGGACATTCTTCCTGCAGGCAATCATGTAGAACGGGTAGCTCTCGTGCACTTCCGCGATATCGAGCAGTCCCGCCCTGCCGAACTCACGTCGGACCGCATCCTCGTCGTAGAAATACATCTTCACACCTCCGAACATCTCATAGCGATCGTCGCTCAGGAATGTCCCCTGTCCGTAGGTATGCGCCCGTTTCGTGATGGCCGTGAAGACCATGTAACCACCATCCGCAAGCTGGTCGTAGCAATCGCGAACGAGCTTCGCCCGCTCGTCGCTATCGAGCAGATGGATCAGGGCGTAGCAGAAGATACCGTCGTACCGTATGTCGTCGAACGGCATGTCGGTAACGGAACCATGGTGAATCATGATATCCGTTCCGTAGTGTTTCGCTGCCAGTTCGATCGCCGTACCCGAGATCTCTATTCCCGTCACGCTCATGCCCGCGTCGAGAAAGACCTTCGCATTCCTGCCGTAGCCGATGCCCGGTATCAGGATGTTCTTCGACGACTGTCGAAGGAAGATATCCTTCGCGAGTATGGCGGAATGTGCGGGCTCGAAGCCCCACATCTCCTGCTTCTCCTGAAAATTCGTTTCCCAGAACTCCGCCATCACCATCTCCTACCGTTCGGATGTATTGAAGACAAGACTCGTCGCATCTCCAGCCCGGACGCCGGAGCACGGCACGAACGATCTAGAGCAGCGGGCTCGACAACGTGATCATCCATCCGAACGATCCGCGGCGCGTTGCGATGGGACCGCACGGCCACATGGCATCGAAGCGCAGGTAGAAGAGATCGCTGATGAAGGTCGGGATACGCGAGACGGCGAAGCCGGCCTCCGTGTAGATTCCCGGTGTGGAATCGTAGATCTCGCCGGCGACCCACGGTGCGGCGCGCTGCGTCATGCTCACGGCACCGACGATGCCGATGAGGTCGAGACCACGACCATTGTAGGTAGGCAATCCCACGATGCGCCACCACATGTCGGAGAAGTTGTGCTCGGCATGTGCGCCCACGTACTCCGTACCACCGTAGGCATTGATGGGCACGGTGGAGAAGTCCGTGCTACGACCGAATACGGGGAATCGCCGCATGAGATTGAACTGGTACTGGATCGGCGTATTCGTCGTCTGCACGCCACCGATGATTCCGAGCGTCAGTTCCATCGGATAGTATCCCGTGGTGAAGGTGGGAACGTGGACGTTCAGATTCGTCTCGATGCTCCAGAACACTTCTTTCGTCGCGGTGGCCTCGCCCACACCGCCATTCACGGAACCGTGGACGGGCCAGCCCGTTCCCATGAAGTTGTCCATGAACGTCGGTTCACCGACGTCGATGGTGGCGAACAGCGTACGATAGTCTCCCGGTGTGGCGAGGATGCTCCGACGGTCCATGCCTTCGATGACGGGCATGACGATATGGCGATTCCACGAGCCGGCGAGCGTGAAGCTCGTACGGTCGTCGGACAGGATGATGGCCGCATCCGAGCCGTCGCGCCGATAGAAGTCGTAGTATCGGGGATACAGCAGGTTGCCGACGTTGAACGTCTTGAACCGTCGCAGGATTTCGCGTGCCTGCTGGACGGTGGCGAGACGCGAGCCTACACCGAAGGCCAGGTCGAGCGACCAGTCCCTGCTGACGTGGGTGCTCCACATGAGACCGACGGCTCCGACCCTCGTATCCTCGCGGCCGAAGGCCGCCATCGGCATGAGCTTGAATCCCTTCCACGAAATGTCTGCCTGGGCTCCGAGCATGAAGCCCGTGATCTGCGAGAAGTTGATGATCGGAGTGACGTTGAAGCCGACACCACCGATGTTGCCGAGACTCACGGTTCCCGCCGTGCTGTCGTTACGACGGCGGCGGCCGGTACCGAGACTGTCGGCCGCCTGCACGCTGTCGATACGACGGTAGATGGCGGTCTCTTCCGGACTCTGCTCGGCGAAGGCATGCTGGTCCCAGAAGGCGCTACCACTCGAGTCCGCTCCCTTGTCGACGGTGATGTAGGTCGAGCCTTTCATGATGATGGTGTCGGAGCGCCCCTTGTTCGGTGCACCGAGCGCGACCTGCATGATCCGTGCGCTGTCGGGACGAAGAACGGAGTCCGGAATGACGTCGTTGACGGCGACTTCGGTGACGTAGGTATGAGCCAGGGCCTTGGCCTCGAGTTCCATCAGCCCCTTCACGACGTCGATCTGGAGACGTGCCGAGAGCTGTTGATAGGTCGGTGCCCAGATGGAATCGTTGACCTTCTCGTATCGCTGCTCGAAGCGGAGATCCTTGAGGAAGGGGAAGGCCGTCTCTTCGGTAGGAGCGAACTTGGCCTCGATCACGTGCCACGTCTTGTCCACGATGACGAGCGTTCCTTCGAAGCCGGGGAAGATGCGTGCTCTCGGTTCGAAGGCGATTTCATAGACCATCTGATTGCCGAGCATCTTCTTTCCCACCATCCTGTACCGGTATTCGCCGAGGGCGTCGCTCGCGAGCGGCGTCACGAGCCGGGTGTTGAGGATCCGGAACTCGTCGGCGGTGAAGTCGAAGAACTCGTCGAAGACTTCCGTGTTCGATGCCGCCGCGACGTTCTTCGTCTGACGTCTGTTCAGGATCCTGACGTGCTTGGCCGCCGTAGGCTTGCGCTGCTCGTATACCTTGGAGAAGGTCTCCGTGATGGCGGCCTGATCCATGTCCGCATCTCCGAGCTTCGTGAGAAGACCGCTGCCTTCCATCTCGAAACGGAGCTTCGAATAGAGCGTACTGACGATCGTGTTCACGCGGTCGGCATTCTCCTTCTTGCGCTGGATGGCACGCTTGATGACTTCTTCGGGGGTGATCTCTCCCGTGACGTCGACCGTCGCCGTCGTGACGCCTGTCGGACGAAGGGCGATGCTCAACGTCGTGGTGGCCGGAGTGATGGTCACGATCCGTTCGCCATATCCGAGACTGCGGACACGCAGCGTATAGGTACCGGACGGTAACGGCAGGCGGAACGCACCGCCCGAACGTGCATAGGTCCCCTTCGTACTCCCTTCCACACGGACCGCCGCTCCGGATATTCCCGCACCCGTCGAACTGTCCACCACCATACCGGTCCATACGATCTGCTGTTGTGCGAGGGAAGGCAGGGCGCTGGCGGCGAGAAGGGACAAGGACAACCACAGGCGAAGAACGGAAACCTTCATGAAACCACTCTGATATGTACGGATATCGGATTCACCGGGCGGAGTGTACGGCTCGAACATACGGTGTGTTACAGGAGCAGCGAACGACTTCTTTTTCTAAGTTCGTCTCGTCCGGGCTGCATGCAGCGGCATCCGGACGAGTTCATTCACAGGTTATGGGGAGAGAAGATGAAACGTCTCATCGTAGTAGTGATGGCACTCGTATGTGCCGGATCCATGATGTACGCACAGGATGTGCGTCGGTCGAAGAACGATCTGGGGATGCTGTTCACGCTCAACGGCCTCGGTAATCTGAGCGGAGGAGCATACAATGGGGGAGTCGGCGCACAATGGTACGTGGCCGACGACATGGCGCTCCGACTCGGTCTGGGCTTCGCTTCGATGAAGAACGAAGACAAGTCCGGAGCCGTCACGAGAACGGAAACGAATACGCTCGTCTCCGTCAATCCTGGTTTCCGCCTCAACCTCGCCCATAACAGCAACGTCGTCGGCTATGCCGGTGTACAGGCCATGATCGGCATGTCGTCCGGCAAGGTCGAAGCCGGCGGTACGACGGAGCTTACGGGTACGACGATCGGCGCGGGCGTCTTCCTCGGTGCCGAATGGTTCCCCTGGAAGAACGTGAGCCTCGGCCTCGAATACGGCCTCGGCTTCATGTCGTCGAGTTCCAAGACGAAGGTCGGCAGCACCGAATCGGATGGCCCAACGACGACGACGATCTATCTGGGAGCACCGGTCTCCGCCAATACGGGTAACGGCGGTGGTATCGTCACCAATCCGATTTCGTTCAATCTGTCGCTGTACTTCAACTGATTCCCCATGCGGTACGGTATACCGCATGACGATACATCGATAGGCTATGGCAAGGGGCGTTCTTCCTGATCGGAGGGCGCCCCTTTGACGTACCAGCCCACGGTATCGTCGAGCCTGTACCGCATCGCGATCCCGATCAGCAATGCCGTCATACGTTCGAGCGTACGACTCAGGATGAGACCGCCGACATACCACGGCCGGAACCCCATACGCCGGATCAGGTCCTCGATGACGTAGGCGGCTTCCCGGTCGTCGCTGGCCACGAACGTATCGAAGACTTCGCCGTCGGACGGTGACCGCTGCAGTGCCGCGGCACTGATGGTGTTGAGCGCTTTCACGACGGACGACGAGGGCAACTGCGAAGCGAGATGCTCGGCCGCACTTTCGTCGTGCGGCGTCACCACATCGTCCATCGACGGCGTCAGAGGATTGGTCATACTGATGACGATACGACCTGCGAGACCCGCCAGCACCGATGCCGGAAGATCGCGCTCGATATCGTACGGCACGGCCAGGATGACGACGTCGGCCAGGGTGATCGCTTCTTCTGGACTCGACACGACGACGATCGATGGATCCGTCGATACGACCGGCCTTCTGTCGTGTACGACGACATGATATCCCGCTGCAGCCGTGCGCCGGGCCAGTGCGGATCCCATCGTTCCGGCGGCACCGATGATGGCGATCCGTGGTTGGGCGGACATAGTTGTTCCGTTAGTAGTTTGAACCCGTTCGACCACGACGGCATCGGAACGCGATGCCTGCAGCAACGGGAGACCCCTATGACGTTTCAGATACGTGTTTTCGTGGTAGTGCTGACGTTCGTATCCTCTCTGACGGTCCGTGCCGGACAGTCACCGACGTTCGTGGACGACATCGCACCGATCGTCCATGCGAAGTGCACGTCGTGCCATCGCGAAGGAGAGATCGCACCCTTTCCCCTCGTCACGTATCAGGACGTGGCGGCGAATGCATCGCTCGTCAAGTTCGTCACCGCATCGCGATACATGCCTCCATGGAAACCCTCGCATGGCTCGATGGACTTCCTCGGCGACAGGTCCTTGACCGACGACGAGATCGACCTGATCGCACGATGGGTCGACGCCGGCAGCCCGCAGGGCGATCCGTCGCATACTCCCCTGCCGCCGACCTTTCCTGAAGGATCCCAGCTCGGCATTCCCGACCTCGTCCTCGAAATGTCCGAGGAATGGGAGATCGAGTCCGACAACCGCGATGTCTATCGCTTCTTCGTTCTTCCCACCGAGCTGCTCGAGGACAGGAGTATCGCCGCCCTCGAATTCCGTCCGGGCAATCCGAAGGTCGTCCATCACGTTCTCTATTTCCTCGACACGTCGGGCACCGCCCGCAGACTCGATGCGGAAGATCCCGGTCCCGGTTATTCGGGATTCGGCGATCCCGGTTTTACGAGTGCCGCCAGTTATCTCGGCTGGGTACCGGGAAGCCAGCAGCGCTTCTTCCCTTCGACCATCGGTGCACGGATGCTGAAGGGATCCGATCTCGTGATCCAGGTACACTATGCCCCGTCGCTGACGAGAGAACGGGACCGCTCCCGCATCAACGTCTTCTTCCACAAGAACCGGAACGTACGCGTACTGCAGCAGTTCGTGATGTCGCCCGACAACCTGCCAAGGGACACGAACTTCGTGATATGGCCGAATACCGTACGCCGCTTCACGACGCGGCATACGGTGCCGCTCGACATCAGTCTCCTCGGCATCGCGCCCCATATGCATCTGCTCGGACGCAACTGCAGGTCCTATGCCGTCACGCCCGATGCCGACACCATCGATCTCGTCCGCATCGGTGATTGGGATTTCAACTGGCAGGGCAGCTATGCCTACAGGCATCTCGTGAAGATTCCGCAGGGTTCGGTCCTGCACTACGAAGCGGAATACGACAACACGGCCGACAACCCGCTGAATCCCAACCATCCTCCCGAGATCATGCGATGGGGTGAGTCGACGGTCGATGAGATGCTGCTCTGCTACTACTTCTGGTTGCCCTATCGTGCAGGCGACGAATCGATGTCCCTGGAAACGGCGACCTCCGTACCCGACGCATCAGCAACGACGCCGTTCGCCGCGACGTGTGCACCCAACCCCGCATCGGAAACGATGCACGTCACCTTCGTCCTGCAGTCGTCTTCCACGATCAGGATGGATATCGTCGATGCCATCGGCAGCAGCGTGCGCAGCATCACGAATGGATCCCTGTTCGCCGAAGGACTGCATCACGTTTCCGTCGATGTGAAGGGTCTGAGTGGCGGCGCGTACTTCGTGCGTATCGCCACGGCTACGTCGACGACGACGCTTCCCGTCCACGTCGTCCATTGACGCGGCGATTCGTCACGCCGTCGGCGGTACTTCGCGTGCGAGCATGCCATATCGATCGCGACGCATGACGTCTTCGTGATATCCGATGGTGGCTTCTTCCACACCGAGATGCTGGAGCAGCGACACGGAGACCTGGATGGAGGATTCGTACTCTTCCGTGACGACGATGTTGGCGCCTGCCGCCGAAATGGCCTCGGCATCGCGTGCATACCTGGTGCGGGCGATGATGTGGATGTCGGAGCGCATCGTCCTGATCGAACGGATGGAATGCGCTACCGCCGTCTGATCGCTGATGGCCACGATCACGGCACGGGCCTGCCCGATGCCCGCCATCTTGAGATCGTGCATGTCGGTCGAATCTCCGAAGCGGATCGGCTCTCCCCTCTCCCTGAACTTCTGCACTGCCTCGGCATTCATCTCGAGGACACGGTACGGAATGGCCGTTTCGCGCAGGACACGTGCGACGTTCTGGCCGTTCACACCGAAGCCGATGACGACGACGACGGGACCGTCGGCTTCTTCGGTCTCGTTCGACGTCTGCACCGGCGCTTCGTCCTTCGTCCGGAAGCGGCGCAACGGCACGATGCCCAGCGCGGGTATGGCCCGTTCGGCGAGCCTCGGCGCCACCGAGATGAGCAGTGGCGTCACGGTCATCGTCACGATGATGGCGACGAGCATCGCCTGAAAACCGTCATCGGTCACGAGACCGTTGACACGTCCGGTCTCGGCGAGGACGAAGGAGAATTCTCCCACCTGGGCGAGCACGATGCCGCTCATGACGGCCGTGCGGATGGGCAGACGCAGGATCAACAGGACGACGGTGACGACGAAACCCTTGACGCCGAGCAGGATGGTAGCTCCACCGAGAATCTGGAAGAGGTGTTCGGGATGGACGTCGAGGAGCAGTCCAACGGAAATGAAGAAGATGCTGGTGAATGCATCGCGCATCGGTTCTACGACCCGGCCGATGCGATGCCCTTCGTCCGTACCGGCGATGATCACACCGGCGATGAAGGCGCCGAGGGCCATGGACATTCCGGCGATGGACGTGATGTAGGCACTGCCGAAGCAGAGCACCAGGGCGCCGAGTACGAGCACTTCCGGTGCGGAGATACGCCCTACGGCGCCTACGAAGCGCGGCAGCAGATAGCGGAACCCGCCGATGATGCCCAGACCGAGCAGGAGCAGCGTACCGAGACGGAACAGGATGCCGACGGGGTCGCTCGCGGCACCGGGTATCAGCAGGGATACGATGATCATGAGAGGCACGATGGCCATGTCCTGGAAGATCAGGATGGCCATCGCCGTCCGTCCATGCGGCAGGGCCAGCTCACGCCGCTCCTTGAGCAGCTTCGAACAGATGGCCGTACTGCTGACGGAGAAGGCGATGCCGAGAAAGATCGACGTCTGGAAGGACACATCGACGCCGGCGACGGGAAGCAGCACCAGCGCGAGGGCACCGACGAGCACGATCGTTCCCGCGATCTGCAATGACCCGCCGAGCAGTACCACACGCCGCATGGCGCGCAGATCGGTGATGGAGAATTCCAGGCCGATGGTGAACAGCAGCAGGATGACGCCGAGTTCGGAGAGCGTCTCGATCAGCGTGTCCTGCGATACGATGCCGAACGTCGTAGGACCGAGCAGGATTCCGGTGGCGATGAAGCCGATGACGGATGGAATGCGCAGACGCTGGAAGAGGAAGATGATCAGGATGGCGAGACCACCGATGATGATGATCTCGTCGAAGAACTCGAAGTGATGCATGGCCGGGCTCCCTCCGTTGTTTCTGCTGCGCGTCTATCGCCGTCCGAATACTGCCGACCCTATCCTGATCATCGTCGAACCCTCTTCGACGGCGAGCTCGAGATCGCCCGACATGCCCATGGACAAGACGGTCGCCGATGATGGAATACGACCGTCTTCGATGGCCTTGTCCCGAATCGTGCGGAGCGACCGGAAGCATGCACGGACATCGTTCTCGTCCTCGCTCAGGGCCCCGATGGTCATGAATCCGCGAACGCGCAAGGAAGCACACGTACCGATATACTCCAGGAGATCGTCGACATGTTCCGGCGCCGCACCATGCTTGCTTTCCTCGCCGGACGTATTCACTTCCACGAGGATGTCGAGTCCCGTACCCCGCTTCTGCAGTTCCTTGTCGAGTTCCTTCGCGAGCGAAGGACGATCGACGGATTGTACGCATACGGCATGGCGGACAGCATCACGAACCTTGTTCGTCTGCAGATGGCCGATGAAGTGCCATGTGATCGGTGCATCCTGCAATGCCTCGGCCTTGGGAACGAATTCCTGCATGCGGTTCTCGCCGAAGAGCGTAGCACCGGCAGCGATGGCCTCGCGCAGACGTTCCGGCGATACCGTCTTCGTGGCGAGGAGAAGATCGACGTCGGACGCCGCACGCCCTGCATTCATGCAGGCGCGCCGGATCCGTTCCCGTACGTCGGAGATGGCTGTTGCAATGGACATGGTGCAATGTACCTCGGTGACAGGACCATCTCACCGTCGGACCAGACTCGCCAGCATGCGCCATGACGACGGTGCGACGATACCACCGGTCACGAGCAGGAGAATGTAGACCGGCACGGCGGCGATACGCGCCACCAGTCCCATGGTCGTCTGGTCGGACGTGAAGAGGACGGTCGAATAGACGGCCGCGCAGACGCCGATACAGTAGGCGATGCGCAGCCAGTTGTAATGGATGGGATAGATGCGTTGCAGAGCCCAGTACAGGACGACGACGCTTCCGACATAGGCGATCACCTTGGCCCACGCCGCGCCCATGAAGCCCATGGACGGCAGCAGGACGAGCGTGGCCACGACGTTGAGCACGGCCGCGACACCCGTCGCGAGAGGGAAGTATCCCGTGCGCTTCTCGATGTGGAGACCCGCGGCCATGTTGATGAACATCCCGTTGAAGTAGTAGGCGAACATCACGACCGGAACGATGACGAGGCCGCTCCAGTACTGCGGATTGATGAAGCGTCCGCCGACGAAAGGCAACTGCACCACATAGGGAATGAAGGATACCGTCAGAAGGAAGATGGTACCGCATACGGCCGTGAACAGGGTCAGGATTCTCGCGAACGTCGTCTTCGCATCCGGGTCTTCGCGATGCGTGAGATAGAACGGCTTCCAGGCGTATTCGAAGACCGTCACGAACAGCATCATCGGGAGGGCCAGGCGGAAGTTCGTCTGATACATCCCTACCGCCGCGTTCCCGAGCATCATGAGGAGGAGCGGACGATCGGCGACGAGGACCATGATGGACGAGAAGCTCGCCGGCACGGTCGGAAGACCGAAGCCGATCATCTCGCGGAAGACGCCGCGGTCGAACCGCACCTTCAGCGCCTTCACCACATCGGGCACGAAGAACATGAACGTCGCGACCGACGACAGCACACCCGACCACAGCACACCTTCGACGCGCAGGCCCATGATGACGACGAACAGGACGTTCAGGGCGACATTCACGACGACGCTGAACAGACGCAACATCGCGAAGCGGCGTGGACGCTGCTCCATACGCAGCCGTGCGAACGGTATCAGAACCAGGGCATCGAACAACGGCACCAGGGCGGCCACCAGAATCAGCGACGTACCATCGCCATCCAGACGCAGGAACGGAGAACCGGCCACCGGACCCGCGAAGAGCATCGTCAATCCCGTCACGATCAGGGCCAGCACTCCCACGGTACGATAGGCTACGCCGTAGACCGTCGCCGTACGGGCAGCATCGTTCCTGTCGAAGAACCTCATGAAGGCCGGCTCCATGCCGAGCGAATAGGCGATGTTGACGAAGGCGATCATGGCATAGATCGCCGACACGTCCCCGATCTCACCCTTCGTGAGATAATTCGTGTACAGCGGAGTGAGGAGGAAGGACAGGAACCTCTGCAGTATGGTGCTGACACCATAGACGAGGGTATCCGACGCGAGTGACCGAATCTTTGCTTGCATGTAACCTGTTGTGTGCCACGACTCGCAGGGCTATTTTTCGCCCTTTCCGGACAAAACTACCAACGCTTCCATGAACACGTTCACGCAGACCATCGACCGCATCGTTCGGTTCTCCCTGCCGCTCCTTGCCGCCCCTGTCCTTCTGACGGCCCAGACGGCTACGACGCCGGAGGCCCAGCAGCTTCTCCAGCATGTACAGTATCTGGCTTCGCCCGAACTCGAAGGACGCGGCCCCGGAACGGAAGGCAATACGAAGGCCGCCGCCTACATCGAGGATCAGTTCAGGAAGGCCGGTCTCAAGCCGGGCGCCGGAGCGTCGTTCCAGCAGTCGTTCACGATGCCCGTCGGTATGAAGCTCACCGGTACGAACAGTGTCATGTTCGACGTCCTCGTCGAACGTCCGGGCATACCACTGGACCAGCTCAAGCCCACGAAGATCGGCTGGAAGCTCGGCATCGACTACCAACCCTATGCCTTCAGCGAATCCGGTACCGTGACGGGTGCCGTCGTCTTCGCCGGCTACGGCATCTCCGCACCGGACAAAGGATATGACGACTACGCCGGTATCGACGTCAAGGGCAAGATCGTCCTCGTCCTGCGCGGCGTACCCAAGTGGGCCGACAAGGACGAAGCCCTCAAGGCCCATGGAGCCCTGCGCAAGAAAGCCACGATCGCACGCGACAAAGGTGCCGTCGCCGTCTGCTTCGTGAACCAGCAGGGAGACCTGAGCGACGTTCTCGAACCCTTCGGTATGGAACGATTCGGCAAGAACTCCGGCATCATCGCCGTCCAGGTGCGCCGTACGCCCTGCGCCCGCATCTTTCCCCCGAAGGAAACGAGTCTCTTCGTAGCCGAAGGCAGTATCGAGAAAACGAAGAAGCCTGCGTCGTTCGCGCTGAAGAACACGACGGCAACACTCACCGTCACCATCGAAGGTGTGGATGCCACGACGTCCAACGTCATCGGCATCGTTCCCGGTACCGATCCCGCCCTCGCGAAGGAAGTCGTCGTCGTGGGTGCCCACTTCGACCACCTCGGTCTCGGCGACGAGAACTCCCTCAGCACGGCGAAGGGTCCGGCCATCCATCCGGGTGCGGACGACAATGCATCGGGTACCGCAGGCATGATGGAGCTGGCGCGCCGCTTCGCTGCCGCCCCGGGCAAGCGCACGATCGCCTTCATCGGCTTCAGCGGTGAGGAGAAGGGCCTCGTCGGCTCGAAGCACTTCACCAACAATCCCACCATCGCACTCTCCGACGTCGTGGCGATGGTGAATCTGGATATGATCGGGCGCCTGAAGGACAACAAGCTGAACATCCAGGGTACAGGCACGGCGACGGAATGGCCGGACATCATCGAACGCGCCAAGGCCGATCTCCCCTTCGTCATCAGTACCACGGCCGACGGCTTCGGACCGAGCGATCATTCGTCCTTCACGGCGAAGAACATCCCCGTCCTCTTCTTCTTCACAGGTCTGCACACGGACTATCATCGTCCGTCCGACACCTACGACAAGATCAACTACGACGGTCAGGCCCAGGTCGTGACCATGGTCGAGCGTACGGTGCGCGATATCGCAGCACTGCCCGTGCGCCCCGTCTTCACCCAGGCGCCGGCTTCGCCTGGCAAGCAGCAGTCGGCCAGCGCCGGCTTCAAGGTCACGCTCGGAGTCATCCCCGACTATTCCGACGATCCGCAAGGTCTCCGCATCACCGGCGTGAAGCCCGGCAGCCCCGCGGAAAAGGGCGGGCTGCAGGCCGACGACATCATCACGAAGATGGGCAGCACGACGATCAAGAACATCTACGACCTGACGTCCGTGCTGGGCGAACGTAATCCCGGCGACGTCGTCGACGTCACGGTGCTCCGCAACGGAACGTCGAAGTCGATGAAGGTGACGCTGACCGGCAAGTGATGCCCGGAGCATACGCTCCCGAACCTAGTCGTTCGCCATACACCACGTCATGACCGCCAGGGCCGCGGCACAGTGGTTGAGTTCCTTCGGGTCGAGCTTGTCGATGGTGTCGCCTTCGGTGTGATGATACCAGAAATACCGCGAGCCGTCGACCTGGAGGGACATGACCGGTGTGCCGCGTTGTTCCAACGGGCCGATGTCCGCCCCGCCTTCCCCTTCCTTCACGTAGGTCACGCCGATCGGCGTCAGCAGGGATACGGCATCCTGGAGCTTCTTCATGAGCGGTGCCGGAGCCTTGGCCGTAAAGCCCTGTGGAGCGAACGTACCCTCGTCCGATTCGATGGCGAGAATATGACGCTCGTTCCTCGTGCTGTCGGCATAAGCCTTGCCACCGCGCAGACCGTTCTCCTCGTTGGTCCAGAACACGACGCGAATCGTCCGTCGGGGCTTCAGCCCCAGCTCCCTGATGGCAGACAGTGCTCGCCATGCTGCGAAGCAGCCACCGGCATCGTCCATCGCACCCTGCCCCACGTCCCATGCGTCGATATGGCCGCCCATGACGACGACTTCGTCGGCCCGTTCCGTGCCGGGAATCTCGATGACGAGATTGCGTGACGGAGCATCGGGCTCCCAGTGCGCCGACATCGACAGTTCCAGTTCGGCTTCCTCTCCCCTGTCCTGGATGCGCTGCAACTGCATCGCATCCTCCATCGTGATGGCGGCGGTGGGGATCTTCGGCACGGTAGAATCGTAGCCCATGCCACCCGTATGCGGCGTCTGGATACCGTACGGCCCGACGGATCGCACCAGGGATGCGATGGCTCCGTACCTGGCGGCTTCCACGGCGCCGGAATAGCGGTACCGGACCGTCGCTCCGTAGTCCGTGAACGGAATGTTGTAGACGACGATCTTCCCCTTCGCCCGGTCGGCGTTCTTCCTGAGATCGTCGAAGTCCTTCACGACCAGGACCTTACCCTTGAGGGGACGTCCGTTCGTCCCGATACTGCCTCCCAGTCCGAGCATCGGCAGTTGCCGGCGTGTCGGAGAGACCATCTGCACGTATTCGCTGCCGCGTTTCCAGTTCGGCACCATGACCGGCTGGCTGCGGACGTTCCAGCCCTCGCGTCGGAATGTGGATTCGATCCACGACAGGCCTTGCTCCAGGATCTCCGTACCGCTCAGACGCCGGGGAAACCGGTCGCAGAATTCGCCCACACGGTGGTACAGCGAACTGTCGGCCGTAATGGTCGCCACGAGCCGTCCGGCATCGCCACGGAACCTGTTGGCCAGCTCGCCGGCAGTGGCGGCCGACAATGAGCAGAGCGTTGTGAAACCGACGACGAGCAGACGACGATACGACATTGATACCTCCCGGAGTTCGGCCGGGAAAATACGTCAAACCGGCCGTCACACGCGAAGGTCGTATCTTTGCACTTTCCAGCACCCGGAGATCGCATGAGTCTGCAGATCCGCGCCCTTGCCCAGGGCGATACGATGCCCTTCATCAAGGCACAATGGGAGTTCTACAGGAACGACCCGTACTGGGTGCCGCCCATGATCATGGATCGGAAGAAGCTGCTGAACACGAAAGTCAATCCCTTCTACAAGCACTCCGAAATCCAGTTGTTCCTGGCCGAACGCAACGGCAAGGTCGTCGGCCGGATCGCCGCCATCACCAACGACAACCACAACAAGGAGCACGAAGACAACATCGGCTTCTTCGGTTTCTTCGAGTGCATCCAGGACCAGGGCGTAGCGACGGCCCTGTTCACCGCCGCCGAACAATGGCTGCGGGACCGGGGCAAGACGCACATGCGCGGCCCGGTCAACCCCTCCACGAATGACGAATGCGGATTGCTGGTCCACGGCTTCGACGGCCCCCCGGTCATCCTGATGAACTACAATCCCCCCTACTACCAGCAGCTCATCGAAGGCGCCGGATACGGCAAGGCCCAGGACCTGCTGGCCTACCTCCTCAAGAACGAAACCTACCTGAGCGACAAGGTCCAGCGCCTGCGGGCCCTCGTCACCGAACGCTACGGCCTCACCTTCCGCAACATCGAGCTCAAGGACAAGGAACAGTTCCGGAAGGACGTCGTCACGCTCCGGGAGCTGTACAACGCTTCGTGGGAGAAGAACTGGGGCTTCGTGAAGATGACGGACGAGGAGTTCGACTTCCTCGCCGCCGACCTCAAGCCCATCGCCAACCCGGACTTCGCCTTCATCGCCGAAGTCAACGGCAGGCCTGCAGGCTTCTGCCTCGCGATTCCCGACATCAACCAGACCATGATCCACAACCGCAAGGGCGGCCTGCTGGGCGGCGTCTATCACCTTCTCACCAAGAAGAAGAAGATCGACCTCGTCCGCATCATCGTCCTCGGAGTCCTCCCCGAGTTCCGCCGTTCGGGTATCGATGCCATCATGTATCAGGAGATCGGCGACCGTGCCGCGAAGCACGGCATCATGAAGGGTGAAGCGAGCTGGATCCTCGAGGACAACGTCATGATGAACCGGGCCCTCACCACGACCATGCACGGCGAGGCCTATCGCCGCTACAGAATTTTCGAGAAGAAACTCTAAACCTCACAAACGCTTCGAAACAATGGGCAGAGCATTCGAATTCCGCCGGGCACGCAAGGAAAAGCGCTGGGCCAACATGTCCAGGGCCTTCACACGCCTGGGACGCGAAATATCCATCGCCGTCAAGACCGGTGGCCCCGATCCAGAAACGAATCCGCGCTTGCGCGCGGCCATCCAGAACGCCAAGACGGCGAACATGCCGAAGGACAACGTCGAGAACGCCATCAAGAAGGCAGCCGGCAAGGATGCCGCCGATCTCGCCGAAGTCAATTTCGAAGGCTATGCCCCGCACGGCGTCGCCATCTGGGTGGAAACGGCTACCGACAACAATACCCGGACCGTGGCCAACATCCGCTCCTATTTCAACAAGAGCGGCGGCTCGCTGGGAACGACGGGATCGCTGGAATTCATCTTCGATCGAAAGGGCGTCTTCGTGATTCCAACCGCCGGCGTCAACATGGACGACCTGGAAATGATGCTCATCGAACATGGAGCCGAAGACATCCAACAAGCTGACGACGAGGTAACCGTCTATACCTCTTTCGCGGACTTCGCCCCCATGCAGAAAGCCCTCGAAAGCGGTAACGTGAAGGTCGACAGCTCCGAACTGAAGCGCATCCCGAATACGACGGTGACCCTTACCGACGAGCAGGCTGAAGACATCATCAAGCTGATCGACCGCATCGAAGAGGATGACGACGTTCAGAACGTGTTCCACAACATGAACGAAAGCGAATAATGTGCGGTATCGTCGGCGTCTTCAACCACCCGCAGGCCTCCGTTCTCACCTATTATGCCCTCCATGCCCTGCAGCATCGCGGACAGGAAGCATCGGGCATCGTGACCCTCTACTTCGACGAAGCGAAGCGGAAGCACCGGTTCGGCGTTCACAAGGGCGAAGGACTCGTCCTCGACGTATTCTCCGACCATCACCTTTTCAAAGAGACGCTGCCGGGCCGCTCGGCCATCGGTCACAACCGGTATTCGACAACGGGCAGCAATTCGCTGGCGAACATCCAGCCCTTCCACTTCAACTACACCAAGGGTAACTTCGCGCTGGCCCATAACGGCAACCTCACGAATACGCGCGAGCTGCGGACCAGCCTGAAGAACGAAGGCGCCATCTTCCAGACGACGACGGACAGCGAACTCTTCCTGCACCTCATCGCACGGAGCAGGCAGCAGACGCAGATCGAACAGATACGGGAGGCCGTACGCACGGCCAAGGGTGCCTACTCCCTCGTCATGCTGTCCGAGAATGCCCTCTACGCCTCGCGCGACCCGCACGGCTTCCGGCCATTGTGCATCGGACGCATCAAGCACGACGAAGGCTATGCCTATGTCGTCGCCTCGGAATCGTGCGCCCTGGACATCCTCAGCGCCGAGTACATCCGCGACGTCGAACACAACGAAATCCTCCAGCTCGACCAGCGAACGATCGAGACCGGCGAGTTCACCTCGCACTACATCGAGGAATCGATGGAACGGTCCCATCACTGTATCTTCGAATACGTCTACTTCTCCCGGCCCGACAGCAAGATCTTCGGTGAGAACGTGGACAAGGTCCGCCGGAAGATGGGCAAGATCCTCGCCACGGAAAGCCCCGTCGAAGGAACGAAGGAAGACAAGGTCGTCATCATCGCCGTCCCCGACAGCGGCAATACCGCTACGCTCGGCTACGCGCGCGTGAACGACAAGACCTATCCGTCACGCTACGAGATCGGCCTGATCCGCAGTCATTACGTCGGACGGACGTTCATCGCGCCCGGACAGGACAAACGCGAGTTCAAGGTCAAGACGAAGTTCAACGTCGTACGTGGCGTCCTCGAAGGCCGCAAGGTCGTCGTGGTGGACGACTCCATCGTCCGCGGAACGACGTCCCGTTCGCTCGTCAATCTCATCCGCGAAGCCGGCCCCCGCGAAGTCCACCTGCGCATCACCTCGCCGCCCGTCAAGTATCCGTGCGTCTACGGCATGGACTTCCCGAGCAGGAGCGAGCTCATCGCGAACAACTACGGGACGACCGACGAGATCGGTGCAGCGCTTGGCGTCGATACGCTCCGCTATCTCAGCGTCCAGGGACTGATGGACGCCGTACCGCATACACCGGGCTGCGGCTACTGCACCGCATGCTTCACGGGCGACTATCCCGTCCCCGTCGATCCCGCCGCCGCCAAACTCGTTATGGAAGACTGATCATGACCGATACGGACGAAGGCCCGCAGATACCGTCGCCGGGGAAGAAAGGCTGGAAGATCATCTTCGGTGGCATCGGCCTTCTGGCTCTCACCGCACTCATCCTGTCCCTCATCTACCGTCAGCAACCACGACCCACGGAACTGCTCGAGCGCAAGAAGCGTGCAGCGGCCACGCACGTCGTCTATACCGTCGTCTTCTCGAAGGTCGACGATGCCACGGCACGTCGTGCGCTGGACCGCATCGTCAGGGACGTCACACCCGACTCCGCGGTGACGGATCTCGTCATCGGCTCCACCGTCACGGATCCCTGGTGCGCTTCGGTGAACGAATACCAGCGCATGATCCTCAAGGCATGCCGTGAAACGGGCGACATGAGGATCAGCAAGCAGACGCAGGTCATGTCGATGATCGCTGGCCTGCTGACGAAGTCGACGAAGCCCGCAACGATCTACCTCCTCGGCTCCCTCACGGATGCCGAGCCTGCGGACTACGTCAAGCGCACGGAACAGACGGCGGCTGGGATCGCCCTGCGCAACGAAGTGATCGGTCCAGTCCGTGTGGTCTCCTTCCTCGACACGACGAAGACCATCAACGCCCGTTACCTCTCCATCCTGCGGGACAAGGGATTCGGTGTGGAGCAGGACAGTACCGTTTCGCGGTGATGAATGGGTACCGGCTGACCGCCTGGAGCCATCGTCTTCGTTGAACGTCTTCGTCCTTCTCGATTCCGACTGCTCTGCTCTTCAAGAAGGAAACTGCGGATTGGTCGTCGTTGAACGGGATATACACTCGTTCTGCGCTACCCGGATTCTGACCGGTTTCATACTGTGAAGTATATGGTATACATAGCCAGCGACAGCCCATTGGACGACGTCGGGCCTATCCCTATGCTGGCCCTCATCGTGCCTGTACAATGCCAGGCATCCATCCGGTCTTGCACGCTATCTGACGCCAATACTCGTGCTTGACGTCACTTCGCGATGATCACGATCTCGGTACGCCTGTTCAGGCCGCGACCGAACTCCGTGTTGTTGTCGCCGATCGGCCGCGAAGGACCATAGCCGACGGTCTGTATGCGCTTGGGGTCGATGCCCTTCTGCACGAGGTAGGCCTTCACCGTCTCGGCCCGGGCGAGCGACAGCGTCTTGTTGATCTTCGCCGTGCCGCGATTGTCCGTATGCCCTTCGATACGTACCTGGACGGCAGGACGACTCTTCATGAAATCCATGAGGACGTCGAGTTCCTGCACGCTGTCCGGAAGCACGGCGCTGGCCGTGGGAAAGAGAAGATTCTCGATGATGAACTTGCGGCCGATCTCCACGATGGGAATGATCTGCTTGACGAGTTCCCGCTTGCGTTCGTCGAGAATCGAGACGTTGATGGAATCGCGGATGACCTTCGAATCGCTGCGATAGGACACGGCATAGAGATTCGTGAGCTGCGTCGAGTACTGGTCGAGGATACGCGAGAACGATTCCTTGATGTTGAAGACGGCGCCGCGTGTGGCGTCGGCCATCTCCTTGTATTCCGTCAGGATGGGCGGTACGATGCAGAACAGGCGGAGCTTGTTCTCGCGCATGGATTCGATCGTCGTTTCCGTCGTCATGTAGGTACGACCGTTACCACGCTCGCCGAACTGGTGATAGGGCGCGTCCGTGATGATCACGGCCACGCGATTCGCGGCAGGATTGAACTTGATCTTGGTTGCCTCGCGGATAGCTTCCAGAGCGTTCTCCTTCTCGTCGAAGCCGCCGCTCGCATAGACCTTGCTGAGCCAGCTCAGGAATTCCTTCACGTCCGTCGTCGGCTGGTGCACCCGCTCGATGATATCGGAGAAGAGCACGAGGCCGATCCGGTATTCGATACCGCGATTCTTCAGCGATTCGACGAAGGTTTCGACGTTGTTCTTGACGCCGTTGATGTAGGCCTGCATCGTGCCCGTCACATCGATCAGGAAGATGAAGTCGACGGGAATACGCTCCCGGATGGTGATCTTCTCGACGGAAAGGACCGGTTTCGGTACGCCATTCTCGACGACCGTCAGGGTTCGGGGATCGATGGTATCGAGTACGCGCGCACTGTCGTCGAGCACTTCGACGATCAGCTTGACCTTCGGGAACTCGGTGATGTCGACGTTCTGGATGGTCATGCGCACGCCTTCCAGAGCGGAGCGTACGCGTGCATCCTCGGCAGCGCGGCGGACCTTCTCGAGCGAGTCCTGCTGCTTTTTCTGGGCGGATCCGTTCATGGACGTGATGACCATGAGCAGAAGGATCAGCCCTGCCCCTCGAACGATGTTGGCGACCATGGTGACGCATGGCCTGTCGATACGGAAAAGCCCCTTGAAGTGTACCTTCGAAGGGGCTTCGGTTGCGAGCATGAGGATATCAGAAGTTGAGTCGAAGCACCGGCGAAATCATGAAGAAGTTTCGTATTTCGAACGGACGTGTCGTACGCAGGGGCGTCGAGTAGCGTCCTTCGACATACAGCCAGTCTCCGAAGATGGGAAGATAGACACGACCGAGCAGGATCTGATTCGACACCTGAACACCTACGCCGAAGGGGAAGGCATTCTGGTTACGGTATTCGATCTTGGCATAGATCCAGTCCTTGAATTCATCCGGCTTCCAGGTACGCAGTCCGCTGACGCCGTTGATGGCCAGGTACTCACGGCCATCCTCGGTGGTATCGTGGAATACCGCCGCTTCACGAACTTCCGCATAGCTGACACCGATATCGAAGCGGAAGAAGTTCTCCGGGACCTTCGGATCGAGCCACCAGTTGTAGAACAACGTGACCTGACCCGTCGAGCGCAGGATCGCTGCCGTACCGTAGGGATCCACGTTGTATGACGGCGCCGTGATCCTTCTGTTACCGACCGGCATCGTGAAATACGTCTTGCTGTCGATGCTCGTTGCCGCGTCGATCGACTGCATCGGCAATTCGATGTTGACGCCTACACCGGCCCTGGGATGGAAGGGCATGTGGAAGTCGAGGGCACCGACGAACTTGCCGCCGTAGCCGGCATTGAGTTGTCGACCGGGTATGAACTCGAGAAGTTTCTTGCCGCCATCGATGCCGCCCGTCAGACGATAGCCGAAGCCGAGACGAGCATTGATGAGATACGGGATGGCGCGGCGCGATTCCATGTCGGTGTTCGGATAGAGCGGACGCTGCAGGGCCACGCGACCTTCACCCGACGACCAGTAGTGGTAGCCGACCTGATCCGTACCGAGCGACGACTTGATCCAGAAGCCCGACTTGCCGATCTTCAACGACTGTTCGAAGGCCGAGAGCGTGAAGGCATGCGTCACGTTCGTCGGTTCCATGTAGTTGATGATCTCCGCGATCAGGGGTGCGCTCGGCGGTGCCGACGGAGGGATCTCCTGATAGCAGTAGGGGCGCTTGGGGTCGGAAATACGATAGGCGAGCTTCTTCATGTAGGAAGAGATCTCGGATGCCACCATACGCTCGGATCCACATTCGATGAGGATCAGTTCGTAGACGGGTTCTTCGCCTTCCTTCAGGGGAGCGCTCGTGACCAGGATGTTACCGCCATCCAGGTTCTCCTTGCGATATCCCATCAGGGCGAATGTTTGGACGATCTGTACCTGGAGGTCCGGTTCGCAGATCTTCCAGCGAGGGAAGTATTGCAGGATCTCGGGATCGATCGTCTTCAATGCCGTGAGGACGGTATCATACGATGACGACTGGGCTGCGACCGGCGCACCACCCGCCACCATAGCGACCAGCAGGGCAAGCAGAGTAAACCGTAGCTTCATGTGCTTTTCTCGTTCGATTCGTTGTGCGCGTTGGGAAATCAGAAGTTGACGATGAAGCGTACTGCCGGCATGACGACGGCGGAAGCTTCCCAGGGACGCGGATCGCGAAGAACCGGTGCGAAGATGCGTGTATCGAAACGGACCGCGAACTGGCTCACGATCGGAACCTGCAGCCAGGCCGTACCGAGAACCGACTCATCGAAGTAGGACAGCGAGAAGCCCACGGGTGTGGACCAGCTCGTCGTCATGAAGTCGATGCGACCGGAGATGCCGCCGAACGTTTCGTTACCGGCCTTGCTGTACATCACGGAGTCTTGCCCGTTGACCTGCTTCGTCTGATTCGCCCACGTTTCCATGTTGTAGACCGTACCACCGAGGCGCATACGGAACATGAAGTCGTCATCGACGGCAATGGCGAACGAATACTGGAACGAGGCGTGGAAACGTACGAGGTAGTCCTCGTAGCGTCCACGATCGGAATTGAACGGCATGTAGTCCGACTGCTTCGCATCGTTGAATACGTAGGAAGCGGTGAGGTTGAAGACGCCCGATTCGGAGATGACGCGGATCGGGAAGTCGAAGGCACCGTTGATCCCCATACCGGCATGCGTCATCTTGCGCGTGTTGCCGAGGTCGGCCGAAAGACCGGCCCATCCGCTCGTCGGGAGGATGACGCCGAGGCGCGAAGCGCCCCATAGTGCGTTGAGCGAGAGACGCTCGCTCCAGAGCGACGGATAGTTGATCTCCTCGAGGCCATAACGGAGTTCGACACCGTACTTGGGCAGGGTGTTGTTCAGAGCGAAGGTCGAATCAGGCTCTGTACCATCGATCGAAGCGGCACGCTCGTAACGGCGGTAGGAGATACCGTCCGCAAGGCTGACGATGACTTCGTTGTTGTTCTGATAACCCTGGGGCAGACCTTCGGAGATACGGATGAACATCGGAGCATCGTCTTCCGTGAAGCCCTTCGTATTACCGAAGGTCTTCTTCACGAAGCGGATACCTTCTTCACCGATACCTTGAGCTTCGGGCGTCACGTTCTCGAAGTTGCCCTGGATGATCTGGTTCTCCAGGTATTCGTACAGCGTGGAGGCCGACGTTTCGAGGACGTCCTTGCCCTTCTTGGCAACACCGCCGATGAGGATCGTCTCGTCGAGATCCTTGTTGAGGTCGTTGGCAAGGTAGATGTCGCTGGGGGGATCGAGATCCTGACGGAGGCCGTAGTAGCTTTCCGTCGTCTTCTGCACGAGCAGACCGATGACCTTGAAGGGCTCACCGGGAACACGGCGCGTCGTAACGACGAAGGCCTTCTTGAACTGGGCACGTTCCCATGCGACTTTCTGGGAATAGTAGCGTTCGTAGGCCTTGCAACCGGGCGAGCGCAACCAGATCTGGTATTCCTTTTCTTCCACGCCTTCGCCACCGGAGAGGACGTATGTTTCGATGTCGTCCTTGTACCGGCACTGCTTTGCATCGTCCGGCATGACCGGTTCAGCAGGCCCAAGGAGCATATTCAGTTTCGTAACTGAATTGTCGTCTTCGTTCACCTTGAATACCGACACCATACCATAGCGCCAGTTCTTGAACTTCCCTAGAAGCGCCCTTACCTGGGAGTTCTGCTGGGCCGGTGCCACGCCAACGGCGAGGACGGCAAGGAGTACCGTGCATACCGTGGTTCGTACTTGCGTCATACGTTGCCCTGATCCTACGTGTGATGTGTTTGTTCGTCCCTGAAGAATAACGTCGCAGTGCCTCTTGCCGTCAAGAGGCACTGCGTTTCACGTTTCTTAATTCGATACGGAGAGAGGAACCGGCTTTTGTCGCGGCTTCGATGTTGCACCCTGTGCACGTGCCGTCGCCGAAATCGACAACTGGATGTTCCCCTTGACCTGCCCCTTCGTCAGCGGAATCTTGCCGCCAGACAACTTCAACGTCACTTCATATTCCTGGCCACTGATCTTGCGCGGCTTGCCTACCACCGACACCTTGTAGGTCTGGTTGGTGCGCATGTCGCGCACCGTGGAGCTGGTCACCTGGGCATCGACATCTCCCACATCGGCCTTCTCGTCGGCACTGATGGCGGGCGGACGTACGACGATACCACGGACCTTGAATTCCGGATCGTTCTGGTTGACGATAGGATCGACCTTGAGATCCTGCGTGAGGATCATCGGACGCTTGAGGCCGACATCACCCTTGCCCTGGAAGAGTTCCACGACTTCGCCACTCTGCGGATCCTTCCAGAGAACGGTCAGGTTGACGGCATCGGCACCCGGCGGAACGAGGACGTTGTCGCTCGCACCCACCGCCAGCTTGCGCAGCGGCTGGATCTGTGCACCGGTACCCATGTTGAAGTTCATCACGAACTCGTCGGGCTTGATGGTGTTGCCCGAAGCGGGCGTCGCCACGAATTCGATGGGATCGCCCCATGACGCTTCGAGAGCCGAGCGTACTTCCTCTTCGTTCGTCAGCTTCGACGAATAGACGAAGACAGAACATTGGACGACTTCGGATTGCTTGGGCCCGTTCTTCTGTGCAAGCTCGAAGATGTATGGCTCGTCACGCGGCGCCAAGGCTCCGGCGACCGGAATCGAGAGCTCCTTGTTGACCCACTTGCCGCCTGCACCACCGACGCTGGCGGTACCGCTGCCACCACCGACGGTTGCCGTACCCGGATTCTTGAGGATGACGGTCTGACCGTTCGCCGGGGTGACCTGCATGGGCAGCGTGATCTTGCTGAGCTTGTCGAAGACGCGCACGACCGTCTTGAGGTCGGCGATCTTCGGATCCGTGATCTGGGGCTGCGGCTTCAGAACACGGATGTTGTATTCGATATAGCCTCGGTTCTGGTCGAAGTTATCCGACATACCGGGCGTCACGAGCTTGACGATGTAGCCATAGAGATCGACCTTCGAACGCGTTTCCACGTCCGGAGCGTCTTCCTTGAGCTTCTGCAGCGTTTCGTCGAACTGGCGCAGATCGGTACGTGCCACTTCCGCCGTCGGCAGGACGGCCATGTTCTTCTGCAACTCGTCGCGGACCTTGAGCAGGTCCTTGACCTTGAGCTGTACGGTACCGATGTTCACCTTCTGTTCGGGATCGATGTCGAGGGTCGATCCTTCCGGATTGTAGACACCGAGAACCTTGTTGGTACGCGAGCTGAAGCGCAGCTTGTACCAGCCTTCTTCCTTGGGTTCGAAGTTCACGACGAAGACGCGCTTCTTCGATGCCTTGGGACCGAGGGAGTCCGTCTGGCCACGCGAATAGTAGAATTCGGCGTCGTTCACGTGGGACGGCTTGAAGCCCGTGGGCTGCGGCGTCTCGTACGTGGCATTGGTCATGAGGGCGCGGATGTTCGTACCCATCGCCACCGGATCGGCCTTGTACTGATTGAATATCTCTTCGAGCTGACGTTCCATCTCGCCGAGCTTGAGCTTGAGCTCCGTGTTCGCCCGCTTTTCGAACGACGAGGAGTCGGGCACGGTTTCGTCACCGGCCGAACGGCTGTAGAGAATGTCGTACTGGAGGTCGGAAACGTTGGAAAGACGGACGAAACGCTTCAGCCGCTCGAGATAGTCGGCAGGCTCTTCGCTTTCGTTCATCTTCAGCGAGGCGGTGACGTCGGTGATACCGACTTCGATCATGTAGCGGCGTTCCGGTTTGATGTCCGCGCCGATCGCCTCCTTGACATTGATGCCTGGAGGAGGAATCGTGATCTGATCCTGGGGACGTGTGTTGATGCCCTCGGTACCTGCGCCAACCTGTAGTTGAGAGAGGATACTCTCAACGATCTTCATGGATTCTTTCTGCTTCGCAATGAGATGTTCTTCGGCCTCATCGCGCTCCACGATGATGATGAGGAGCTCGAGGATGACGGCGAGATACAATACGAAGTAGACTTTCCCTGCTCCGCCCTTGGACATGTGTCCCTCCTGAATTCACCAGAATGTGCCCCTTGAACGGGCTTTTTCAGGACACGAAAGGGAATCTCGAGTTCACAAGATTCCCTTTCGGTCGGGTCATCGTTCTGACCGTTCTTACTTCTCGCTCGAGACGTTCGTCGTGGTGGCGGCTTCCGTCGAGGGAGCGGCCGACTTGACGGACGTCATCTTGCCGTTCTTCGTAGCGCAGCACGAAGCGTTGGCCTTGGCGTTCTTGGTCTTGGTAGCGCAGGCCGTCTTTTCGGCTTCCGTGCACTCCTTCTTTTCGGCAGCGGAGCATTCGGCGGATGCCTTCTTCGTCATCGAGGCGTTCTTGACGGTGCAGCAGGAAGCGCCCTTCTTGGATGCCTTCTCGGCCTTCTCGTCGCACTTCGCACTTGCGGTGACTACGGCAAAGCTCATGCCGAACATCATGGCGGCAACGGCGAACAACTTGTTGATCTTCATGGTATCTCCCATAGGAAATGTGTGATGGGATGAGAATGCCCGGTCATCTCCATAAGCGGGCTCAATTTATCGGAAACAGGTTTCTTCTGCAAGAAAAAATGTACCCCGGATCGCACCGATCGGGCAGCTGGCCGACTGGACCACTGCCACGAATGTTTCAGACACTTTTTCGCGCATCATTATTGTATGAAACGAAGCGGCCCCGTCTACCAGGACGGGGCCGCACCGCATATTACACATATGAGCCGAGCGGAAGTACCCTTACGAGCAGCCGCTGGTGGTACCGCAGTTCTCGCAGACCGTGCAACTGCCGTTGCGCTTCACCTGCATGGAGTTGCAGACGCTGCACGATTCGCCCGTATATCCCTTTTCGATGGCGATATCGCGCTCCGTCGTCTGACGCCTGGCCGGCTGGGCGGCCGATGCCGTGGAGGCTGCAGGCAGACCACCGACGACGTCGGCGGTGTTACCGTGGCCATGGTTTCCATGCTTGGGTTCTTCGTCGACGGCCTTGACGTGAACGAAGTCCGTACGGTTCAGATAGTCGTATCCGAGGGAGCGGAAGACGTAGTCCAGGATCGACGTGGCATTCTTGATGGCATCATGGCCTTCGACGAAGCCGGCGGGTTCGAATCGCGTGAACGTGAACGTATCCACCAGTTCCTCGAGGGGGATGCCGTACTGAAGGGCCTTCGATGCGAGCACTGCGAAGCAGTTCATGAGTCCCTTGAACGAAGCGCCTTCCTTGTACATGTCGATGAAGATCTCGCCGAGCGTTCCGTCTTCGAACTCACCCGTACGCAGATAGATCTTGTGACCGCCCACGGACGCTTCGCGGAGGAAGCCATGACGGCGCTTGGGAAGATGACGGCGTTCGGCGCGATGGTAGACGCGCTCGACGATCTGCGTATGGACTTCCTTCGGTCCCTTGGTCTCGTCCAGCGTGTCCTCGTCGCCGAGCATGACGATTTCGTCGTACTGCACGTTGCTGGTGTTGAGGGGCTGCGACAGCTTGGAACCGTCGCGATACAGGGCGATGGCCTTGAGCATCATCTTCCACGATTCCGTATGGACGTGGCCGACCTGCTCGACGGTGGCTTCGGACGGCATGTTGATCGTCTTGGAGATGGCACCGCTGATGAAGGGCTGGGCCGCAGCCATCATGTTGACGTGAGCCATGTATCCGATGTAGCGTTGTCCGCGCTTGCCGCACTTGTTGGCGCAGTCGAAGACGGGTAGGTGTTCGTCCTTGATGTGGGGAGCACCTTCGATCATCATCGTACCGCAGATGTAGTCGTTGGCGGCGGCGATGTCCTGTTCCGAATAGCCCAAGGCGCGGAGGAGGTCGAAGGACGGCTCCTCGGGATCCCAACCGTTGAGGTTGAGCTTGGCCAGGGCGGCATCACCGATCGTATAGCGGTTGAAGACGAAGGCGATGTCGAAGGCGGCATCGAGGTTCTTCTCGATGGTCTCGATGGTCTCGTCCGTGAACCCGCGCTCCTTGAGGGACTGACGGTTGATGACGGGGCAACCGACGAGCGTTCCGTGACCCTTGCAGTACTTCTCGATGTCGTCGATCTGCTTGTCCGTATAGCCAAGGGTTTTGAGCGCCTTGTGCACGGACTGATTGACGATCTTGAAGTATCCCCCGCCGGCCAGCTTCTTGAACTTCACGATGGCGAAGTCCGGCTCGATCCCCGTCGTATCGCAGTCCATGACAAGACCGATCGTACCCGTGGGTGCGATGACGGTGGACTGCGCATTGCGATACCCATACTGCTCACCGAGCGCCAGAGCACGGTCCCATGACTCCCGTGCTGCACCAAGCAGTTCGGCAGGAGCGAGATCCTCCCGAATGCCCTTCGGCGTGATGGTCAGCCCCTCGTACTGTCCTTCCTCCACATCGTATGCTGCACGCCTGTGGTTACGGATCACGCGAAGCATGTGTTCGCGGTTACGTTCATACTTGGGGAACGGCTCCACGTCGCGGGCCATTTCGGCCGACGTGGCATAGGACTCACCCGTCAGCAGGGACGTGATGGCGCCGGCGACGGCGAGTGCCTTCGGGGAATCATAGGGAATACCCGCCACCATGAGGATGGTGCCGAGGTTGGCATAGCCGAGGCCGAGCGTCCGGAACTCGAAGCTCTTGCGGGCCACTTCCTTGGACGGGAACTGGGCCATCAGCACGGACACTTCGAGAACGATGGTCCACAGCCTCGTGGCGTGACGGAAGTCGTCCACGCGAAACAGGCCGGTCTCCTCGTCCACGAAATGGGCGAGGTTCAACGAAGCGAGGTTGCAGGCCGTGTCATCGAGGAACATGTATTCCGAGCACGGATTGGATCCGTTGATACGACCGTCTTCCGGACACGTATGCCATTCGTTGATGGTCGTGTCGAACTGCAGACCGGGATCGGCACTCTTCCAGGCGCTCATGTTGATCTTGTTCCACAGGTCGCGTGCACGTACGGTGCGGCGCTTCGTGCTGTCGGTACGCCATACGAGATCCCACGTGCCGTCGTTCATGACGGCTTCCATGAATTCGTTGGTCACGCGGACGGAGTTGTTGGAGTTCTGTCCGCTCACCGTGACGTAGGCTTCCGACTCGTAATGGGTGTCGAAGCTCTGGAAGTTCAGGTTCGTGAAGCCCTGCTCCACCAGCGACAGCGTACGCATGATGTAGCTGACGGGCACACCGCGATGCGTGGCTCGGCGGATGAGCAGGTCGAGGTTGGCATTCGTTTCGGGATCGGCGCCATTGGCCGATGCCTCGTTCATGATGGCTTCCAGGAAGGTCGAGCAGATCTTGGAACCCGACACCAGGGCCGCCACCTTCTCCTCTTCACGGGCCTTCCACTCGATGAACTTCTCGATATCCGGATGGTCGATGTTCAGGATGACCATCTTCGCTGCACGACGCGTCGTACCACCGCTCTTGATGGCACCGGCTGCACGGTCGAAGATCTTGAGGAAGGACATGAGGCCGGACGATACGCCACCACCCGAGAGGGACTCGCGCTCGCCACGGAGATTGGAGAAGTTCGAACCCGTACCCGAACCGAACTTGAAGATGCGCGCTTCGCGCGTCACCAGATCGAAGATGCCGCCATCGTTCACCAGATCGTCTTCCACGGACTGGATGAAGCAGGCATGAGGCTGAGGATGCGTATAAGAATCCGTCGACTTCGTGAGCTTCTTCGTATCGGGATCGACGTAGTAGTGGCCCTGCGGACGCCCGGTGATGCCGTAGGCGAAGTTGAGACCCGTATTGAACCATTGCGGCGAGTTCGGCGCCGCCATCTGACGCAACAGCATGTAGGCGATCTCGTCGTAGAAGACCTGGGCATCTTCCGCCGTATCGAAATAGCCGTACTTCTCGCCCCACCAGCGCCAGCAACCGGCCATACGGTGTACGACCTGGCGGATGGACGTCTCGGGACCGAGAACGGGGCTGCCCTTCTCGTCGACGACCGGATTACCGGCGATATCCACCTGCGGAACACCGGCCTTGCGGAAATACTTCTGCGCCAGGATGTCCGTGGCAACCTGCGACCATTGCGCCGGAACCTCGATGTCCTCCATCTTGAAGACTTCGGATCCGTCGGGATTGCGCAGGATGGACGAACGGCGCGTGTACTGGACCAGATCGTACGGGCTGGCAGTCGACGACGTAAAGCGTCGCGTGATCTTCATTCAATCCTCCGTGTGAGCTTTGTTTGTTCTGCGGCGTTGGGTTCTCCCCCCCAGCTTCACGCAATGATGGCGACAGACACAGCGTCCTGGCGACGACTCCGCCATGAGGCGAAAGGCCACCAACTGATAACAGGGAACAATGTGTTGATACCGACGAAGGCGAGCGTCGTGACCGGACTGTGAGGCAGCAAGACTCAGAGGACCAATGTATCGTACCGTCTTTGTTCCCGACGTGCAGTACCGGGGATACTGCGCGGTGTTGACGAAACGTGCTAGAAAGGTCTTGGCCGCCGCGTGTGGATTTTCCTCTTTATGCTGCGAGTCTGTCCGGTTGCGACGGGTGGCAAAATAGGGTGCCCGTTCTGTCCGATCAATGCATCCAAGGTCCGTGTGGATAAAATGTTTCCGACCATGTCGTGGCGAATAGTTCTCCACACCGGCGGAAGCCGCTCCAGACCTCGAAAGACGGTGCTTCTCCGTAGTTTCGGACCGCTATCACGGGAATGTTATGGATTCATTGTACACCGTCGATGTATGGTTGTTCTACGCCATCAACCATGGCTGGTCCAACGGCGTGTTCGACACACTGATGCCCATCGTCACATCCAGTACCTACTGGCGTCCGGTATACGTCGCCGGCATCCTCGCCCTGCTCATATGGGGCGGTGCGCGCGGGCGCTGGTGCGCGGCGGCGCTTCTGGTGACGGTAGCCATCGTCGACCCCGCCAGCCACCATCTCCTGAAGGAACCGATACAGCGGCTGCGTCCCTACCTCGCGCTCGGCGATGTCCATCAACTGGCTGGCAGTGGCGGCGGCTCGTTCCCCTCCAACCACGCGTTGAACAATGCCGCGGCAGCCATGATCCTTGCCTGGTTCTATCCGCACCGGCGCATCCTGTGGTGGAGCATCGCCGTGATCATCGCGCTATCGCGCGTCTACGTGGGCGTACACTATCCGAGCGACGTGCTCGGCGGCTTCGTGATGGGAATGCTGGCAGGCTGGGTCATGATCGCCATCGTACGCCGCGTCAATACCACCGTTCCCGAACGGCTCAGATTCACGCCAGCAGCCTGACGGCATCGACGCCGCTCTGACACGCCCCCTCCATCGTCGCCGGCAGACCGGTCGCCGTCCAGTCCCCCGCCAATGCGGCATTCGGCCACGGTAGCGCGGCGGACGGACGCAATGGCTCGACCTCAGGCGTGGCCAGGAAGGTCGCCATCCGTTCCTTGAGAACGACGCCATGGAGCAACACGGCATTCCGGGCCGACGGGAACAGGCTGCGCAACTCCTGGTCGCAGACCGTCACGATCTCTTCCGACGAACGTCCTGCAAGCTCCGATCCGGCACTGACGGTCACGGCCACGTGTCCGGGATAGGACGTCACGACGTTCGGATCGGCCTTCGTCAGCAGCCGCCTGTTGAACACCCACTGGATCGTCGTGTCCAGCGTCGCCACGAAGTCGTGCTCCAGCCATTGCTGGTCATACCACAGATAGACGCTGACGATGGGGCTGGGCTCGGGCACGGAACCCAGGGGAAAGGTATTGCCGTCGACCGTGATGCGGTGAAGGGACCGTGCCGGCACGGCGAAGACGATGCGATCCACCACGATGACTTCGCCCGTCGTCAACAGGGCGTCCGCGATGCGCCCGTCCGACGTGGTACAGGCCTCGACGGACGTGCTGGTCAGTACCCGTCCCCCGCCTGCGGTGAGAAGATCTTCCAATGGTTCGACGAAGGCGGAGAGACCTGCCGACGGCAGGTAGAGACAGGAGTTCTCGGCATCGCCGAAGAAGGCCCGGCGCAGGACGGTGAGAAGAAGGCTGGCCGCCGCCTTGTCCATCGGAGCATTGAGCGTGGCCAGGATGATGGGTTCCCAGAGACGATGGATGACGTCGTAAGGCTGGCCTTCGGCACGGAGGAGATCGAGGCAGGTCATACCGTCGGTGCGGATCCCGCCATACTGCATGCGTGCGGCGAACCACAGGGCCGCGATGCGGGAACGCAGCGGCAGGTGCTTCAGACGCCAGATGCCGAGCGCCACGCCGAACTTGCCGGGAGCCTTCGACGCATCGAGCATGTCGGTACGGCCTGCAGCATCGGCGAAGGCCACCTTCAGTGCCGGCTGCCTGTGGATCAGATGGTCCGTTCCCAGGATGCGTAGCGTACCCAGCATGGCGTGATAGCATCCCATCATGGCATGCTGTCCGTTGTCGATGACTTCGTTCGTGGTGCGGTCCATGAAGGAGCGGGCACGTCCGCCGAGGTAGGGGTGCCCTTCGACCAGCGTCACGGTCCATCCCTCGCGCGCCGCTTCGGCGGCGGCGGCGATACCGGCGAGCCCGCCACCGACGATGAGGATATCAGGCATGGCGTAAATTTATGGCTATCCGCAACAACACTCATGACCTCCGATCACCATGATTACCTGGCAGGACTTCGAAAAGGTCGAAATACGGGTCGGCACCATCGTCAAGGTCGAACCCTTTCCCGAGGCCCGGAAACCGGCCTACAAGCTATGGGTGGACCTCGGCGGAGGCGACGTACGGCGCTCCAGCGCCCAGATCACCGACCTCTATTCTCCGGAAACCCTTATCGGAAAACAGGTTGTCTGTGTGTCCAATTTTCCGCCCAAGCAGATCGGCCCTGTCGTGAGCGAGGTGCTCGTCACCGGGTTTCACCGGGAAGACGGTGCTGTCGTGCTCGCCGTTCCCGACGCTTCCGTCCCGAACGGTACGCTCCTGCGATAGGGGCCATGTGCCTGATTCTGCACGAAGATCGGCCTCGTTTTTGCTATGGTGGGCTAGAACAGAACGCCGTATCTTTGCTGTCTTCGCGGAAGTGGCGGAATTGGCAGACGCACCAGACTTAGGATCTGGCGGTTCACACCGTGAGAGTTCGAGTCTCTCCTTCCGCACGATGTGTATTTCTACAGGGAGTCTTTCGTTGGAACGCAATCTCATCGACCTCGACGGTTGTCGCCGGGAGGTTCGTATCACGCTGTCGGATGCTGAATTGCGTCCACATTACGATCAAGCCTACGTCCAGGCCCAGGCCGGCATCGCCGTCAAGGGATTCCGCAAGGGCAAGGTCCCCCTCAACATCATCAAACAGCAGTTCGGCCGCGGCATCGAGAACGAAGCACTCGACTCGATTGCCGATGCCGAATTCCGCTCCTTCGTCGCCGCCGAGAAGATCAACGTCGTCGGTCAGCCCGCCCTTACGGATATCCAGAAGGAACAGGGCAACGTGACCTTCACGATCCGCTTCGAAGTTCTCCCCGAATTCGAACTCGGCAACTATCGCGGCCTCGTCGTCAATCGTCCTGTCAAGGCCGTCACCGATGCCGATGTCGATGAGGAGATCGCCCGCATCGCACTCCGCGCCGCCAGCTTCGAGCCTGCGGAGCAGATCACGGACTACATGTACGTAGCCACGATCACCATGCACGAACTCGACCGCGAAACGTCCACGCCGCTCCTCGGCAAGGAAGCCCGCGAAGAACGTGTCTTCCTCGACGACGAGAACCTGGACATGCATCTGCGCAACTCGCTCATGAACCTCAAGGTGGGCGACAACTTCTCCTACGTTGCCGAGACGTCCGACGAAAACCAGACGCCTCCGAGCTTCCGTGTGACCGTCACCGACATCCAGAAGGTCGTGCCCGCCGAATTCACCAACGAATTCGCCGAGCAGGTCACGGGTGGACGCTTCACCACGACGGAGGAAGTGCGCCACGACATCGAGCACCAGCTCCAGCACTACTACGAGGACGCTGCCCGCGACCAAGTGGAGAACCAGATCGTCGACCAGCTCGTCCAGGCCCACAGCTTCGAGATTCCCGGCTCCCTCGTCCATGGCGTCATCCATCAGCTCTTCGACGATTTCAAGAAGAGGAATGAAGGTGCACCCGGCCTCGAACAGCTCACGGCGCACGACCTGGAGCCGCAGCTCAAGCCCACGGCCGAGCGTATCGTACGGTGGGAAATCATCCGTAACAAGATCATCGACGCCGAATCCCTGCAGATAACCGACGAGGATATCGCCTCGGCCGCCGTCAAGTACGGCATGCCGGAGGACCAGATGCGCATGCTCATGCGCCAGAACCGCGGCGTCGGCGACCAACTTCTCGCCGAGAAGGCGCTGCACACGCTGGTAGACTATGCGATCATCAACGACGTCAACGTGGACTCGGAACAATCACTTGTCTAATGAACCTGTTGCTGAGGACACATGCATAACCAGCTCGTCCCGATGGTCGTGGAGCAGACAAGCCGTGGCGAACGTGCCTACGACATCTATTCGCGTCTCCTCAAGGAACGTATCATCTTCATCGGCACGCCGATCGATGACTATGTGGCCAGCCTGACGATCGCCCAGTTGCTCTTCCTGCAGAGCGAGGATCCGGGCAAGGACATCTCGCTCTACATCAACTCACCCGGTGGCAGCGTATCGGCCGGCATGGCCATCTACGATACCATGCAGTTCGTCAAGCCGGACGTCTCGACCATCTGCGTCGGCATGGCCGCGTCGATGGCCCAGGTCCTGCTCTGCGCCGGCGCCCACGGCAAGCGCTTCGCCCTGCCCAATTCGCGCATCATGATGCACCAGCCCCTGGGCGGTACGCAAGGCCAGGCCGCCGACATCGAGATCTACACGAAGGAAATGCTCCGCATTCGCGATACGCTGTACGGCGTGATCTCGAAGCATACGGGCAAGGACTACGAGATGATCAAGAAGGATGCCGACCGGGACAACTACATGTCGGCCGAAGAGGCCATGAACTATGGAATCATCGACAAGGTGCTGGAGCGTCCGACAACGGAAATTTCAGCGTAAGTTGACGTCGATTCCTGGGGGATATTAATGTCGACAACCGATAACACTGGACAACCCGAGGAGCTGCATTGTTCGTTCTGCGGACGCAGCTCACGGGAAGTCACGAGCCTGATCGCAGGTAAAGGCGTCTATATCTGCGACATCTGCGTACAGAACTCCGTCGAGATCCTACGCAAGAATCAGCCGGCAACGACGCTGCGCACGGATCTCAAGTCACTCCCGCGCCCATCGGAAATAAAGCGCCAGCTCGACTCCTACGTGATCGGGCAGGACAAGTCCAAGGAAGTCCTTTCCGTTGCAGTGTACAATCACTACAAGCGGATCCAGGCCGAGGACATGGTGAGCCCGTTCGACGACGTCGAGATCGAGAAGAGCAACATCCTCCTGCTGGGGCCGACAGGTACCGGCAAGACGCTGCTCGCCCAGACCCTCGCCCGCATCCTCGACGTTCCGTTCGCCATCGCCGATGCCACGACGCTGACCGAAGCCGGTTACGTGGGTGACGACGTCGAATCCATCATCGTGAACCTGCTGCAGAATGCCGACTACAACGTCGAGCGTGCCGAACGCGGCATCGTCTACGTGGATGAGATCGACAAGATCACGCGCAAGAGCGACTCCGCCAGTATCACCCGCGATGTCTCCGGCGAAGGCGTCCAGCAGGGCCTCCTGAAGATTCTCGAAGGCACGGTGGCAGGCATCCCCCCGAAGGGCGGACGCAAGCATCCGGAACAGCCGCTGATCTACGTGAACACGCGCAACATCCTGTTCATCTGCGGTGGAGCCTTCGAAGGACTCGAGAAGATCATCTCCCGTCGCAGGCGCACGTCGACGATGGGCTTCACGGCCACCCTCGCAGCCGCCGCGGAAGACACTCCGGCACTGCTGAAGTTCGTGGAACCCGATGACCTCATGAAGTTCGGCTTCATCCCCGAATTCATCGGCCGCCTGCCCGTCATCACGTCGCTCGATCCCTTGAGCGACGAAGCCATGCTCGACATCCTGACGAATCCGCGCAATGCCCTCGTGAAGCAGTATCAGAAGCTGCTGCTGCTCGAAGGCGTCCAGCTCGAATTCGAAGCCGAAGCGCTGATCGCACTCGTGCATCGCGCCAAACTGCGCCGCACGGGCGCCCGCGCACTCCGCGGTGTGATGGAAGAGATGATGAATCCCATCATGTACGGCCTGCCCGATCAGCGCAACGTCCGCAAGTGCATCATCACGCGCGACGTCGTGGAACGCGGCGCACCGCCGCTCTTCGAGCTGTCGGACGAACCGCAGAAGCGCTCGACGAAGTCCAAGGCCCAGTAAGGCCAGACACACCATCAGACATCACATGCCGACGCCGGTCCGTTCGTTCGGACCGGCGTTCTTCATTTACGGGCATACATAGGGGAAGACCGTCCGCTCATGCCGTGCTACGGCAGCAGCATGGCCGTACGTACGATCTGGCCATCGTCGGTCGTAAGGACGAGGCCATACCATCCGTGTGCCACTCCGTCGGGAATCGGCAGCGACATCGTACCACCGCCGCTCTGCGGCAACGATACCGTATGGACGACGGCTCCGGCGAGCGTCGTCATGCGCAGCTCCCCACTCCTGCCATCGGGCAGGTAGACGACGATTCCACTGCCTGCATTCCACACCGCCGGAATCGGCCGCTCCTCGACCGTTCGATTGTCGAAAGCGCACCGGTCGGCCTGGAGCAGACCGGGAAGGATACGCAGTTCGACGTCGCCGTTGGCCATGCTCACGACCGCAGGCAGAAGGGGGCTCGTCCGTTGGGGACCAAGCAGGACCTCCGCGCGAAGGATCGTGACGACATCGCCCATCGCCGTGGGAACGACGTCCAGACGTTCGATATCGACGAGTCCCGGTACGATGGTCGTGCCGGCCACCGATGCACCGGCAAGCCCTTCATCGGCGTTCGAGACATCGACCTGGGCCCTGTCCGTACGCACCTGGACATGCAATGGCGCCGCCGAACCGACGAGCAGCGACGTCACGGAATCGGGAGCGAGAGCATACCTCGGTCGGAGCCGCACCGGAATGTCGATACGGGTACCGACGTCGGCACGGATCGTATCGATGGAGACATCGGCACACAGCACTCCGCGAAGGGAAACGTCGATGGTCGTATCGACGGGCGACAGCCATTCACCGTCATGTTCGAGATGGATGTTCAGCGTACGCGTGCCCAGAACGCGCGGTGCGATCTGCAGCGGCAACGATACGCTCATACCGGAGTCGATGGCGATGGGCAATGACGCTGTCGTCGACAACGATGCTTCGTTCACGGGTATCGTGATGGACGTCAGCCGCAACGTCGAGTTTCCGGCATTGCGTATGGTGATCGTCGTATCGACGGCTGTACCGATACAAACTGCACCGGCACCGATACGCGAGGTGGCGATGTCCATGATCGGCACCACCCCGCGTCCGGTAAGGACGATGGGCTGCAGAACTGCACACGGAGCGGCAGTCGTAGCCACGATCAACGTCGCACGCCTCGTCTCGATATCGCTCGGCGTGAAGGTCACGCGCACGTCGAATCGCTCCGACGGCTGGAGGACGAAGGGGAAGGCCCTTCCATCGGCAGGTACGGCGGCATAATCCGCCGCTGATGTTCCGGCAAGACGCAACGAGGTGACCGTCATCGGCGCATCGCCGACGTTCGTTACTTCGACGGTATCAACGACCGTCGTTCCCTTCCGTACATCACCGAGCTCCAGCGACGGCGTGGACGGTGCGAGCTGCCGTGTTCGGACCACGACATGCACCGTACGTTGCTGGTCGCCCGCCTCGACGGAGTGGATGGTGAGAGGCACGACGATATCCGAGGCCTGGACAGCTTCGACGACGACGGGAATCGTCACCCTGCCCCGCGCCGAGATCGTGAAGCCATCGCTCGACGTCATACGGATACGTCCACCCGGATCCGTTACCGTCACGGAATCGATCGATACGGAACATGGCGTGGGATTGTAGATGCCGAGCATCCGCACAGTGCGCTCATTGGGGCATACGGTATCGAACTCGACGGTATCGACGGCGATGGTATAGGCTGGACGTACGACGTTGACGCGAACGGTCACGTCACGCTGTTGCGGCCGGGCCGGACTCGTGATGCGTAGCTTGCCGACGGCGACACCCGGACGACGACCGAATGCCACGAGGGGTAGTTCGTTGCGCGATGCGCGGCCGATCCTGCGCGCCACGATCGAATCGGGGATGGCCTTGAACGTCCCGCCCGCATCGTCGATCCATAGAGCGGCCGTCAGTTCTACATCGCATCCACCAAGATTCTGGACGATCAGGTCGTCGTCGACCGAATCGCCGATACATACGTCACCGAGATCGATACTGTCGATGGCCGGTACGAAAGCGAACTCCGCCGGACGTCCGACGATCGTCAGCGTCAGCGTATCGCGCAGTTCCACCCACGTCGTATCTCCCGGGGCGAGCACTTCTTCATCACGTACGTGTACTGCGATGCGTACCTGCTGCTGACCTTCCGTCGCAGGCGATACGGCCACGCGGATCCTGCCGCTTCCGTTCGCTGCGAGCATCGGCAAGGGCTGAAGAACCTGTGCGAGCGTCGGCGATGGGGTATCGATGATCGTGGCACCGACGACCTGACGACAGCGGGGACCATCGAGGTCGACGGTGACGTCCACGGTATCCGTCTCACCGGGGCAGACAGGCACGGTGAGATGGTCTCTCGCCTTGATGCGGGCCGCCACACCAGGTACGATGATGCAGACGGAGTCCTTCAGTACGGTATCCGCACCGTTGCGGACGACGGTAACGGGAATCTCGTACGTGTGGTCGGCGAGACGCGGCGCGACAGCGAAGGAAAGAAGACCCACACCCGTCGCTCTGGCCGCGAGCGGGTCCTGGATGACGGATACATCGGTATCGATGGCCTGGACACCACGTGGCTGTGCACCGACGACGAGGCGAACCGATGCCGCACGCACCGTATCGAGGTTCGTGACCAGATAGATCGTCTGGACGGTATCGGGTGCATAGACGCTCCATGACGGGTCGCCGCACGGACGCTCGGTGATCGCCTCCACTTCGAGACATCCGCCTTGCCCCGCCAATGCCAGGCCGCCATCACCGCCGGGATTACCGCCTCCGCTTCCACCACCCGTGAGCACGCTGAGTGAATCGGCGATACCGATTTCCGTCGCAGCCACGATACGGCGAAGCCCCGCAGGCTGGTCCTCCGAATCCCACAACAGCAGGATGGCGCTGTCGGTATATCCTGCCGGCGAGATCGGACGTCCCTTCCATAACGTTCGATACAATCCGGGTATGCCGCGCGTCGGGTCGTCCGTCCAGTTACCGAAGATGATCTCATCGGGTTCGATCAGCTCCGTACCGCGCAGGTTACCGCGTGCGACGAGTCCCGGTGCCGTCGGCGTACCCTCCAGTGCGAGCCAGAACGCGGGAAGACCAGGAGCCACCTTCCGTTCGTACTTCGTTTCCACCCCCGAGTAGCCATAGGCCGTCGCGATGGGAGCACGGTCGTTGGCCCCGATCTTCGTGTCCACCAGCAGCAGCGCACCGATATCGTGCGGACGCGTACCACGGTTGTCGACGGTGATCGTGAATCTGATGAAGGCACCACCCGAGCGGAGCACGGGCTCCATCGTCAGTGTGGCCCTGATCGTGTCCTTCTCGGCGACGGTCAGCGCCTGGACGTCGACGTTGATGCGCGGACGGCCGGCAACGGTATCGGGATACATCCGCTTCACGGCGAGAGGATGCGGTGGTGGTGCGGTACGCGTCGTCGTGTCTTCTTCGTAGGCCATCTGATAGACCACACCGTCGACGTAGAGGTGGACGTGCGACGTATAGTTCACCGGACGATTCCCCGTACCGTCCTCACGATAGATGATCGTCGTCGGCGTACCCGTGTACTTCGTCGAGATCGAGAAGTGACCGTTATTGGTGAATCGGCACGACAGGAGATACGGCGGCAGTGCATCGACGATCGACAGGCTCGACTGCGCAGAGGCCTGGATGCCGGCGAGTGCGACGAGAGAAACGATGAGAACAGAGCGGACGAGATGGTTCATGGATTCCGTCCTCATCTGTCGAGTGGTGTCACGACTTCGACCAGCACGGTACGATTGTAGAACCGGCCTTCGGGCAGATCGTTGTCGAAAAGAAGATTGGGTCCGAGCCCCCGGGACTCGATGGCATTCGGAATGATCCGTGCCTTGATTGCGTCGGCGACCGAAGCCGCACGGCGACGGGACAGGTCTTCGTTGTACGTCGGATTACCGGTACGGTCCGTGAGACCGGTGATACGCACCGTCGACGTCGTACGGCAGCGGGCCCGGATGAGGTCCATCACCGTCGTGTTGAACGTGCTGATGGTCGGCGTGTCGTAGTCGAAGAAGATGAGACTGAAGCGTTCCACGGTGGAGTCGTTGACGATTTCATCGTCGTATCGGGCCGAGCGGATCATCGAGCGTACGGGGATCGTTCGTGTGGCCTTGCGCGACGTTCCATCGTTCTCCGTCGCCGTGAGTTCTGCGACGAGGTCGACGCGTTGGGCTGTTCCCAGCACGGAAGCGATGTCGTCGGCGTTCAGCGTCCATGCGACGGTTTCCTGCGATGCTACGTGGTACGGCTTGTCCATGAGCACACGTCCGTTCGGTGCCATGATGCGGATCGTGGCGGCATCCGTGAATGCCGAAACGGGCTGCGTGAGAGGAATCAACCGGACGATGTCGGGGTCTGTTTCGCGGCGGATGGTCCGGCGTTGTATGGGAGCTACGATGGCCGGATCGTTCGTCGTGATTTCCACGCGTCGGTTCTCGGCACGACCGTCGTCGGTGTTCCGGTTGGAGACGACGGAGGGCAGTTCACGCGCTGCGACGTCCATGCGCGACGGTTCGATATTCCATATGCGCTGGAGATAGTCACGTACAGCGACGGCACGTTCCATCGAGAGCGAAGACGATGCTTCGCCGTCGGCGGGTTCCCGGTGTCCCGTCAACGTGATCCGTGCACTCGGCCGCTCGCGCAACCGTTGACCGACGATGTTGAGCATGTCGTGATAGGATGCGAGGCCACTGTCCGCTGCCGTCAGCGGATCGAACGATTCCGTTTCTCCCTTCCGGTCACGATATCGCGCAGGAATGACGGAACTCGCATGATCGAAGAAGACGTAGGGCAACAGCGGGAACAGATCGCTGCGACGCGTTTCCGTGATCGTGATCGACGATGCACCTTCGATGTTCAACGCGAGGTTGGCGGGCATGGAAGGAACGGGCGGTGGAGGCGGAGGTGGAGGTGCGGCTTCGGTGACGATCACCGCTGCAGGCGCGTTCAGTACATAGCCGAGCGTCACTCCTGCGCGGATGGTATGGACCTTCCAGTCGAAGGTCGAGAGGACGTTCGTCAGACCATACGTGAAGCCTACTTCGGGATGCAGGCGCCAGTTGCCCGATAGGGTCAGGTCCATACCCACGGCTGCCGTGATGCCGAGACGAAGCTGGCGGTTGACGTCTACCGACGTCCGTTCGAACGATCCGGCCAGGATGACGCGGGACGACGATCCGTTGGAGAACTTCAGATTGGAGGGCGAGAGAATGTCTTCGCGCTGCTCGAACGCCGTTCGCATCGCATAGCCCACCTGCGGTCCGGCAGCGACGTAGACATCGGGCACGACGAAGTACTTGCCGAGCGCTTCGAGTCCGATGTAGTCGAGATCCGTCGTCAGGGCGTATTCGGATACCAGCGGTACGAGCGTTCCGTCGGCGAGCCGTACACGCGGCGTCGTTCCCGTCGGCGACGTGAAGGAACCATCGGCACGATAGTAGAACAGTCGTCCCGACAATCCCCATCGATCGCCGATACGGGCAAGGACGTCGTTACCGATCATCAGACCTGGTGTCAGTGCATCGCTGAACGTCCCGCATTCGTCAAGGCCGCTCGACGTGGAGAACGATCCGCGATGCATGTTCAGCGTGGCAGCTCCCATCACACCGATTTCCAGGTCGTGGAACTGCGCCTGCAATGGAACGACGCAACACAGCATTACAACAAGAAGAGATTGCTTCATCAATGATCTCACCGAAGAACGTGCAGGAGGGTTACGACGTCGCCCGCATCGGTACGGCGAAGCCGCACGACGCAGACACCGTCGGGAATACCGGCGGCCGGCATGGAAGCGGCAGCACCGGCGGGAGACGACGGAAGAGGAAGTGAATGCAGAAGGATGCCGCGGATGTCATAGAGCTCGACATGGGCAGGGGCGTTCAGGACATCGTCGACGACGATGTCGATTTCGTCACGGCCCGCTCCGGCATATCGCGCCACGAGCGTCTGTCGTCCGGCAACGACACCGGCATCCGGGCCGCATGCACCGGCGATGAACACCGTCGCTTCGTTCACGTCGAGACAGACATCGATGAGCGGATCGGACAATGCATGGACCGTCGCTGCGGACAGGTCGCTACGGAGGACCTCCACCTCGATACCGAGGGATCGTTCGACGGAAGCGTCCTTCGTCCATGCCGCACGAAGACTGTACGTTCCGTTACCTTCATGAACGAGTGACGATGCGGCTTCGTCGATTCCGTCGTCGGCGGAACGGCCGACGACACGGCGTGCATCCAGTGCCCGGTACGGCAGTTCGATGCGGAATCGGGCTTCTCTCATCGCCGGATCGGCGAACGTGATGCTCACCGTGTCGACGAGTCCGACGCTCGTCGAACGATCGGCGATGGCCGCGCCGATCGACGGACGTACGAGAGCATGGACAGGTATGTCGATGGAACCGAACGGCCCACGCGCGGAAATCGTCCCGCGCACGTCGCCCGATACCGATGATCGCAGGGTACATACGATGGGCAGCGACGAACGCGGCTGCAATTCGACGCCGTTGACCGGATCGATCGTGATGGCAGGATCGCCCGTCACGATGACGCTGTCGATGCGGATGACATCGAATGCACCTGCATTCGTCAGATCCACGGAGATATCGACGCTGTCGCCCGCACAAAGCGGACCGATCTCGATGCTGTCGCGCGATGCCTGGATGGTACGGGAACGGATCACGATGCAGACCGGAGCTTCGACTGCCGTATCGCTGTTGGAGACGAAGCGCACGACAGCCTGCTCCCTGGCTTCACGCTGGACGTGCAGGATGATGTCGACGACGACCGTCGCTCCGGGAGCGAGCGTGAAGGGAATGGGTTGTGACGTACCGACGGAGAACAGATCCTGTCGCGCTGCGATGACGTTCACAGCATTCACGACGATGGGTCCGTCTCCCGGATTACGTATGGTCACGAACGTCGGCACATCCGTACCCCGCGTCGCCATCACCGTATCGCACGTCGTCGAGCCGGTCGCGATGGCATACGTACGGATACCCTTGCCGACCGTCGCCACGGGAATATGCCGGGCTCCATAATGACATTCGAGCGTGGCACCTTCGGCACCACGGACCTGGGGTGCGAAGACGATACAGGCATGAAGCGTATCGCCCGGAGCTACACGTACGACACCTTTCGGCGACAGCACCGTGAACCGGTCGGGAGGCGTCATGACGAGAGAGTCGAGACGCAACGTATCGGAACCGTCGTTGACGAGCACATCGGCACATACGGTATCCGACGTTCCTACGGCGACGTCACCCGCATCGATCGATGCGGCGAGTACGCGAACCGTCGACGAAAGCCCGGTACCTCGCAAGGGTATCGTATCCTGGATCGGACCATAGTCGATGACGATGGCCGATGCGCGCTGGCCGGGAACCGACGGACGGAACCATGATGTGATGATTCTCTTCGATCCCGCCGGCAGTACGAGGGCGGCCGTATCGGCCGTCACGAGGAACTCGGCACTGCCCTGTTCCTGTCTGATCGTCACCGTGAGGGGAAGGAGCCATGTGTTTTCCAGAACGATCAGGACGCTGTCGCTCCGCGCGCCCACTTCCGTAGGATCATAGGCGGGTGCGGTCCATCTCACCGGACGCAGCCACATCGTCGCCTTCGTCGGCGCCGTACGTTCACGGCCCGCGACTACGACGGGCAGATTGTTGTCGGTGATGGCGAGGCCCGTCGCATCCACACGCAACGGCGTCGAGGCGATGGCCTCCCAGAATCCCGCAGGATCGGAGCTCGTAGGTAATGTGAAGACTTCGACATCGGATACGGGATCCGATGCGCGGCCACCGGCGACGAGATAGGCCATGGCCGTATCGCGGGGACCGGCGATGAGGGTGGAGGCGGCATGACTGCGCGCGACGAGGGGACGCGGCATACCGCGCCATCCACTCTTCACGTCGTACCACTCCGCCGTCGACAGTGTCGTCGTCGCATTCCGTCCGCCACTCATGCGCGCGATACCGGCAGGATCGCCCATCGCGACGGCATACGAGCGCAATTCGCGCGGCGGGTTGGCCCGTCCATCCCATGACGTTCCGGCAAGAAGCTCCGTCGTGGGCACGCCGGACGCCTCGCCTCCGGCGACGATGACTTCGAGGGCTCCGACGGCGTTGATCTGACGCATCAGTGCGTGACCGACGCGCGCGACGCTCATATCCGACAATCTGTCGACCGCCCCCGTCTGCCTGTGTATCCGTGCGGTGGTGGCGGAGACCGTACCCGTACCGAGTGCGGCAGCGGTCTGTACGCGGCCGCCGCAGACGATGATGTGATCACCGCCGTTGAATACGGCGCGGGGCTCCGCAAGGGCCACGGGAAGCGAGCCGACCGCGGACCAGCGCCATTGATCGATGGCCGGAATGTAGGTACAACGTTCGATCGTCGCCGTACTCGAATACGATCCGCCGCCACCCGTATATCCGCCGATGGCGTAGACTTCGCTACTGCCGTCCGGACGACGCAGTTCCAGGACGGCAGCAAGGCAGCGGGACGTCGCCATCGTGTTGGCCGTGAGCCGTACGGCACCCGTCCTGCCATCGATGACGTATGAGCGATCGCTCGTCGAACCATCGGCACGCAGACCACCTACGACGAGGACGTCGCCGGTATGGACCATGACGGCACCATGTCCTGACAGCGCTTCCGGCAATGGTGTGCCCAGGGCCCAGTCCGGACGGACCTGTCCGGACATCCCGACGGCACAGACGAGAAATGTAACAGCAAGTACGAGACGACGCATTCTCCACTCCGCGCATTCAGCGCGCAATCTACTGGTAGTCTATCCTATTCCGGACGGGACGATGTCCGTTCCGCGATGGAAACTATTCCGGGTTTTTCGCCGGTAGTCGGCGCAGGAAAACGGCGAGATACGCATGACGGCACCGCCGGGTTGCACATCATGAACGACAATCTACCGGCATTCCGGTTTCGACTGTCGGTCGCGCAGGATGAACCACCGCATTCACTTCCGCATGGAACGGCATTCGAGACACCATACGATACCGCATCGCTATCCGTTCGTGATATGCAGCGACATGAGGGACCGCCCGAACGATCACAACGTGAATCGTACCGGAATGTAGAGCCAGCACCCGACGGCCTGACCGTTCTGACGCCCGGGCTTGAACGTGATGCCCCGAACTCCCCGCAGGGCGGCGTCGTTGAGCAGCGCATGGTCCGATTGATGGACCCTGACGTCTCGCACATGTCCCTGTTCGTCGACATAGACCTTGACGACGACCGTTCCTTCGACACCATTCCTGCGTGCCATTTCCGGATAGACCACGGACCGTCTCAGAACATCATAGTCGAAGACCGGCTCTTCCTCCGCGAACGATATTTCTCCATCGTCGGGGATCGTCGGCGTCACGGTCTGCGTCGTTCCGCCACCGCCACCATTTCCGGTACCATTACCGGCTCCGTTACCGTTACCACTGCCGTTTCCATTTCCCACTGTGGAGCTACTGCCGTTGTCGATGATGGTTCCGGGTGTCCTGGGCGGAATCAGGGTCTTCGTGATCGTCACGTCCGGATCAGCGACAGGTACCGGGCGACTACCGTTCGTCGTCTTCGCCGGGATGGATTCTGCAGTCCGTGCTCCTGCACTCGCAACCGGATCGGGTGGCATCGGCAGGGAGATGTAGTAGGTCCGTGCATCGATCGTACTCGGCAGCATCGGTACGATGACTCCGACGATCTCTTCGTGGAACAGCATCGCGGCAGTGTAGACGACGATGGCGGCAGTACCCACCAGACCGAGTGTCATCGAATATGCCCTGCCCGCAAGACGATCGTTCGCATGCCAGCGTCCGGCAGCGTAGTGAGAACGTGCGCCCATGACGACCTCCGAGGTGAAGGATGGATGTTCATTCCCTCGGACACGCAGGATGGCGGGGCGGTTACAACGTGGTGTCACTCATCGGCGGCATCTTCATACTCATACGAGTCCTGTTCCACCTTCCATTCCATCAGCAGTCTGGCATGTTCGTCGGCATCGTAGTCGTCGAATACATCGTACTTCGTCACGAACGACAGTTTTCCGATATGGCCGCGCATATCCGGAAAGAACGGACCGGCGATACCAGCGTACCAGACGTCGGGTCCGTACGGCAGATTCGTTCTGAACTTCACGAGTATCCAGCGGCCACGATAGTCCGGATTCTCTTCCTGATAGTCCTTGACGACGATGGATGATGGCTGGCGGTAGCCTTTCTCGCCGAAAAGTGGCACCGTCTCATCGTAGGTATCTTCACCGTATGGCTCTTGCGATACACGCTGCACTTCCTCGACGATGAGCGCTTCCATCAATGATGTATCGGTAAGGACCGATTTCGGAACGGCGGATATGCTGCGGGTACTGTCGCACAAACGCAGCATGGACATCCTTCTACCGGCATCGGCGAAGAACCGCCGGATGCTGCGTGTGTCGAGGCGTTGTCCTGCCGTCGCGAGATTCCGTATCGCTTCCAGTCCCACATCCTGATGCGGGTTCATGATCAACGATCTCATGAGCCCAATGACCTTCTTATCATGACGATGATACCAAAGAAGAGAAAGACTGTTGACCATTGTGCTGTACTGTCGGCGCATCTCCCGCATCGACGTCATGACAGGCGGTTTGTCCATTTCCTGCATGACCGTCGTCAGAATACGTTCGACCTTGTTGATACACGCCTTGTCCCTGTCGGGTAACACCCTCTCCGTCTCATACTGAATTCCCTTCGTCATGAGATACAGATCCCGGAGTTTCGGCCGCAGATAGTATCGATCCGCAACCCTGGCGAGCGGGTCGATCAAGATGGAATCCATCAGCATCCACCTGAAGAGGTCGAGCGACCACGTCGTATCCGGTACCGTGCCGCTGCCGACCAACGAATCGAGCAGTTCGGTTGACGCGATATCACGATACGAGATGACATCATTGTGAATATCGGCCCGCGTCTGTGCGTCGTTCGTACTATCGGCCAGTGCGAGTAGCAGTCTTCTCGTACGAACGTCATCATGACGAAAGAGATCGGTGAGTACATAGTCCTTCGCATCGACATATGAATCCCTCCGATCCTTCATCCACGACCGATACCGTGCCATGTAGATATCGTAGTCGGATGGATTCATTCTCGACATCCGCAGGTATTCCATCGCACGATCCTTGCGAATGCTGTCATCCGACACTACGTCGGCGAATAATCGATCGGCCATCGATGTGAATCGCGTGGTGGTATCGATCGAGCACCGACATGTCATTTCGTCGAACGGGGCCGACCAGAGTCGCCTATCGCGGTACGTTGGCATGGTGATCAGCGACGACAGCACGTACAGCTCCGTTCCGCAGAAGAACGTCCTCTGCACGGACATGCCGAATCCCCGATCCAGGCGCCTGTGTATTTCCCGAATACGAACGACACCGTCCACGATCGTCGTGTCGACCACCGTCATCGAATCGATCAGACCGGCTCTTGCAAGGATCGTATCCATCGCTGCATCGGTGGATCCATCGAACGTCTGATACTCCGGAAGTATCACCCGTCCGACGAACCACATGACGTTCGAAATGGTGTCCTGACGATATATACCGATCGTTCGGCCAATAACTTCACGATGCTCGGCCTCCGGACCCGACGTATGCGTCGGCAACGGAAGCATCAAGGTCGAATCCATGCATGCCGTGATCGGCCAGTGTTGAACTCGCCGAAATGGACGGAGTTTGAACGATGCGACGAACCGGTCGACCGATGCCTTCCCATGTTCGGCCATCCAGTTACCGAGCAATAGATACATCCTTCCATCCCGAACGACGAGGTGGAGAATGCAGGCCACCTCTCCTTTCTTGGTCAATGTCGCCATGCAATGTGGATAGCCTTGCAGCTCGTCATACACCGTATCCGTGACCTCCGCACCCATGGCCGTAGCCATGATGTCAGGAATGGTCCTGAACGGTTCGTTCGACCAGACGTAGCCCGGCATGAGATCCATGATCTGGACCATGAGAGTACTTGCACCGCTGCCTTCCGTATACATTCGCTGCCATAGCTTGCGGATGTTCGCCTCGGAATCCTTCGATTCCCGAGTGACGGCCGCCTTCGGCATGTCGACCGAGAATCCGAGGGTATCGTCAGTGTATACCTCCCAGGTTTCATCGATCCGCATCGATTCGCCTATCGTCAACGATTGCTCGATATAGTCCAGCAGGGATGTATCCCTGTCCCGTTGCGTGAGAATGATGAGGGACATCGTGGACTCGGTCTTGACGACCAGCATCGTCAACTGGATCTTCTTCCTGATGGCATTGACAAGAAATACGCCCTTGCCAGCGATGATCCTCTCTTGGGCGGATAGTACAGTATCGACATCGGTCGATAGTCCTTCGACGATGTCGCCGAACATGCTCGTATTGTCGCTGTTCGCCTGATGCATCAGGCCAGTAAGGTGTATGATCGATACGGATTCCTGTCTGGCTGCATCTGCACCGACGAACATCTCACCGTCCATCGGCAATTGGGAAAGTGTGGCCTCCCTGACCAGCGCCGGCGCCTGTTGCAATGGAATCGGCGATATGAAGGAGAGAATGGAGTCCGTCGTCCTGAAGACGTGCGTCCCATATGGCATGAACGGAGGATTTCTTGGTGGTAGGGAATCCTGGAACGTCTGCACAACCGGCTCGACCGTGAATCCCCGTTTGCGAAGCAGTGCAACGAGTCCCCGTTCCCCCCACAGATGCGCGGCCCCGACTGCGATGAACGTCGATTCCTCCTTCAACAGTCCGGTAATGCGACCGATCATTCCTTCGTTGCGCCGATGGATGATGGCGTCCATATATGCAGAGGATGTAGCGATCCCCATGTTGACATACAGTCCTTCGACATCACCTTGCTCGTACAGTGCCAGCGTGCGCAGTTGCCGATCCGCCATTTCCCTATTGTTCGTGACGGTAAACGTAGAGTCCGCGCTTGGGCCTTCAAACAGGACCGACAGGTAGGAACGCACGGTAGCAACGTTCTCCAGACCGTGGCACGCTTTCCCTTCCGCCTTCGCCATTCGCTCCAGATAGAGATCCAGATGCAGGAGATAGTCATCACGATGCAACGGCATCGGCTTCCGGCCGATCGTGATGTTATCGAAGACCGTCTCGATACGTTTGTCCTGCGGTGTCATCAGAATGGCATCGCGTGCCCACGCGCGTATTCTCTCCTTCACGCTGGTAGCCGAACTGTCATCTGTGCCCTCGAACTGCCCCTCCATCATAGCGTTCTGCACTGAATCCATATCCACTTCCATCGCGAAGGCACTGCACCTGCGCAGGGCGGGAAGCACGGAATCGCCGAAGGCGAAGGCCCGTTCGTCACGCACGTGCATGGTACCGAAGAGATACGAGGTGCCGACCGCGCCCGGTCCGGTGATCCGCCAGAGCAGGCGATGACGCGAAGGATCCTTCCGTTCCTGCCCGAGACCGACGCTATCGGCGAGGATGAAGGCTGTGAGAAGAACAATCGATACGATGACGGAACGACGTGTCATGAACTACCGAACGGAATGGATATACCGGCTCTAAACTGTTTCCAAGCCTGCGAAGTTATTATCCTCGACACGATAACCCTACCGCACGAGTACGACACTCGACATCGCCACCTGCCGTCATCATGCTTCCGGACATGGAGGACGGACCGGTTCCCGGACGATGCGGAACGGTTCGTCAATGATTTCCGGTAACCTATCAACGGAAAAAGCATCCTTATCGACCACAATCCGATCCACACCACATCCGTACCCTATGAGGTACGGACTACGATCCCTACGGACGCTACAACCGGAGACCACCTCATGACCGACAACACCATAGAACTGGAAGTCCTGCTCCCGGCACCGGCGGAGCGGATATGGACGATGATCACGACGCCGGAAGACGTGACGGCGTGGTACGCCTTCGGCGGAGCCGATATCGACCCGCAGCCCGGCGGCAGGATCCGCTTCCGCTGGGATGAACACGGCGTCTACCACGGTATCGTCGAGGAGGCCAGGCGCCCCTCACGATTCTCGTTCCGATACGCGCCGTTCGAGGCCGATACGGTACCCGGGCAGGGCAACTCGGTCATCGTGAGCTTCCAGTTATCCCAACGCAACGGAAAGACGCTGCTGGCTCTCAGCGAACGTGGCTATCATGAGCTGCTGATGTCGGAAGTGGAGAAGCGCGATAATTTCGAGATCAGCAAGGGGGCCTGGGTCAATTCGCTCGAACTGCTCAGAAAGCTGGTGGAAACGGCATGAGGCCGACCGACGTTATGGATGCATGACGATCCATCCCGCTTGCACACGCACGTGGGACGGCGATGCCCGATCCGGAACATCGATCGGCGTTCACGGCCCGGCAGATCGTCTTCCCTGGCCGGACTTCCGTTCCATGACCGATGCCGTCACTTCACGACGACGAGCGGCCATGTCCTGTATCTGTCACCATAGCCCATCCGGACGAGATAGCTGCCCGAGGGAAGACCCTCAGCATGGAAAGGAACGGTGTACGATCCCGGCGCCACATATCCCTTCACGAGCGTTGCCACGTGGAAGCCGAGATTGTCGTAGACGGCGAGATGCATGTCCATCGCCTCGTTGACGAGATAGCGGATGTTCGCCGTGCCACGGACGGGATTGGGGGCGATGGCATTGATACCGAAGGCGGATGACGATACGTCGTCGACGGACGTCGGCATGCGGCGGATGATGGGCACCGTCGCGAAATCGTGGAAGAGAATGGACCGCACCGCAGCAGGATCGGCGCCGAACCATTGCTCCAGTACGGAGGCGTAGACCTGCCGGAAGTCGATCTGCATCTTGAGATTGTCGTTGTCGAGATCGCCGAGATCCGGATTGACACCGACGATACCGTCCTGCACCGGCGCGCCCACGACGAACATCGGTGCCGCCGTTCCGTGATCCGTTCCGAGACTGAGGTTGGATGCCACGCGGCGGCCGAATTCACTGAAGGTCATCGACACGACACGATCCTGGACACCGAGCGCTTCGATGTCGCGCTGGAATGCCGTCATGGCGTCGGAGACGGTGGTAAGCAGCGTCGCATGCGTGCCCGTGGTCGTCGCTCCATCCACCACCTGTGCGGCATGGGTATCGAAGCCGCCGAGCGTCACCACGTACACACGCGTCTTCAACCCTCCGGCGATCATGCGTGCGACGATCTGCAACTGGCTCGCGAGCTGATTCTGCGACGGATATTCGACCTTGTTCTGCGCCTTGTCCGCAGCGGCCTTGATGACGGTGGAGTAGGCCATGGACTGGGATTGTACCTGGCGTACGTATTCCACGTTCGTGCGTGCATACGGCTCGGAGGGGAGATCACTGCCCGGCGCCTCGGTACCGCTCACGAGCTGGTAGAATGTCTGCGGATCCTGCAGCGCGATGCCCATGGACTGCTGGTTGAGTCCGGTCAGTGCCAGCGACACGACTGCCGATATCTGGATGGCCAGGGGATCCGGCGTCGACGCATTCGGATAGCCTGCAGGATAGTCGGGATAGGATCCACCGAGATACCGGCCGAGCCAGCCGTTGGCGACGACCTTGTCGGCGTCGCTGCCCGACATCCAGATGTCCGTCGAACGGAAGTGCGAGAGATTCGGATTGGGATATCCCACTCCCTGGACGAGGGCGACCTTCTTCTCCTGGAAAAGGTCCCGCAGTCCCGTCATCACGGGATGAAGAGCCGTCGTATCGGTAAGCTTGAGTGCCGCCGATTCGGGAATGGCGATGTTGGAACGCAGTCTCGTGTACGCATCATATTGATCCAGCGGAAGCACGGTATTCAGTCCGTCGTTGCCGCCGATGAGCTGTACGAGCACGAGGACGTGGTCCGTTTCCTCACCGCCGTTCAGTAACCGATGCAGGACCGGTCCATCGAAGGCCTTGACCGGCAGGCCGTTGAGCAGCATCGGAAGCGCCATCGCTCCGGTGGAACGTGCAAGGAAGGTTCTGCGATTCATGTTCGTTTCCTTGTAGTACATCAGAGCAACTGGAATTCGGCCATACGGAAGAGATAGCGGAACAGGCCGTCGAGCTTCGTCTTCATCCTGCTGCGCATCATCGCATTGTCGGGATCGGCAAGGAAGCCCTCCCATTCCGTCGTCCACTCATAGTCCGGGGCACCGTTCTGCAGCACGTCCTTGACGAGTGCCGTACGACGTTCGTCCGTAAACTCGACGGCGAACAGCCGCATGTTGACTTCATCGACGAGAAGGTATGGATCGTTCGCATCGGGAATGGACCTGACATAGGCGATGCTGTCGAACAGCCCCAGCCCGCCCCTTCTGCCGATGATGAGTTGATCGGTGTATCCATTGCGGAGCGGAAGCGTCGCCGTATTCAGCCATATGCGGTAGTAGTCCGGCACCTGATAGTAGGCCGGCCACCCGGCGACGTTCGGCGGGCTGCCCGGATCCATCTGCTGTGCGGCGAGCGCCGTGACGATGTTGTTGCAGAACTGGTACCGCTGGAGTGCATCCGTCGGCAATGCGTAGGATCCGATAGATCTCAGGAGGCCGATGATGAAATCGGCAGGACTCTTGAGCGCACAGCCATGCATGGCATCGTCGTGGAAGTGCGTGCTCGCGAACAGCGTCCGTAGAATCGGTCCGACGACGAAGCCGTTCTGACGGAACGTCAGTGCGAGCGGACGTATCACCTCACGTTCGATATCGTCATCGATATCGGAGTTTACGAACCAGCGATACAGGCGCCTGATCACGTAGCGTGACGTCTCGTCCTGGTCGAAGATCATGTCGACGAGGTCGTTCAGCTCCGCCGTTCCCGCATCGGCGCCGGAACGGCCTGCAATCGTCCGGTTTCCGTAAGCTCCGGAGAACCGTTTGTCCCCAGTATCGTGCTGACGGAAGTTGAACGTCGTCTCACCGGTGAGCCGTGCGTCCCGCCAGCCCGTGAGAACGCGGGCAGCTTCGCGAACGTCCTGCTCGGTGTAGTTCGTGTAATCTCCCGGACCGACTTCGGCCCCCTTGCCGATCGTGAACAGCTCCTGCAGCTCACGGGCATAGTTCTCGTTAGGGTTGCCGACGGTGTTCGTGTTTCCGTTCAGGTAGCGAAGCATGGCAGGCATCAGCGTGATGTCCCTCACCATGTGCTTGAAATTGCCGAATGCGTTGATGCGGAGATAGTCCTGGATGGCATAGCAGTACTGCGGGTTCTGGACCGCCTCCATCTCCGTCACGAAGTGGTTCATCCAGAAGAGCACGAGCTTCTCCTGCAACGAAACGGGCTGCAGGAGCATACGCTCGATCCACCAGGCCTTGGTGACGCGATTGTAATAGGCGGACATCATCTGGTCGTAGGTCCCTGTCACGTAGGTCTGGCCGGTTCTCGGGTCGACAGGCGGAACCGGCGCCGGCAGCGGCGCGATCATCGTGGCGAGCGTGGCCGGCAGACCATCCGTCACAGCCCTGTCGATCTCGGCGGATGTCGCTCCGAAACATGAGCGTCGAAGCAGGTGTGCCGCCTCTCGCCTCGTCCATGGCCCGACGTACGGGTCAAGCATTGCCATAGTCCTCTCCCTCCGGAATGTATGCCGCCTTTGTTGCTCCCCTCGGACGATAGGTTTAATCGGCATCCTATTTTTGTGCGGCAGGCTTCAACACCATCGTGAGCAGACCGTGTCATCCCGTTCCATCCGCCTCCTGATAGTCATCGGCGCTCTGCTGCTGTTCGTCCCGTTCCTCGGCTCGGTACGTCTGTTCGATTGGGACGAGATCAATTTCGCCGAATGCGCACGGGAGATGATCGTGACGGGTGACTACCTGCACGTCCACATCGATTATCAGCCGTTCTACGAGAAGCCGCCGGTCTTCATCTGGCTCCAGGTGCTCAGCATGAAGGTCTTCGGCATCAATGAATTCGCGGCCAGACTGCCGAACGCCATCATCGGCGTCATCACCCTCGTCCTCCTCTTCACCTTCGGCGAGCGCTGGTTCTCACGTCGCACCGGACTGCTCTGGACCGCACTCTATGCGGGTTCCTTGCTCCCTCACTTCTATTTCCGCTCCGGCATCATCGATCCCCTGTTCAATCTCCTCATCTTCCTCAGCGTCGTAGGCATGATGCGCCGGCATCCCGTCTCCGCCGGCATCTTCAGCGGCCTCGCCGTCCTCACCAAGGGTCCCGTCGGCTTCGGTCTCGTGATGCTCACGACGGGAATATCGTGGTTCGTGCTGAGAAAGCGGATGCCGCTGCCGTGGAAGAACGTCATGATCGCCACGGCACTGACGATCGCCGTGACAGCGACCTGGTTCGGTATCGACTACCTCCAGAACGGACCCCGATTCATCATGGAGAATCTGGCCTATCAGGTTCGACTGCTCACGACGGGCGATGCCGGACACGAACAACCCTTCTGGTACCATCCCGTCGTCGTCCTCATCGGCTGTTATCCCGCATCGTTGCTGTTCTTCGGAGCGTTACGACGCAATCACGACGAAACGGACGAACAGAACGATACGCGGATATGGATGATCGTTCTCATGACGGTCGTCCTCGTCGTCTTCTCGGTCGTCAAGACGAAGATCGTCCACTACTCTTCGATGACGTATCTGCCGCTGACCTTCCTCGCAGCACTGTCGGTGGAGCGATGGCTGAGCGGACGCCTGCGGTGGCGCTGGTGGACGTCGGCGGGACTGGTCGCCGTATGCCTCGTCCTGACGACGCTCGGTGCGGCCGTTCCCCTGGCAGGATTGTACGTTGACACGTTGATGGCGCTGCCGACGTTCCGCGACGAATACCTTCGCGCCGCGATGCAGCAGCCCGTTCCGTGGCAAGGATACGAGCCCTTCGTGGCTCTGCTCCTCCCCGCCGGTCTGATCCTCTTCTTCGTCTGGAAGCGCATGTATCCCCTGCGTGCACTGGGCGCACTGCTGTCGAGCGTGGCACTCTTCATCTTCGTCTTCCTGCCGACCGTCACGCCGAAGGTCGAACGCTATACACAGGGTGCTGCACTCGATACGTACGAATCGCTACGAGGCAAGGACGTCTACGTCAAACCGCTGGTGATGAAGTCCTATGCGCATCTGTTCTATACGGACAAGCCCTATGCCCTGAGCGCTGCGGCACACGGCATGGAACAGGATGCATGGGAGCCGTGGCTCCTCGATGGCGACATCGACAAGCCTGCCTACTTCGTCTGCAAGGTCAACGACGCGGAACGGTGGCGCAGCGATCCGCGGCTGCGCATCGTGAAGGAATGGGGCGGCATCGTCGTCTTCGAGCGTATACGCTGACCGGCCGATCACTTCGCGGCAGGCGTCACTCCCATGACCTTCTGCGGCATGGCATCGGCGCTGGCAGCCATACCGTAGCCCGTGATGGACAGATCCGTATAGTCCGCGAGCGTCGTGACGAGCTTCACTTCGACCGTGAACGGTCCCGTCTTTTCCGGCGTATACGAACATGTCAGACCGTACGATTCTCCCTTCTTCAGCACGACGGATGCCGGTGACTTGATCGTCAGCCCGGGCGTGATCGCCGATACGTTGATCGAGACGGGCTCCTCGGCATAGGACGTGATGGACATCGCGCCTTCGATCGCCTGGCCGACGACACCCTGATTGAACGGGATGAAGCTGGACGACAACTGCAGCGGCCGCTGGATGTCGGCCTTCAGCGTCAGCGTCTTCGTGCTGTGCTGGATCTCGTTCGTCTGGATCGTCACGTACTTCGTGATAGGACCGTTGTTGCTCGGTGTGTTCAGCGTGATGTTCAGTGCCGTTTCCTCTCCGGGTTCGAGCGAATCCTTTTCGAGAGGCGCCGAGGTACAGCCGCAACTCGGACGTACGCTCGTGATGCGCAAGAGCTTGTCGCCTTCGTTCTTCAGTATGATCCTGGCCTTGAGCTTGTGGGCTTCGCCCTTCGTCTCGACCGGAGTCACACGTCCCCAGTCATATGTTTCTTCCATCTTCAGCTTCGGCTGTGCGAATGTCGCTGTGGAAGCGATGATCATGGCAATGGCGATGACGACGTACTTCATTGGTATACTCTCCCGCTATATGACGCCGGATGGCGCGGAATCGATCTGACGATAAAATACCTGATTTCGCTGTAGCTTGCCGCATGACCTGTCCCGTATGTTCTGCGGCCCTCGAAGAACGCCGCATCGGCTCCTCTCCGATCCTCTACTGTCCGTCCTGCACGGCTCATGTAACGCATCCGTCGCTGCGACGCGGCGACGATGCTTCGTTCTACGCAAAGGACTACACGCTGACGCAGACGGTCCGGTCATCGACGGAACGACATCGCTATTTCCGCTATCCCGAATATTACAAACTGCTTGGGGAATTGTCGGCCTTGCAGCCGCCACCGGGCAGATGGCTGGACATCGGTTGCGATCACGGTTTCTTCATCGACGAAGTACGTCGTAACGGGTACGATGTCGCCGGCGTCGAGCCGTCACAACGTGCACGCGCATATGCACGGCATATCGGACTGGATGTCGAAGCGGACGTCGCGAACGTCCAGGGACGTTGGTCCGTCATTTCGATGTGGCATGTTCTCGAGCATATCGGAGAACCGCGTGCGATGATCGACCGTTGCATTGAACTCCTCGAGCCGGGTGGTATCTTGTGCATCCGCGTTCCCGATTTCGCATCGGCATGGCGTCATGTATTCGGTGCGCGATGGATCTGGTATCAGCCCGGTGTCCATCTCGTCCACTATACCGACCGTGCACTACGACAACTCGTTGAATCGTCTGGGCTGACTGTGGAACTGGTGCGCCGGCAGCATCCGAATACGCTTCTCACGCGTCGTTCGTATGGATTGTCGACGACCGTCTTCCGCCGGTACGCGTCTCTCCCCTCTCCTTCGTCGAGAGATCGTATCGCACGGCTCTATCAGGATGTTACCGGCGCGGAGATATTCATCGTGGCTCGAAAACGTCAGACATCATCATGATCCGTCGACCTGTCATCATATCCCTCGGTGCTGCGGTGCTCGTTCTCGGCATCGTCTTCGGTACGGTCATGCTCGTGCAGGGTGGCCCTGCACCAACCGTGCAGCAGGATGGCGCGAAGGATACCACGAGCATGCTGCGGAGGGCAGCACAGATCGTACGCGCGAGCGGTGTCGATTCGGCCTTCATCGAAGATCTGCTGGCCCAGCCGGAAACGTCCTTCAACGAAGACTTCGCGCGGATCAACGTCACGAACTACGCGGTGAAAGTGGACTATTCGCATAATTACAATGCGCCATCCATACGACGCGTGAAGGAATTCATCTCGAACAACGACTCCATCCTCACGGTATGCGAACACACCTATGGTGTGCAGCGCGAAGTCGTGGCGGCCATCCTCTGGGTGGAGACCAAGTACGGTCGGATCCTGGGCAAGCATCACGTGCCCAGTGTCTTCCTCAGCGTCGTGCTGTGCCGCGAACCGGAATTCATCGAGCGCAACGTCGAGAAGGTCATCGCCGGTGAACCGCTGGATACGGCCGGTGTGGACAGTGTACGACGCCTCATACGCCAGAAGGCCGACCGCAAGGTACGCTGGGCCATTGACCAGCTCCGCTCACTGTCCGACATGCAGCGTCGTGGCGTCATCAACGTCCATAAACTCTACGGAAGCTGGGCGGGTGCGTTCGGTCTGACGCAGTTTCTGCCCTCGAGCTATCAGCGATGGGCACAGGATGGCGATGGAGACGGCACGATCGATCTCTATGCGATCCAGGATGCCGTACACAGCGTAGCCAATTACCTGCGCAGCAATGGCTGGGGTACGACGCCGGCCTCGCACAGGAGCGCCATCTTTCACTACAACAACAGTACTGCCTACGTGGATGCCGTGCTGACGCTCGCGGCGAAGGTACGCTGATCAGTTCTGTCCCGTACCGGGATGTATCTGCAGCTTGCGGATGAAGTCGGCATGCACCCCGTCGGCATAGGAACCGTATGCCATCACGAACGTTCCCCGCACTCCGTCGGGCGACATGATGGCATACAGTACCGTACTGTCGTCAGGATTCGTCATTCCCTCGAAGCGATGGACTTCCACGATCTCGAACTGATCGGGATGCAGGCGCAGAGCGAGCTGCGTGCATTCGATACAGTCACCGGCAAGGTTGAAGTCACTGGTGAAGCCGCGTGCCTTCAGGTCGTTGAGCGCCTGTACGAGTGTTTCGTATCGTTCCATCGTCGTCTCCTCTGATTCTTATTGGGTTGCCGCCAGCGCTTCCGCTTCCGAGATCAGGCGTTCGATCGCGGACAGACCGATGTTCCAGAAGGCCGGGTCGTTGATGTCGAGACCGAGCGGTGAAAGCAGGTCTTCGGGACTCTTCGAACCACCGCTACGCAACAGGTCCATGTATTGTTCCGGGAAGGTGCCGCCGTCGCGTTTGTAGATCTCGTAGAGGGCGAGCACGAGCAGTTCGCCGAAGGCATAGGCATAGACGTAGCCCGGCGTATGCATGAAGTGCGAGATATAGGACCACCAGTGCCGGTAGTTCTCCGTGAGGGTGACGGACGTGCCGAACTGTGCACGCTGCGTTTCCATCCACAGCTCGTTGAGCCTGTCCACCGTGAGCTCGCCTTCCGAACGGCGTGCCCTGTGGATGGCGTTCTCGAAGCGGTTGAGGCCGATCTGACGGAAGACGGTCGCGAGGATATCGTCGATCTTTCCGACGAGAAGCGCCAGGCGTGCCTGCGGATCCGTCGTACGCTCCATCAGCATGGAGAAAACGACCATTTCACCGAAGACCGATGCCGTTTCGGCGATGGTCAGCGGCGTATCGGCGAGCAGGATTCCCTGGCGACGCGACAGATACTGATGGATACCGTGACCGAGTTCATGGGCGAGGGTCATGACGTCACGGTTGGTCCCCATGTAGTTCATGAAGACATAGGGGTGGGCGGACGGAACGGTACCCGCACTGTAGGCGCCACCGCTCTTGCCCTTGTAGACAGGAGCGTGGATCCACGACTTGTCGAAGAACATCGCGGCGATCTCGCCCGCTTCCGGATGGAAGTCGGTATAGGCCTTGACGACGATGTTCCGCGCATCTTCCCACGACCAGAACGTCTGATCGCCTCCGACCGGCGCATAGCGGTCATAGTCCTGCATCTCCTCGATACCGAGCAGACGCTTCTTCAGTGCGAAGAAGCGATGGACGAGGTCATAGCGATCCACAACGGCGGATACCAGCGTTTCGACGGTGGCATCGCTCACTTCGTTATCGAGGTTGCGGGAGGAAACCCACGTCGGATAGTTGCGCATACGATCGTTGGATGCGCAATCGGCCAGCACCGTGTTGAAGATGAAGGCGTGCGTCTTCACACCGTCGGCGAGTCCCTTCGAAAAGGCTTCTGCTGCGGCCTTCCGTGTGGAACGGTCGGATTCGTACAGCAGCTTGAGGATCGCCGACTCCGTGTACTCACGTCCGTTCAGTTCGATGACCTTGGCATTCTGCAGTTCGTCGTACAGACGCACCCACGCGTAGCGCGCCGTCAGAGCCTTCTCGCCCAGCACCTGTTCCAGCCGCTCGTCGAGCATGTGCGGGCCGTACTTCCGGGTGCGCTCGAACCAGTGCGCGCGCGACGCATGCAGCGGTGACGAGGCGAGAGCCTGGAGCCGCTCGGTGGGCAGCGCTGCGAAGTCGATGGGAACGAAGAACAGGAGCTGGCTCGCCGACGTCCCGATTTCACGTACGCGTTGGAGCAGGCGGCCGTTCTCCGGATTCTCCGTATCCGTCGACCACAGGAGATGGGTATACGATCCCATCTTGTCGAGAAGTTCTGTCAGCTCCTCGTACGTACGCAGGAGGGCGTCGATGTCCTGGTCCGACGCCGTCGCGATCCTGCCTCTCCATTCCGTACGGAATGCATCGGCGCGTGCGACGATCGTCGTGAGGTCGTGTTCAAGGGCGGGGTCGGCAGGTGACTTGTAGAGATCGGAAAGATCCCACAGTACTTCTTCAGCTCCGGTCTGTTGTGTCGTCATGATCGATCGAAAAGTAAGTGTACATGTGATAATCTGCGTACGGCGAACTTCGCGAATCCGGCTATGCCGAGAGTGCGAAGGTGCATTGCGATGATCAGGGCATGATGCGGTAGATCATCCGCGGGAACGGAATGACTTCGCGGATATGTTCGGCGCCGGTGATCCACTTCACCGTACGCTCCACGCCGAGCCCGAAGCCGCTGTGCGGTACCGAACCGTACTTACGCAGGTCCAGATACCACTGGAAGGCTTCTTCCGGGAGGTTCTCGTGGCGAAGACGGTGCAGCAATGCATCATGATCGTCCTCGCGCTGCGAGCCGCCGATGATCTCGCCGGCACCTTCGGGTGCGAGCATGTCCATGGCCAGCACGACCTTCGCATCGTCCGGATCGCGCTTCATGTAGAAGGCCTTCACCTCGGTCGGATAGCGATGGATGATGCAGGGTTTGTCGAACTGCTGCATGATGGCTTCTTCCTGCGGCGCACCGAAGTCCTCTCCCCATGGGAAGTCGACCTGTATCTCGCTTCCGTCGGCCTGCTTGCGGTTGAGCTTGACGTTGTTCCTGTTGAGCCATTCCACCGCTTCCGAATACGACATGCGGTGGAACGGACGACGCACGGCCTCGAGCTTCGAGATGTCGCGGCCGAGTGCCGCCAGCTCGCGCTGGCAGGTCTTGAGGCAGTACTGGACGATGTATTCGACAAGGTCCTCGGCGAGGTCCATGTCGTCGTTGAGGTCGAAGTATGCCATTTCCGGCTCGACCATCCAGAATTCCGTGAGGTGGCGCCGCGTCTTCGATTTCTCGGCACGGAAGGTGGGACCGAAGGTATAGACCTTGCCGAGTGCCATGGCACTCGCCTCAGCGTAGAGCTGACCGGACTGCGTGAGATAGGCCTTGCCCAGATCGAAGTAGTCGGTCTCGAACAGCGTCGACGTGCCTTCGCAGGCATTCGGCGTGAAGATCGGCGAGTCCATGAGACGGAAGCCGTTACCGTCGAAGAAGTCGCGGATGGCCTTCACCACGGCCGAGCGTACGCGCATGATAGCGTGCTGCCGCGTGGAACGCAGCCAGAGGTGGCGATGCTCCATGAGGAATTCGACGCCATGTTCCTTCGGCGTGATGGGATAGTCCTTCGACGTCTGCCATACCTTGATGCTCTGGACGTCGAGTTCCACACCGCTCGGAGCGCGTTGTTCGGCACGGACCGTACCGGTGATGGAAATGCTGGTCTCCTGCGTCAGTGCCTGGGCATCGGCCGCCGTCTGCTCGTCCACGTTGGGCTTGAACAGAACGCACTGGACGATGCCGCTGCCGTCGCGCAGCTTGATGAAGACGAGTTTGCCTTTTTCCGTCTTGTCGTAGACCCAACCGTTCAGCGTCACCTGCTGGCCGATGTGCTGATCGAGATGTTCGATGGAGACGAAGCTTTTGTAGCGGGATGTCATGGGATGGACTGGAATGAACCGAAAATCTGTTGCTGGTGCTGGATGGCCGCGCATGAAGGCGATAGGACGTTTCAGGACGGGCCCTCATGTGCGCCGCGACCGGGCGGCCGTCCCTGATGGCATGCGGATCCGCACGCCCGGGGCGAACCGCAAATGTACTACGAGATGGGAAACCGTTACTACCGCCTGCGACCACGGCCTGGGGCAGCTTGGGTGGACGCCGTATCTTTGTCGCATGGAACGTCCCACCTCCCTCAAACGCCGCAATCCCGTCGTACTGGAAAGTACATGGACGGACGGCTTCGTTTCGGCAATCCTCCTGAGCGATCTTCGTGATGCCTGTCCGTGCGCTTTCTGCACCGGAGAGGAAATCATGGGGCAGAAGGTCTTCGCCGGTATCAAGACCTTCTCTCCCGGAATGAACGAACTGGAATCGCTGACACCCGTGGGGAACTACGGGGTGCAGGCGCGCTGGAAGGATGGTCACGACACGGGCATCTATACGTGGGAGCTCCTCCGGTCCATCTTCGAGGGCAAGCGCCTGAGCGAGGAGACGCTGGCCGAGATCGAGCGGCAGATCGGGTGAGAGACAACAATCATCAATCAGGAATCGAGGCATGACGGCAACGACGCGCATCGTACGAGCACCACGAGGTCCGCAACTCACCTGCAAGACATGGCAGATCGAGGCGGCCTATCGCATGATCCAGAACAACCTGGATCCCGAGAATGCCGAGAAGCCCGATCAACTGATCGTCTACGGCGGCCTGGGCAAGGCCGCACGCAACTGGGAGTCCTTCGATGCCATCCTGCGCTGCCTGCGCGAGATGGAAGCCGACGACACGCTGCTCGTCCAGAGCGGCAAACCCGTCGGCGTCGTCCGCACCCACGACCTTGCGCCGCGCGTCATCATCGCCAACTCGAACCTCGTTCCGAAATGGGCCACCTGGGAGGAATTCCGTCGGCTGGATGCGATGGGACTCATGATGTACGGTCAGATGACGGCCGGTTCATGGATCTACATCGGAACCCAGGGCATCGTCCAGGGCACCTACGAAACGTTCGCAGAATGTGCGCGCCAGCACTTCGGCGGGACGCTGCACGGACGTTTCCTGCTCACCGCCGGCCTCGGCGGCATGGGTGGAGCTCAGCCGCTGGCCGCGACCATCGCCGGTGCTGCAGCCCTCTGTATCGAAATCGACGCCGCACGGATCGACAAGCGCATTCACGATGGCTACTGCAACCGGAGAATGGACGACCTCGACGAGGCCCTCGCAGTCATCCGCGAATACCAGGAGCGCAAGGAACCGATCTCCATCGGACTGGTCGGCAATGCCGCCGAAATCCTTCCCGAGCTCGTGCGCCGCGGCATCACGCCCGACGTGGTCACGGACCAGACGTCGGCCCACGACCCGCTGAACGGCTACTATCCCGCAGGGCTGACGAAGGCCGAGGCCGATGATCTGCGCATGACCGACCCCGCCACCTACCTGGAGCGCACCTATCGTTCCATCGGCGAGCATGTCCAGGCCATGCTCGAATTCCAGAAACGCGGCGCCATCACCTTCGACTACGGCAACAATATCCGCGGCGTGGCACGGGATCAGGCCGGCGTCGGGAATGCCTTCGACTTCCCCGGCTTCGTGCCGGCCTTCGTCCGCGAACTGTTCTGCGACGGAAAAGGACCCTTCCGCTGGGTGGCACTCAGCGGCGATCCGGAAGATATCCGTGTAACCGATGAGGCCATCATGGGTCTTTTCCCGGAGAACGACCACCTGCACATGTGGATCAGGGAAGCCCGTAAGCACATCGGCTATCAGGGGCTTCCTGCCCGCATCTGCTGGCTCGGCTACGGCGAGCGCGCCAAGGCCGGGAAACTTTTCAACGACCTCGTCCGTAGTGGGAGGGTATCTGCACCGATCGTCATCGGACGGGATCATCTGGACTGCGGATCGGTCGCTTCTCCGCATCGTGAAACCGAAAGCATGAAAGACGGGTCAGATGCGATAGCCGACTGGGTGTATCTGAATTTCGCCCTCAATGCCGTAGGCGGGGCCACGTGGGTGTCCCTTCATCACGGCGGCGGTGTCGGAATGGGACTGAGTCTCCATGCGGGAATGGTCGTCGTCGCGGACGGAACCGACCTCGCAGAGCAGAAGTTGGCACGAGTATTGACATATGACCCTCTGATGGGTATATTACGTCATACCGACGCCGGTTATGAACGAGCTACCAACAATGCAAGGAAATTTGGCATAGAAATACCACTACCTTCTGTTTAAGCGATTCGCCACATATTTCGGACAAAATGGCATAACTGCTACGTCATTTTTACATGCGTGACTGACAAAACGTGTGTTTTCGTATTAACTGTAGCAGGAGTTGGCCATGAAGGTCGAAGAATTCCGTCGGCGTACGGGGTACACCCCGATGTCGGCAGCGATGCGCAAACAACGCCATTCACTGTCAGAAGGTAGAGATTCTATGGACCTCGCCCTGCAAATCGAACAACTTTTCCGCAACGACCGGAAAAAGTACCTCGGCTTCATCCGTCAGCGCGTGCGTAGCCAGGAAGAAGCGGAAGACATCCTCCAGGATGTATTCGCCAATGTACTGGCAGCCTCCCAGGATGTACAGAAACCTATCGAGAACATCGCCTCCTGGGTGTTCACCAGCGTCCGCAACCGCATCATCGACTCCTACCGGAAGAAGAAGACCGACAGTTTCTCCGATCTCTCCAGCCCGTCGGACCGCGACGAAGGCCTCGAGAACGTGGAGCGATTCCTCGGCGACTTCTCCTACAACCCGGAACAGGACCTCGTCCGCAAGACCATCTGGGAAGCCGTTCTGAAGGGTCTCGATGAGCTGCCTGTCGAACAGAAGGAAGTGTTCGTCAAAAATGAATTCGAAGGTGTATCGTTTAGAGAGATGTCCGAAGAGTCGGGTGTCAACATCAACACTCTTCTGGCGCGTAAACGATATGCCGTGCTGCACCTCCGCAAGAAACTGCAGGAGTTGTACGACACGGTCAACGAGAACTAGCATCTCCTGACATGCCGGCTTTGCAATCAAGAACAGCCCGCTCGATCATCTATCTCTGCTGCATCGGCGGGCTGCTGGTTTGCAACGCGTTCCTCGTAAGCTTCCTGTGGAACCATGCCCTTCACGACATGGCCCCGGACTCCCAAGAACTCACCTTTCTGGAAGGGGCCGGCCTTACAGCCTTCGCCTACGTCGTAGTGTATTCGATTCGCTACGGTATACGATCGGCAAGTCAGCCGGCCCGGACTTCCATGCAACGCTCCCCCGCCGAATCCTCTCCCTGCCGGTCGGAACAACCTTCCTCACCCGACCCCACCCTCAATGATCTCTGCTCCAAATTGTCGGCCGAACAACGCGCCGAGCTGAAACGTGAGCTGATCTCGAACTGCGGCTGCAAGGACATTGCCAAACAGCCGAACATGCGCTGATCCCCCAACCTCTCCTTTACGAGTACCGTAAAATTCCTTTGGATGTGCCTTTGCACATTGGCCGGAATGTTTAGATTGGACCTCGTACAATACAACCATGAGAGGGACACATGGGGATGATCTCCGAATTCAAAGAGTTTGCCGCCAAGGGTAACGTCCTGGATCTTGCAGTAGGCGTCATCATCGGCGGTGCATTCGGGAAGATTGTGAGTTCCTTCGTCAACGACGTCCTGATGCCACCGATCGGCATGCTGATGGGTGGTATGGACTTCAAGGACGTGAAGATTCCGCTGAAGGCAGCGGTGATGGAAGGCGACAAGGTCAAGGAGGCCGCCGTTTCCATCAACATCGGATTGTTCATCAACGCGACGATCGACTTCCTCATCATCGCATTCGCGATATTCCTGGTCGTCAAGGCCGTCAACTCGATGAAGAAGAAACCGGCCGAAGCTGCGCCTGCCGCACCGCCGGCACCGAGTAACGAAGAACAACTGCTCGCGGAAATCCGTGACCTTCTGAAGAAATAAGCACCCGGTCAGGCTGTAACGCTATTGACTCGAATGGCATATAGGGTGTATCTGACGCTGTCGGCGCGTGTCATCACGATTACGCCGGCACTTGATGAGGAGGAGGGGAAACCCAAAGCGTGGTGGACTTCCATGGGATCCATGGAAACGCCACGCTTTTTAATTTCCGTACCGCTGTTCCAGTCGAGCTCACGCACCTTGCGGCGCATACGCTTGACGTCGATCCCCTCTTCGATGTCGATGACGATGAAGGACTGCATCCAGGGCGATGCGGGGACATGCATCCGGCCCAGCCCGTAGGCGATACGCCGGTCGATCACGTCCAGTCCCTGCTCGACGAACCAGGACCCCACATCACCGCTCGCGATGAGGGCGGCATGCGGCTCGACGATGATGTCCCCTACCTCCGGTGGCCGTTCCGCGGGTAGTCCTGGCTCCGGCGGCGAAACCCACGTCAGCCCCTTGTCCACGAGCGTAACGCACCGTCGCGTGATTCCGGTTCCCTTCCACAGGATCCGCTCGCGCGCTTCATGCCCGAGGCCGATGTATTCGTCCATGAAGCCCGACGTGATCTGGCTGTCGACCTCGTCACCGGGGCCCAGCTTGATACCGATGACGAATTCCCCGCCATCCACGGGCAGGGTGGTCAGCAAGCCGAGCGGCGGGTCATGATGTACGGCCGAACGCGTACGGCGGCCCTGTTCGTCCCTGCGCGACGGATCGGCCCACAGTCCATCGGCCTGCCTCCACGCGTTCGTGAAGACCTCGGAGGGAACGGCCTGTGCAACGACGTCCACATTGCCGATGCCCGCACGACGCATGTTCCCTTCGGCGAGCGCGGCCAGAGTCGGGTCGGCCTCGAAGGTCGTGACGTGCGGAACGACGGCCGCGAGGGCGCGGGCATCGATTCCCGCTCCCGTGCATACTTCCACTACATGACGGCAATCCGCGAACCGCGCTGCATGATGGGCCGCGATGAGAGGATGAGTGGCCTGTTCGGCACCCGTCGACGTGAAGAACCATCCGTCCGCAGCCTTGCCCAGACGTATGGCCCGTTGCGTTCCCGTAACGAGGTCGACGATGCCCGGAACGAAGGTCTGCATCGTTGCGGGCAGTCCCTTGCGGACGGCTTCTATCCCGGCAGGAACGGGTACCGGACCATATCGGGACAAGGCCTCGGAGGCCATTCCGACGATAACGGCAAGTTCTTGTGAACGAAGGAGTTCACACCATGCTTCCGAGAAAATCACGATATTTGTGCCACTAGTGTCTTGATTGTGTCATTCATCGACGGATCGCAATGAGTACCGGTGCAGAAGCCGTTCGTTCTGCGTTAGAAGCGCAAGGATTGGCAAACGTTGGCGATATCAATTACAACCTCTCGACGCCCGAACTGTATGAACATGCTTTGTCATACGATGAAGGCAAGATTACGGAGCACGGAGCCCTGCTGGTAGTATCGGCCCCCTATACCGGACGCCGCCCGAACGACAAGTTCGTGGTTGAAGAGGAAGGTAGCAAGGGTGACGTGTGGTGGGGTAAGGTCAACCGCCCGTTCAGCGAGGAAAAGTTCAACGCGCTGAAGTCCAGGGTCTACGCCTATCTGCAAGGACGCGACGTCTACGTCCAGGATCTCATCGCCGGCTCGGACCCGAAGTACAAGCTTCCCGTACGATTCATCCAGGAATTCGCCTACCACTCCCTGTTCGTCAAGAACATGTTCATCGAGGCGACCGCCAAGGAGCTCGCCGACTTCGTTCCGGGTTTCACCGTCATCGCAGTCCCCGAATTCAAGGCGATTCCGGAACTCGACGGTACGGCATCGGAAGTCTTCGTCATCCTGAGCTTCAAGCAGAAGCTCGTCCTCATCGGTGGTACGTCCTATGCGGGCGAGAACAAGAAGGCCATCTTCACCGTGCTCAATTACCTCCTCCCCAAGGAAAAGGTGATGAGCATGCACTGTTCCGCCAACATCGGCAAGGACGGAGACACGGCCCTGTTCTTCGGTCTGTCCGGCACCGGCAAGACCACGCTCTCCACCGATCCCGATCGCGCACTCATCGGCGACGACGAGCATGGCTGGAGCAACGATGGCGTCTTCAACTTCGAAGGCGGCTGCTATGCCAAGGTGATCAACCTGAGCGCTGAAGCCGAGCCCATCATCTTCAAGACGACGCGTACCTTCGGTACGATCCTCGAGAACGTCGTGATGGACGAGGACACTCGCGTCATCGATCTCGAATCGCAGGAATACACGGAGAATACCCGTGCCTCGTATTCGCGCGAGATCATCGACAACATCGTACCCGACAACCGCGGCGGCCATCCCAAGAACGTCGTCTTCCTCACGGCCGATGCCTTCGGCGTCATGCCGCCGATCTCGCGTCTGTCGCCGGAACAGGCCATGTTCCACTTCCTCAGCGGATACACGGCCAAGGTGGCCGGTACGGAAGCCGGCGTGAAGGAACCGTCGGCCACGTTCTCGACGTGCTTCGGCGCACCGTTCATGGTCCACCACCCGAGCGTCTATGCCAACCTCCTCCGCGACAAGATCAAGGAGCACGGTTCCCACGTATGGCTGGTGAATACCGGCTGGAGCGGCGGTCCGTACGGCGTCGGTTCACGCATGAAGATCAAGCACACGCGTGCCATGCTGCGCGCCGCCCTCAACGGCAGCCTCAACAACGTGACCTTCGTCAAGGACCCGTTCTTCGGCCTGGAAATCCCGACGGCATGTCCGGACGTTCCGACCGAAGTGCTGAACCCGCGCGATACGTGGTCGGACAAGGCAGCCTACGACAAGCAGGCCACACACCTCGTCCAGTTGTTCCAGGAGAACTTCAAGCAGTTCGCCGACAGCGTCGAGGAAGCCGTACGCAAGGCGATGGGCTGATAGCGCAGGACATCGAATCAAACGAAAAAAGCGATCCGGTCGGATCGCTTTTTTCGTTTTGTCTTCGTCTGATGCTCCGGTGGCTCAGATGTCGTCCGCGAACTCGTCGAGGTTCGTGTCCGTCTCGAAGGGCGTCCCGAAGTCGTCGTCGTCGAGGGCACGGGCTTCCATGATCTCGCGGGCGAATTCGAGGTCGTCTTCGAACACCATCACGCGGACGCCGTCCGAGGCATGCATGGACGGGAACTGGCCGCCACCGTCGTCACGCACGATACGGTGATCGATACCGGCATCCTTCAGTTGTGACGCCAGCAACTGCGCTTCGAGGTCATTGGCAAATGTTGCGAGCAATATCATCGTCGATCTCCGATTCTCAGGATACAGGCCAAAAACACCAAACGGTCGATTCGGTTACTTCGGGCCGTCAAAAAGTCTACTTGCCTGCAGGTTTGTCGAGCTTGATCCTGCCGTCACGTACCATCTGCTCGGCCGTCGTGTTCACCATTTCGAAGGTCTTCTGCTGGCTCGCCAGCTTGACAGGGGCATCGGTGGTCTTGAAGCACCAGATGATGAGCTGCCTGTCGTTGGCCAGATACTCCACCTTTTCCTTCTCGGTATTCGCGATGGCTGCCTGCTTGTAGAACAGCGTGTTCAGCCTGGTACGGATGTCCTGCGGCAAGGTCTCGGAGAACTCCAGCATCACCACCGTACCGCCCTTGTCACCTGTATAGACCTGAGACAGTTTCTTCGACGGTTTGCCGAGGCCGGGAACGACGGACGACGGATCGTTGTAGAGACCTGTGACGGTCTTGTCGTCGGCCGAGAAGACTTTGCTCATCGACACACCCTTGGGAATCTCGCTCCCCGTCAGCGGCAGCTTGTCCAGCGGCAGGAGGATATCGCGACGCAGGTTGCTGAAGTTGTACCGCGTGGTCTTCGTGGTGACCTTCGTCGTATATCCGGGAGGCGCCTTGAAGCTGGGCAGGGTCAGGCGGCTCGGCTGCTGTTGCGGCGCAGCAAGCATCAGGGCCGTCAGCAATATGGATACGGTCATGACGATACTCTCCTTGCGCTCATTCGCGGGTAAGCTTCCGGTACGTGATCCGGTGCGGACGTTCCGCATCGGTGCCTAAACGACGATGACGATCCTCTTCGTATTGCGAGTAGTTGCCTTCGAACCAGACGACGTCGCTGTTGCCTTCGAAGGCCAGGATATGCGTCGCGATACGGTCGAGGAACCACCTGTCGTGGCTGATGACGACGGCACAGCCGGCGAAGCTCTGCAGCGCTTCTTCGAGAGCACGCAGGGTATTGACGTCGAGATCGTTCGTGGGCTCGTCGAGCAGCAGGACGTTGGCGCCTTCCTTCAGCATCTTGGCGAGGTGGACGCGGTTGCGTTCACCACCGGAAAGCTGGGTGACCTTCTTCTGCTGGTCACTGCCGGAGAAATTGAACCGGGCGACGTAGGCGCGCGACGACATTTCGCGATTGCCCAGGGTGATGATGTCGGCACCGTCGGAAATCTCTTCCCAGATGCTCTTCTGCGGATCCAGCGGCCGGTTCTGGTCGATGTAACCGAGTTTCACGGTATCGCCTACGGTGAAGGAGCCCTTGTCCGGCTGCAGCTCGCCGACGATCATCTTGAACAGCGTCGTCTTGCCCGCACCGTTGGGTCCGATGATACCGATGATACCGCCAGGAGGCAGCGAGAACGTGAGGTTCTCGTACAGGATTTTGTCGCCGAAGCTCTTCGCGATGCCGTTGGCGTCGATGACGAGGTCGCCGAGACGCGGCCCTGCCGGAATGAAGATTTCCATCTCCTCGTTGCGCTTGACGGTTTCCTCGCTGAGCAGTTTCTCGTAGGCCGAGATCCGGGCCTTGCTCTTCGCATGACGTCCCTTGGGATTCATGCGTACCCATTCGAGCTCTTCCTTCAGGGCCTTCTGGCGCTTGCTCTCCTGCTTCTCTTCCACTGCAAGGCGGGCCGACTTCTGGTCGAGCCATGACGAGTAATTGCCTTCGAACGGAATACCGTGGCCGTTGTCCAGCTCGAGGATCCAGCCTGCGACGTTGTCGAGGAAGTACCGGTCGTGCGTCACGGCGATGACGGTGCCTTCGTAGGCGTGGAGGTGCTGTTCGAGCCACGAGACGCTTTCGGCGTCGAGGTGGTTCGTGGGTTCGTCGAGCAGCAGGACGTCGGGCTTCTGGAGCAGGAGGCGAACCATGGCCACGCGACGCTTCTCGCCACCCGAACATACGCTGATGGGTGTGTCGCCAGGCGGACAGCGCAGGGCGTCCATGGCGAACTCCAGCTTGCTGTCGATGTCCCATGCCCCAAGGTGTTCGATCTTGTCCTGGAGCTTCGCCTGCCGCTCGAGCAGGGCATCGAAGTCGGCATCGGGATCGGCGAACTGCTCGCTGATCGCATTGTATTCCTTGAGAAGGCCGACGGCTTCGACGGCGCCTTCCTCGACGATTTCCTTGACCGTCTTGGTGGGATCGAGCTCGGGCTCCTGCGGCAGATAGCCGAAGGAGACATCCTTGTTCTTCGTGATCTGGCCCATATAGTCTTCATCCAGACCGGCGATGATTTTCAGCAGCGTGGACTTGCCGGCGCCGTTGAGACCGAGGACACCGATCTTGGCCCCGTAGAAGAAACTGAGGTAGATATCACGCAATACCTGCCGGTTGGGCTTGTAGACCTTGCCCACTCCGACCATCGAGAAAATGATCTTGTTCGGTTCGACTGCTGCCATGTAGACGATGCTTTCTGAATGTAGAGACACAAAAATACGAGCAACGGCGTCACCTGGCTCCGGAAGGGCATCGGCCCCCACCATCATATCTTGCGGCATGAACACCCTGCTGCGCCTCGAAGAACTGGCCGAATTCCTCGTCGCCAGCTTCCTGTTCTTCCAGCTCGACTGTCCCGGATGGTGGTATGCCGCGCTGATCCTCGCCCCGGACCTGGGAATGATCGGCTACCTGGCATCGCCACGCATCGGGGCGGCGACCTATAACCTCCTGCACCACAAGGGGATCGGCGTGGCCCTCGCAGCGGTCGGCTGGTTCCTGGAATCCACGCCACCGATGATGGCCGGGCTCATCGTCGTGGCCCACGCGGCGCTGGACAGGACGATGGGCTACGGACTGAAATACGATGACGATTTCGCTCACACGCATCTCGGATGGCTGAAACCACGACGATCATGACAGAACAACGACACATGACCTGGTCAGAAGTGCTGGCGGACGGCAAGGAACGGCAGACACTGTTCGCGACGCTGGCGGGAATCGCCATCGCCCTGTTTTCGTACACCCGTTTTCTCCGCGCAGTGGAAGCCCGCCAGGGCGTCAGCTTCATCGATCCGGTCCACGCCCTCGCGGGTCCGATCGATCTTACCTGGCCCATCTTCCTCGTGCTGTACGGCGGTCTCATCCTCGCCATCGCCGTGCTTGCGCGCAGGCCCCTGGACCTGCTGGCGGCCATGCGCACGTATACCATCCTGATCGTGATGCGGATGGCCTGCATGTGGTCCCTGCCGCTCGATCCACCACCGACGATGATCACGCTCGCCGATCCCTTCGTGGAGACGTTCACGCCGGGCAGTGCGGCACTGACGCGCGATCTGTTCTTCTCGGGTCATACATCGATCCTCGTGATGATGGCCCTCATCGTCCGCACGCGCCGTCTCCGCATCGTCTTCGGTGCGTTGGCGACGGTGATGGCCGTGGCCGTCACCTTGCAGCACGTCCACTATACGGTCGACGTGCTGGTGGCTCCGATGGCGGCATGGCTGGCGGTTACGATCGCCGGAGCCCGTCCGACAGACCGGCAAGCACCTCGGCGATCATGATGGCGGCGAGCTTGGCCGTACGTCCATCGATGTCGAACGACGGATTGCACTCCACCACGTCGAAGACCCTGAACTGCGGAAGGCCTGCAGCCCTGCGCAGACATGCCCCCAGTTCGGCGGGCACCATCCCGTCCGCTCCGGGTGCGCTGACGCCCGGCGCGAAGGCACTGGCGAACGCATCCATGTCGAGAGAAACGTAGAGCGACTCTCCCGCTCCGGCCCTGGAAAGGGCCTGATCCCATGCTTCGCCGAATCCTTGGCGACGTACGTCGTCGAGCATCATCACGTGCATCCCACAATCCGTCACGAAGGCCCGGTGTGCCATCGCCACGGCATGATGCTGCAGCCCGAACTCGACGAAGCCACCCTCGACGATCGCAGAGGGCGATGCCGTGAGCATCTGACGAAAAGGCGAACCCGAATGTGCACGCGCCTCGTCCTTGAGGGGACGTACGTCGGCGTGTGCGTCGACATTGATGACGCCATACGGCTTGCCGACGGTATTGAGGGCATGGATGGTAGGCCAGGCGGTGTCGTGTCCGCCCCCGAGTACGATCGGCACGTAGCCGCGCTGGAGCAGGTGAGCCACGACGTCGTGCTGTTCGTCGTGGATCTGTTCGAGCGTCTTTCCGTCCGTATCGATGTCTCCGACATCGGTGATGACGAGCTGTCCGCTACGTACCACATCGACGATGTCCGACGTGGCGAGACGCGTCAGTGCACGACGGATATGGAGCGGCGCTGCGGCGGCACCGGCACGGCCCCCATTGCGTTCCACGCCGATATGCTGGGGAACGCCGACGATGACGGCTACACATGCCGCAGTATCGGGAACGGCGTCGGATCGGGTAAGGAGATCGCCGATGCGAGGATCGTCGGCATCGTTGCTGCGAAAGATGGCCTCCTGCTCCACAGGGAGCAGGAGGCGTCGAGTCCGTGCTGAAGGCATGATGCTAGTGAACTACTGAAAATGGTGTCGATACGGTTACGGCCATCGATTCGAACGTCAGATAATACATGCCGGCCGCGAGTGTCGGCGGCAACGGCAGATGGAACTCGCGGGACGTCACGACGGCGTCGAACAGTGTCGCGGCATCGCGTCCCATGGCATCGCGCACGACGACGCGGCCACGATGTCCAGCCGCACGCTCGTCGAGTACGACGATGGCTTCACCCGTACCGATGACGGGATTCGGAACGACGCCGACCTCGGCGTGCATGCGGACGATGTCGTCGCCCGCCACGCTCGTCGGATCGCCGGCCGTACCGACGAGACGCACGGACTTCACGGGCAGTCGCTGATCGTTGGAATAGATGCGCAGACTTCCGGACGTGGTGCCGTCATCCGGGCGCATGAAGGATACCTTGATCGTCATGGTATCGCCGAAGGCCAGATCGACGTTGCGCAGGGCCGGCGTCACCGACACGATGTCGAAGTGGTTGCGCACGCTGGCGATGTTGATGCTGTCGATGTGCAGTCCTTCGCTGTTCTGCGGCGTGACGCGCATCTCGCGCTCGACGGTCGTGTTGGCAGGAACGGGACCGAACCTCAGCGTATCCGCCGTCGCCACGATCGTCGGCTTTGGACCGACGCGGAACTGCATCCATGCACTGTTGCCGAAATCGGGGTTGAAGGACTTCAACGTGATGTTCCGCGAACGGAACGTCAGCGAACCCGATCCGAGCTGATCGCGCAGGAACCAGAAGTCGAGCCCGTATCCGAGTTTGTTCACGAGTTCGAACTCGTAGCACCCGTCTTCCAGCGTATAGCTCAGATCGTAAAGCTTGTTACTTTCGAGATTACTGCCGGACGCCACCACGGTACCACCGATGCGTCGCAGCTCCCATTCGTACTGTTCGCTGGCCGAGTTGTTCGTGCGCAGTTGTATCTCGAAGTCCGAATACCAGAGCGGAGGCATGGAGAACGACGTCGTGGCCGTATCGTTTCCTGCATAGTCGTCAGCCACTCCGTTGGGCGACGATACGACGGCCACGAAACGATGCGGACCGACTTCCTTCGGCCATACGGGAACGGGAAGCGTCACCGTGTCCATGCTCATGAAGGGGAGATCGCCGCGCCATTCGTACGTCTGCACGGCACCACCCTTCGTACCGTAGGTGATGGTGCACTTCGTGAGCGGCATGCGACCGTTATTGCGGATGACGATGACCGGCTCTCCGCAGACGGGATTGAGCCGACCGTAGAACTCCCACGAATTCGGTGCGATGACGTCGTAGACGGAAGCGTCGTTCTCATGATTCGCACGACCGTATCCGAAGAGCTGGCCGCAGACGATCCAGTTGCCCCAGGCACCGCCCGTCGTGTCGGATTCGATGCCATAGTCGAGTCGTACGGTACGTCCCGGAGTCATCCAGGGCGTCATCTCGAAGTCGTATTCGTCGACGGGAGCACCGGGGCACCATCCCGTCCGATCGATCAGCCACGTGCCCCCCTGCGGGAAGACGGGATTGGAACCGCATTCCTTCCACAGTTCCCATTCGGCGCGCTTCGTACCATCGACGGTGATGGAATGATGGCGCGGACAGAATTCCGCGCAGTTCGTCGAGTTCGAGAAGCCGTGTCCGGACGAACGCGCCTTCATACGGAAGGTCTGGGCCTGGGAGGACAGCGCTACGTCCACGGGCGTGAGTGCCGTACCTTCCACGACTCCGCGATATCCGTAGTCGCCGAGGTCCCATACCTGGTCGATCTGCACCACGTCGCGTGGCGGCGTTCCCTTGATGAAGATGAAGGTGAGATCGATCAGCTCCTGCTGATTACCGGCCGACAACGTCACGTTCTCCCTCAGCAAGGGCGCATAGTCGGTGACGTCGTACACCCAGCGGAAGCCTTGCGGTCCGAGATCGAGACCGATTCCGTAAGGCGTGATATAGCGGCCGATTTCGAAGGTGACGACCGGACTGTAATAGATCTTCTGTGCATTGACGAGAGTGTCGACACGTCCGGTACGGCGTGTGGAATCCACGACGTTGCCGTTTTCGTCGAAGGTGCGGACCCATCCATCGGCTGGAATCACCGTCAACGTATCCGTTGCGGCGACGGGATACTGCAGCGAGTCGACTGGATAGATGCGCGGACTCGTCGGATTGCCGTAGACGATCACGTCGGTCTGGTCGAGGGGAAGGTTCACTCGGACGCGTGTCGTGTCGTTACGCCGGGTGAACGTTCCCTGCTCGAAGCCGATGTTGGCGCGGCTTCCGGGGTCGCGTCCACCGATGACGATCGACGTCGCATCGACGGGCATCGTCACGGGCATACCGAAGACCGATGCATCGTTGCGCTTGCCGCTGCGATCGACGAGCCGTCGATCACCGTTGTCTCCGAACGACGGATACCATGCCTGCAATGCCGCAGTATCCGCGGGGGACGGTGTGCCGTTCATCAGCGTACGGATGGAGGCGGAGTCGAGTGCCTTGTTGAAGACGGCGATCTGCATGAGATCTCCCGGGAAGGCGCCACTGGTTCCGTTGCCGACGATCATGCGCGTGATACCGCTCATCGAACGTGTGAGCGATTGTCCCTGATGGAAGAGCGAGCCGTTCAGATAGACCGACATCTGTCCCGTCGTGGCATTCTTGACGAAGGCCCAGTGATTCCATGTGCCGGACCATGACGACGGCACGGCATCCTTCTCGATCCGGTCCACGTTACCCGTCGACGGATCGATACCCGCATCCCAGTAGACGCGGCTGTTGCTCCAGGGAAGATGGACGTTCAGCACGCGACGGCCCTGGACATCGTAGGCTTCGAACAGATTCGATTCCCGTGGCTGGCGGCGGGAGTCGCCCCTGCACCACATCGCGACGGTAACAGCATTCGATAACGACTGTCCAACGGCACCCGGCAGCGCCACTTCGTCCACACCGTCGAACGTACCTGCCACCACCGATGCCGTCATGATGCGGGCAAGGCCCGCAGGTACGTTTTCGCCGTTGAACCGGCCATCGAGTGTGGAGCCCGCACAGGACCAGTCGAGAACGATGTCCGATGTCCCGTCCCATGTGAAGGACGTATGGAAGGGCAGCCACCGCTTGCCCGCCACCCCAAGATTGACCGTCGCACCGCGGAATACCGCCGTGAAGGGTCTGGCATCCGGACGCAGCGTATCGAGCACGGCATTACGCTCCTGGCGAAGCCGGATCACCAGATCCGACACCACGCCCGAAGGCAGGGCGACGTCGATACCGAGGCCGGTGATCGCACCTGCAACGATACCGGCATCCTTGAGCTCGGATGCCCGCCACACGTACTGTATCCGTGTGGGCCTGCGATCGGCGAGGCCCGACATGACGGTGGTACCGGATTTGACGAAGGATTTCTTCACGTTCTGCGAATCCGTGCGGACCGTCGTGATGTCCGTGACGCGCAGCAGCTTGTCGGCTTCCACGGCGGCGCTCTGTCCGCCGGCATAGGTCAGGGTCGGAGGTGCCGTCCTGTTCACGCGGAAGGATGGCCATGCCATGCGGGTCGAATCGAATCGTCCCGTGGAATCCGTCAGCGTCGTATAGGTAAGGTAGTCCCACTCGCCGCAGGGGAATCTGTCCTGCGTCGTGCGTTCGTCGCACTTCAGCGTGTAGTACATCAGCACTTTCTCGTAGCGCTGGGCGGGCGGGAACAGCCACGTACCGGTTCGTTTGGTGATGTCGTTGAACGTGAGCGTCTTGACGACGATCGTATCTCCGGCCCGGATCGCCGGAGCTGTCGACAGGCATATGATCAGGAACAGTAGCAGACGACGCATGATACCTCCACCCTCTCTGTTGATGGTGGAAGTTACGAATTGATCACGCCTTGCGCCTATCGGGAGATGCAATCCGTCAGTGACGGGCGACGCCGCCGTCCACGTTGATGGTCTGTCCGGTGATGATGCCCGAGGCGGGCAGGGCCAGGAAGGCCACGACGTTGGCGATGTCTTCCGGCTCGTCGGCGCGATGTACAGCCTGCGACGGCAGGATGTGTTCGAGGATGGTGGATGACGTCGCCGAACTGTCGGCCGACCGTTGCGTGGCGGTGAGGCCCACGGAGATCGTGTTGATCGTGATGCCGTACTTCCCTATCTCCGAGGCAAGGGAACGCGTCAGACCGATGACGCCCATCTTGGCCGTGACGTAGTGTGTCAGATAAGGTGTTCCGAGCCACACCGTGTCGGACGACAGGGTGATGATCCGTCCGAACCCTTCGCGCTTCATGTGCGGCAGTACGGCACGGATCGTGAGGAAGAGCGAGTTGAGCGTCACGTCGAGCGTGCGTTTCCACTCCTCGAACGACAGCAGATCGAAAGGTTCTTCGGAATAGTGTCCGACGTTGTGCACGAGGATGTCGATACGGCCGAAGCGCTCGATGGCGGCGGCCACCATCGTCTCCACATCCTTGGGTCTCGTGACGTCGGCACGCAGGCACAGGGCTTCGGCACCGATGGCCTTGACGGCGTCGGCGGTTGCGGTGGCATCGGCGATGTCGGCGATGACGATGCGGGCGCCTTCTTCGGCAAGGCGTTCGCAGAAGGCGCGACCGTTACCGACGGCCGCGCCCGTCACGAGAGCTACCTTGTCCTTGAGGCCGCGCTCGAACTTGTTGATCTGCATGTGTTACTTCTGGAGGATACCGAGTTCGATGCCCACTTCCTGGAAGATGTTCAGGATGGCGTCCAGATGCTCGTTCTCGTGCGTGGCCATGTAGCTCGTACGGAGCATCGACAGGGTAGGCGGTACTCCCGGCGGTACGAAGGCATTCACGAAGACGCCCTTGTCGTAGAGCTTGCGCCAGAAGAGGAGCGTCAGTTCCACGTCGCCCAGCACGACGGGAACGATACCCGTGTTGCTGTCGATGACCGTGAATCCGAGCTCCTTGAAGCCCTTCCGCATCTTGTCGGCATTGGAGATGAGCTTCGTGATACGTTCGGGCTCCTTCTCCAGGATGTCCAGGGCCGCAAGGGCCGAGGCGACGCTGGCCGGCGTCGGCGACGCGCTGAAGATGAGGGCCGGCGAATGGTGCTTGAGGTAGTTGAGGACGCGCTCCGGACCCGCCACGAAGCCGCCCAGCGAGGCGAAGGTCTTCGAGAACGTACCCATCGTGAGGTCCGTCTTGCCCACCATGCCGAAGTGGCTGGCCGTACCGCGGCCGCCGACGCCCACCACACCCGTGGCGTGGGCATCGTCGATCATGATCCTGGCACCGTACTTCTCGGCGACCGGCACCATCTCGGGCAGGTTGACGAGCTCACCGCTCACGGAGAAGACACCGTCCGTGACGATGAACTTCCCGGCATCGGCGGGAATGCGCGCCAGCACACGCTCGAGATCCTCCATGTCGTTGTGCTTGTAACGGACGAATTCGGCGAAACCGCCCTTGGCGAGCAGGCAGCCGTTGATGATGCAGGCGTGGTTTTCCTTGTCGGAGATGACGTAGTCACCCTTCTGCACCAGACCGGAGATGACGCCGAGGGCCGTCTGGTAGCCGGTGGAGAAGAGCAGGACGTCTTCGTATCCGAGGAAGGCGGCCAGTTTTTTCTCGAGTTCGATATGGAGGTTGATCGTTCCCGTGAGGTAGCGGGAGCCGGAGCAGCCAGTACCGTAGCGGTCGATGGCGTCCTTCGCGGCCTGCTTCACGCGCGGATCGGCGGTGAGGCCGAGGTAGTTGTTGGATCCGGCCATGATGGTCTTGCGACCTTCGATCATGACCACCGGTCCTTCGTTCTCCTCGATCGGGCGGAAATAGGGATACAGACCCGATGCCTTGACTTCGTCGGCACGGGTGAATTCGATACACTTCTGGAACAGGTCCACGTTTGATACTCCGATGGATGGTCAGCGCATGTTTTCGAACTGGACGGGGAAGCCCAGGTCCGCGCCGCGGACGAGGGTCATCACAGCCTGCAGTTCGTCCTTGTCCTTACCGGTGACGCGGACCTTTTCGTCCTGGATCTGGGCCGTCACCTTCAGTTTCGAGTCCTTGATCAGCGTGGTGATCTTCTTGGCATCTTCCTTTGAAAGACCGTTCTTGAGGCCGACGACCTGGCGGACCGATTTGCCCCCCATCTGCTCCGGTTTCTGCTCGTCGAGGGCGAGAACGGAGATGCCGCGTTTGATCATCTTGCTACGCATGATCTCGCCCGCGGCCGTGATGAAATGCTCGCCATCGGCTTTCAGGATGATCTGACGCTCTGTTTTCATGAGCTCGATCGTGCAGTTGGAGCCACGGAGATCGTAACGGTGTTCGATCTCCTTGCGAGCCTGGTTCACTGCGTTGTCGGCCTCCTGGAGGTCCACTTCGCAGATGATGTCGAAGGAATAGCTTGATGCCATAGGGAGACAAAGTTACTGAAAGGGCATATCACACTATATACGGCTGAATAATCCTGCCTGTGTATCTTGACCGTATGGCATTCTTTTCTATCCCGACATTCGCATCGGCCAAGCGCGACCTTCCCGCTGGTCTGGTAGTATTCCTCGTTGCCCTTCCTCTTTGCCTGGGCATCGCTCTCGCATCGGGTGCACCGGCCTTTTCCGGGATCATCGCCGGAGTCATCGGCGGCCTCGTCATCTCCTTTTTCTCGGGCTCCGAACTCAGCGTCAGCGGTCCGGCCGCCGGCCTGGCCGTCATCGTCGCTACGGCGATAGGGAAGTTCGGCACCTTCGAGACGTTCCTCATGGCCGTCATGTTAAGCGGTATCCTGCAGATGCTCATCAGCTTCCTGCGAGCAGGCTCACTGGGCAACTACATTCCCCATGGCGTGATCAAGGGCATGCTGGCGGCCATCGGCATCACGATCATCATGAAGCAGATTCCGCACGCACTCGGCTACGACAAAGGCTTCACGGACGAAGAACAGGCCTTCGCCGGTGCGGACTGGGTCCATATCTTCACCGATCCCTTCCACGCCGTACAGGCCTTCCACCCCGGTGCCGTCACCATCGCCCTCTGCTCCCTGGCCATCCTCGTCCTCTGGGAACTCAAGGCGATAAAGCGCCAGAAATGGACCGGAATCGTTCCGGCGGCCCTGATCTGCGTCATCCTGGGCATCGCCCTCAATGCCGTCTTCGGCTCCGTGGCACCCAGCATACAGCTCCTCGGCTCGAACGACCACCTGGTGAATCTGCCCGTGGCGGACAGCCTGATGGGGTTCTTCGGGCAGTTCACGATGCCCGATTTCTCGGCCGTCACCAACCCTCTCGTTTGGCAGACGGCACTGACCATCACGGCCATCGGCAGCGTGGAAACATTGCTGTCCATCGAAGCTTCGGACAAGATGGACCCCGAGAAGCGTATCTCCAACTCCGACCGTGAGCTGCTGGCCCAGGGTATCGGCAATACGATCAGCGGCTTCATCGGCGGCCTTCCCATCACGTCGGTCATCGTGCGTTCCTCGGCCAACATCTATGCCGGAGGCCGTACGCGCCTGTCGTCGATGGTCCATGGCCTCCTCCTGCTGCTCAGTGTCCTGCTCATCCCGGCCCTGCTGAACATGATCCCCCTGGCCTGCCTGGCCGCCATCCTGCTGGTCGTGGGCTACAAACTGTCGTCCATCAAGCTGATCCGCACCACCTATCACGAAGGATGGAGCCAGTTCCTGCCCTTCATCGTGACCACGGTCGTCGTCGTCGCTACGGACATCCTCGCCGGCGTGGCAGCAGGCCTGCTCGTGAGCATCTTCTTCGTGATGAAGTCGAACCATCACGCGGCATTCTCCATGGTCAACGACGGGAACTCCTTCCTGCTGCGTTTCAACAAGGACATCTCCTTCGTCAACAAGACGGCACTGAAGCGGCACCTGCGTTCCGTTCCCGCAGAATCGTCCCTGATCATCGACGGTGCCAAGGCACAGTATATCGATCATGACATCTACGAAACGCTGCACGACTACGAACTCTCCGCAACGTTCCGGAACATCTCGATCGAACTTCATCACGTTCACGGGAAGGAACGCCCGTGGCGAAACAAAGGATAACGGATGGAATCTTACAAGCGCTTACTGCTGAACAACAAGGCCTGGGTGCAGGACAAGCTCAATCTTCGTGAGGACTACTTCACGCGTATGAGCGAGAACCAGAAACCCGACTTCCTCTGGATCGGATGCTCGGACAGTCGCGTCCCCGCCGAAGATATCACCGGCGTGGAGCCGGGCGAGATCTTCGTCCACCGCAACATCGCCAACCTCGTCATCCATACCGACTTCAGCGTGCTCAGCGTCCTGCAGTATGCCGTCGAAGTCCTGGAAGTCAACCACATCATCGTCTGCGGCCACTACGGCTGTGGCGGTATCCGTACGGCCATGTCCAGGAAGAACCTGGGCCTGATCAACAAGTGGCTCCGCCACATCAAGGACGTCTATCGGCTGCATGCCTCGGAACTCGAGAGCATCACCGACGAACAGATGCGCTACGAGCGGCTCGTGGAACTCAACGTCATCGAACAGGTACAGCACCTGGCGGAGATTTCCTTCATCCAGCGCTCGTGGAAGAACAAGAAGCGGCCGATGGTTCACGGCTGGACCTACGACATCCATACGGGATATCTCAAGGATCTGGTCACGCTGAACCCCGGGGACATGCCGCACGACATCTACATCTACGACTTCGAAGACGAATAAGTACGACGGGAACGGGGATTCACCGCCCCGCCCCAATCACCACACTGGACCGGTGTCATGCGATTACCGACGTACGTCCTTGAGGGAGGACGCTCCGGACGCGAACGCCTTCGGCTTCTGGCCGGTACGATGCGCCCCCTGACCCTGACATTCCTCGACAGCCTGCACATCCGCCCCGGCGTCCACTGCCTGGACGTCGGCTGTGGAGGCGGTGACGTGAGCCGTCTCCTGGCCGAACGCGTCGGCATGGAGGGCAGCGTCACGGCCGTCGACGCCGATGCCGACATCCTCGCCATCGCCGAATCCGAAACGACGGGCGAAGCCGCCTCCATCGTCCGGTTCGTCCATGATGACGCCACCCGCTTCGTGACGGAACGTCGCTTCGACGTCATCTATGCCCGCTTCTTCCTGTCGCACGTCCCGGATCCGGCAGCCACACTACGACATTTATACGGTCTTCTACAACCCGACGGCATCCTGGCCGTCGAAGACGTATGGTTTCCCGGCCATTTCTGCTGGCCACCGAGCGCGGCCTTCGAGACCTACGTAGACTGGTACCGCCATGCGGCCCGGGCCCGCGGTGCCGACGCCGACATCGGCATCAAGCTGCCTGCCCTGTTCTCCGGAACGGAGCTCACCGATATCCGACATCAGATGCTCATACCATCATTTCGTACTGGGGAGGAAAAATTCGTGACGTTACTCACGCTCGACCGCATTCGGCAGTCGGTACTTGTAACAGATATCGCCGACGATCGTTCATACGCTCGCCTTTACGACGAGCTGGAGGCTCTTACGCAGAGCCCCGATTCCACCGTCAGTATGGCACCCGTCATGCAGATCCACGGAAGACGTCCCACGACCACCGGAAACAGCCATGTCTCCCTTTGAAGACTCCGAACTCGTACGCCTGTACAAGGAAATCAACGAACGCCGCAACCGGATGACGGAGCTGCTCCGCGAGCGTGCCGCCATGTCCATCGACCAGTCCTACCGGTTCGCCACCGGCGAACGGACGGATGTGACGCTGGACGAACTGTTCGACGGACGCAACGATCTTATCGTCGTTCACAACATGGGACGTGGATGTCCGTATTGTACCCTCTGGGCCGACGGCCTCAACGGAATCCTGCCGCATATCAGATCCCGCGCAGCAATCGTCCTCATGAACGGCGACAGCCCCGACGTTCAGAACGAGTTCGCTTCGTCAAGGGGATGGTCCTTCCGGATGGTGTCGGACGCCGAAGGCCGATTCACGGAGGATATGGGCTTTTCGACTCTCGACAATCAGAAACGTATGCTACAGCCTGGGTTTTCCACCTTCCACCGCAATGCCGACGGTACCATCGTACGCGCCGGTACCGATGCATTCGGACCGGGAGATTTCTACATGGGCATCTTCCCGATGTTCGATCTCCTCAAGGACGGACAAGCCGGCTGGCATCCCAAATACACTTATAACGAGGAACATCATGGATAATCCACATGCAGTGAGCTGGTTCGAAATTCCCTGCACGGACTTCAAACGGGCGACCAAGTTCTATAGCGCCATGTACGACCAGCCCTTGTATACATCCCGCATGGAATCCAAGGCCGGCGACCACGACATGTGCTTCCTGCCGCGCGGACAGAACGGTGTGGGCGGAGCCATCACCAACGACTCCCACAACACGCCCGGAACGCTCGGCGTGGTGATCTATCTGAACGCCGGACAGAATCTTCAGCCCATGCTGGACCGTGCCATCGCGGCCGGTGCCACCCTGCTGATGAAGAAAACCAAGGTGAACGAAATTGGCTACATTGCCTTCATTACCGATACCGAAGGCAACAAGATCGGGCTCCATTCCGAAAAGTAACCGGGCCGGCTCCCAATGCTCTCGCAACACTACTTCGACTTCTTCGCTGGCCTCGAGCGCAACAACTCCAAGGAATGGTTCGATGCACACAAGGCCGAGTACGAACGCCACGTCAAGGTGCCGTTCCGCGACCTCGTCGCCGCCCTGATCGAAGCCGTCCGTGAACGTGAACCGGATCTCCACATAGAGCCGAAGGATACCCTCTTCCGGATCAACAGGGACATCCGGTTCTCGAAGGACAAGTCGCCGTACAAGACGCACATGGGAGCCATCATCTCGAAGTATGGCCGCAAGTCCGAAGGATATCCCGGCTTCTACATCCATGCGGAAGCGACGGGTGGCTATGTGGGCGGAGGGGTCTACATGCCGGACAAGGAACGGCTGTCCATCATCCGTGAAATGATCGCCGACGATCCCGCGGCCTTCAGGAAGCTCATCGGGGCGAAGCCGTTCGTCAAGCACTTCGAGTCGATCAAGGGCGAGCGGAACAAGATCGTGCCGGCGGAATTCAAGGAAGCCGCCGCCGCCGAACCGCTCGTCGCCAACAAGCAGTTCTACTATATGGCGCCGGTGTCGCCGGAGATATTCATGCGCAAGGACGCGGTGAAGGCCCTCATGGCCTACTACGATGCCGCTCGCCCTCTGCGGGAATATCTGGCGCAGGCATTCGAATAGCGCCTGGACGATGCGGACGATACATCTCACCGATACGACGAAGACGATTACCCTTTTCCATTTCACTCTATGAGGTCGGTCATGGGTCGCGTTGTCCATTTCGAAATTCCGGTCGAGAACTTCGAACGCTCGATGGATTTCTACCGGAAGGTATTCGGCTGGAACTTCCAGCCCTACGGTGAAGACTATATCTTCGCTTCCACAGGCAAGGAAGGCGAAATGGGTATCGACGGTGCGCTGATGAAGCGCACGCCGGAATCCTCGCGCGTCACGAATGCCATCGGCGTCGCTTCCATCGACGAAACGATCGCCGCCATCGAAGCCAACGGCTGCAAGATCGTCGTCCCCAGGATGACGGTCGGCGACATGGGCCATCTCGCCTACTTCGCAGATCCGGACGGCAACGTCCACGGCATCTGGGAGCCCATCCAGCAATGACGACCATCATCGGTCTGATCCGCACCGGCTATGAACACTGGAACGATGCCCGTGCATTGTTCGAGGCCGGATTCGAGCTGGAGGAGCGTGCACGGGTCGATCTGGCGGAACTGTTCCTGAGGAGGAGCATCGAGCTCGATCCCGTCGGCAATCCCGGCGCCTACATCGCCCTCGCATGGGCGCTGCAGCGCAGTAATGCACCGCGTGAAGACGAAGCTGCGGCAATCCTCGACGAAGCATTGGCCAGAACGAACGATCCGCTCGTACGCACATGGCATGCCGCTACGCGTCCGTCGCCGGACGAAGCCAGACCGTTGTTCGATGCGATCCTCGCGGACGCTTCCTTCGAGATCACGATGTCCGTGGCGAACGGCCTGATCTGGCAGGGCGAGAACGATCGCGCCTGGGAACTCATCCGCGAAGCACGTACGGAAATCGGCTCGGTGGAAGATGCGGAAGCGCTGGCATCCTATATCGGCACCCTGTGCGCCCTGCATCGCAGTGGCCAGGCGAATCTGGACGAGCAGGACGTGGAGCCGTTGCTGACGCAACTGCAACGACTCGATCCGGAGAAGTTCGCCACGTATTCGCTCGCCATCACCTACTATCGCGTGCTCGAGGACTGGCACGGCGCACTCCGCGTTACGGAAGTGGCCCTGTCGGCCATGCCCGACGAAGAAACCATGATGTGGAATCGTGGCGACCTGTTCGTTCGCCTCGGCGACGACGTCCACGCCGAACAATGGTTCCTTCGTGCCATCGGAGCCAAGCACACGTATTCGTCCGCACGCATCAGCCTCGCACGACTGTACGAACGGACGGGCCGTGTGGACGACGCCGTGGCCATCGCCCGCGAGATTCCCCGCACGAATGCCGACTTCCTGTTCGGTCATTTCGCTGCAGGCGGAGTGCTATGGCGCGCAGGACGACATGAGGAAGCAATGGAAATGGCCCGCGAGGCAGCCGACAAGCTGCCACCGTGGGCCATGAACCGTATCAGGAGTGACGAATCGCTGAACGAACTGTATCAGCGATTGTCTGCTCAGAAGCTGTAGGTGACCGTCGCCGTCGCCTGGCGACGCAGCATCGTACCACCGAAGATCTCGTAGTGGTAGTTGTCCAGCAGGTTGAAGATGTTGACGCTCACGCGCAGATCGTTCATCACGTAGACGCCGGCATTGAGGTTGACGACGGTATAGGATGGTACGCTGCCTTCGAACAGACCGGCTATCCAGCGGAAGCCTTCGACATACCGAACCATGATGCCGGCGTCGAACTGATTCGGACGGCTGTATTCGAGACCGATGTTCACGCGGTTCTTCGACGTGTTCGGCAGGATCTTCTGCGAGGGAACGTCGTTTTCACGGACGTTGATGTCCAACCATGAATAGTTACCGGTCAGCAACAACTCGTTGGTGACGTAGTAGTTCACTCCGAGTTCCACACCGTATTCGTCGACGACGGCGATGTTCGTGGGCGCGATCACCAGTGCGGGACCACCTTCGTACGTCGCGAGACGGGACATGAAGGCGGGGTTGATCTTGCCGAGTTCCGCAGCCAGCACAGAATCACCGATACGGTTCAGTCCGGCATCACCGGTGTTGGAGCGGATGGGCGCATAGACCGACGGAGCGAGACCGCCGAGCGGTGCCGAGATGAGATTCTTGCGCTGGTTATAATATGCATCCACCGTCACGAAGATATCCTTGTTCACCTGGCCCTTGTATCCGAGCTCGAGCGACAGGGCCGTCTCAGGCTTCAGATCGGCATTGCCGAGATTGAACTGACGCACTGCCGTACCCAGATTCAGGTTGGCATCCACTTCACGTCCAGCGGCCTGCGATACGGCTGCGTTCACGAGCGAATCGACGCGGGCGAGATTGACGGGCAGACCTGCGGGCGAACGGCGATAGAGGTCCGTATAGCTCGGACGCAGGAAGGACCTGTTCAGCGTCAGACGGAACGTCTGCTTCGCGATCGGCTCCCACACCAGTCCGACCTTCGGGGAGAACTGCGTGGAGAATAATTGCGAACCATCGACGCGCGCCGCGACCACGGCCGAAAGCGTCGGTACGATGCGGTATTCGAGTTGACCGTAGGCGCCATAGAAGTCGGCCTTCACGCGATCGGGGCTGATGAGCGACACGGCATCGCCCTGCAGCGGCGAGCTCACGTCCTGATGCTCCGCCTGCACTCCGAAGATGTAACGGAGATCACCATCCATCGCCGTGTTGTTGTACTGGGCATCGATACCGAGAACGTCGGAAAGTTCGAGCGACGTCGCAGCGGCATTGAACACCAGTTGGGCGTTCGGCGTATTCCGGCGCTGCCACAGACCCTGGACATTGATGTGCTCGGAGTTGTAGGCCAGACGTGCGAAGGGCTTCTCGACACGTTGTACGAGCAGGCGTCCCGTCTGGTTGACGTACATCTCGTTACCACTGGCGGAGAATCCGCCTTCGAGAACGAGACGGCTGGTGGGGTCGAGGTCGTAGTCCAGGCGTGCCGTCCCCACGTAGAGGAACGGACGACGCTGTTCGTCGGTGAGCGGTCGTACGTCGAAGGACAGTCCCGGATATTCGAGACCGAGGTTGGGTTTCGACGAATCGCGCATGCGCGACGTCAGCGAATAGTTCAACTGATGCGATGCACCGAGATTGATCTTGTACGCGAAGTCTCCGAACGTGCCGGCATGGCGGATGGATGCGCGATACGTTTCCCATTCGCCACCGGTCAGGCTGATGCGCGTTCCCTGTACGTCACGCGGATCGGTGGTACGGATGTTGACCACGCCGTTGTAGGCGTTCTGTCCGTAGAGTGCCGATCCCGGACCCCGCACCACTTCGATGGAGGCGATGTCGGAAAGGATGCTGGACATCGAGTTCCACTCGTTCAGGTTGATGAGCGGTGTGGAGGGGTCGCGTCCGTCGATCAGGACGAGCGTCCGGCGGTTGATCGAATTGTTGAAGCCACGGGCATTGACGTTGAAGTCGTTCGATCCGGACTGGACGACGTCCACGCCGGGCATCGTTTCCATCGTCTTCGCCAGGGAGCCGTGCGACGACGCACGTTCGAGCTCCATCGGCGAAACCGTGCTGATGGCGGCCGGAGCTTCCGTCAGCTTCTGCGCCCTGCGGGCGGCGCCGTAGACGATGATGTCGCCCACGTTCTTCGCCGTCGACGTCACCGGGATCGGACGTTCGTCGGGTGCCGCCGTACCCATCCTGCGTTCGACGTCATTCCATCCCATACCGGAAATGGTCACGGTGACGGAGTCGCCCTTCACGTTGGAAATACGGAACCAGCCATCGTCGTTCGTGAATGCCGACAGCTTCTGGGCCTTGACCCTGGCTCTCACGCCGTAGATCGGCTGGCCGGTCGTCGCATCGATCACTCTCCCCGATACGGTACCTTGTGCGAACAGGGCTGCCGAAGAGCATACCAGTGCAAGTACCGATAGTACCAGACGTTGCATATATCTTCCTGTCTCGTGTGTGCAATATTCCGACCAGTCGGTCGGGGTGCAAACATAGGAAGATATGTCCGCCCGGTCCCTATGGGCCGGATGGCGAGGATCATCGATCGATGATGAAACGCAGGGTGAAACGTCTGTCCGGTGAAGCGAGGACGGCGATGTATACACCTGACGGCAAATGACTTAGATCGACTTCACGCCGAATGTCGGCCGGAACGTCGGCAAATCCGGCCGTACGACCGACGATGTCCACGATGTTGACCGTACCCCCCATACCGGCGGTGACGACGAGCCGGTGATTGGCCATATCCACGAACATGGGTCGGGCGGTCTCTCCGGCTTCCGATACCGAAACCGACCTCATGCTGCCATGGAGGGCGATATGCAGGGGAACCGCGCAGGAATCGAGGAACAGATCCAGACTTCCCTCGATATCTCCCGTACCCGTCACCAGGGATGGCTTCAGCATGATGTCGATATCGAGCGGCCGTGTCCTCCGCACATCCTGTCCGGGGCGGACACTCGTAACGAACGGGCCTTCGATATCGACTCCTGTGATCACGCCGGCCGGAAGAACTTCGGTATCCGTCGCGATCGTCGTCATTCTGCGGATGTCGGCATCGCTCGTCGACGTCAGTTCTCCGAACTCCACGACATCGTCGTGCCGATATGGGGCCGTGATCGCGGTAATGCGAACCGGCATGTCGAACCTACGTTCGCATGAGGATGTCGTGAACGATACCGCCAGCGTATCCATCGTGATACCTGCGGGCAGGACAGAACGGAAGAGGGCGATGAAGCGCACGTCGGCGCGTGCAGGGATTCTCACACGACCGTCGGGAAGCGTGAAGGTACCCAGTCGACTGCCACGGACGGAGGTGATGACGGCGTCGGCGGAAGAGGTATTCGCCACGCCGATATGGACCGACCGTGGGGATTGCCCTGTGCACTCTATGTGCGTACCGAAGTCGGTGACGTCGTCCGAAGGAGACACGCTACCCGCCGTACCAGCAACGAGAACCGGAACGGTACGTCCGCACGCCGCATCGGTGAACCAGACCGTATCACGAATCTGCCTGGTCGTCGTCAACCGGATCGTGACGGGCATGGTCAGCGCCGCTCCCGGCACGATGGTCGCAGGCAGCATCGACGATGTCATGACGGTATACCTGGACTTCGTCGTATCGATGGCGATCGTCATCGTATCCGCACCGTCGTTCCTGATGACGATGGTACCGGGGAAGGTGTCCTCGCATGCAGACAATGCGGGGATCGGGAGGGCGGATGGTGTGACGGTGTATCGGATATCGTGCACGGGAATCGTGTACTCGGTCGTATCCGCGCAGCCGCTGATGTCCGTCACCACCACACGGTACGTCATGGTCGCATCGGCAGCGACGTCGAGATAGGGTGTATTGGTGACGAGCTTCCGTCCGTTCTCGAACCACACATAGGCGAGCGGACCGAGTCCAGACAGCACACTCGTCCTCAACCTCACCATCTCACTCCTGCATGCTTCGGGCAGATCGTTGATGGTCACGACAGGTGCGGGTCTGATGATGACATGCATCGTATCCGCATCGACACAACCGTTGGCGTCGGTGGCCTGCACGATGTAGTCCCCGTTCATCGCAGGTACCGTCGTGAAGGTCGCACCGATGCTGTCCTGCATGGCGTCGCCCGCGTACCACCGATACGTGAAGGGCGGCATGCCGGAATTCGTCGATGCGGAAAGGCGCAGTGCACTTCCTTCGCACAGCATCTGGTCCGCGCCGAGCGATACGTCGACGGGGGGATTCACCGTAACGACGACCGTATCCTTCACGGATGCGTTGTACTGATCGCGTACTTCGACGATGTAGACCGTCGTCGCCACCGGGTTCACGATCGGCATCGATGTCGCCGAGCCCGTCATACCCGCTGCAGGTGACCAGATGTACGTATACGGTGCCGTGCCACCCGTGACCGTCGCGCGCAGCGTCACGGCCGCACTGCCGCAGACCGCGGTATCGCGTCCGGCATCGACCGTCATGTTCGTCGAAAGTCCGACGCATACCGCGTTCCGCAGTTTGCCATCCATCAGGGCCACGACGCGCGGATGGAATTCGAGCGACGTTCCCTTGTTGGTCAGATGGCAATAGCTCATGATGGTACCGAGCACCGGCTTCGTACCCGCATAGCAGTTGCCGCTCTCGGCGGCCACGCACGAGTCGATGGGCGGATTCCATGTACACGAATGCGTGTGCGGCGAGCCTACGTTGTGTCCGAGTTCGTGCGACGTCACATCGGTATCCCACGCATATCCTGCGGCGGGATAGTCGATGTTGCTGTTCAGGCCAGACACGCCATAGCCCCACGTCTTGCTGCAGAGTGCATCCAGGTAGGCGATGCCACCGATGCGGTTGACGCCCGACAGCAGATGGGCCAGCGTACGGTCGACGCCCGTCCTGCTGGTACGCCACTCCGCACGGAATTGTACGAGCAGATCGTCCGGAGCGATACCGGGATACGGATCGTTCGTCGTCCATATATCCAGTTGTCCGATATAGAGCGTGGCCGACACGTCGCGCTGGTAGATGTCGCTCGATGCTGCGATCACGGCCTCGGCATACTCCGTGGCCCGGTTCACGTTCTGTCCGTGATCCTGATAGTATTCGTAGTCTCCCTCAAGGGCGAGCTTGATCCTGCGCAACGTCGCCTGCACGCCATCGCCGCCCGATTTGCCGTTCGGTACCGTACGCGTCGGTTCTGCCGTCCCGCATATCCAAGGCTGCGGCTGCACGGCATACCGCTCGTCGTAGACGATCATGGTGGCCGGGCGATGCTCGACGGACAGAGGATTGACGAGATATCGCTGCATGGCCGGGCCGTTCCACATCGTGACGTATCCGATGCAGTAGCCGGTGAAGCAGGACAATACCACGTTCGAACGCGGCATGCCGTCGACGGTACCACGCAGAAGCACACTGCCCGGCCGGGTCAGACGTTGCCGTCCGTTCTTCGTACGCGCCCATACTTCGGTCTCATCGTCCATCACGGAGAACCGCTCCAGGTTCAGGACGACGTCACCGCGTTGCGGCAGTGACACCGACATCGTCATGGACGCACCCATCGGAAGACTCAGGGCCTGGGCGAAACGTTCGTCGTCGATCGTCGCGAACGATGCCGGATGTTGTCCCTGGAACGAGGATGGCTTCGAGGTCGGACGCAACAGAGGCAACGTGGTGGGCGTCTGCGCGAACGATACGATGACGGACAGCGGCAGGAGAACGGACAGGAGGTAACGCAGCTTCATGGTTTCGCTCTCACTGCGGCAAGGATCTTTGGAATATCGAAGTACGGGGCCGTGGCATGGTGTTCGAGCACGACATGCGCATCGTTGAAGACGATCGTACTGTGGAGTTCGGTCACCGAACCGTCGCGTTCACGTATGCGGGCTCCGATGGCATCGGCCACCGCACCTGCGGTATCGGAGTACAATCCGATCACCGCCGTGTCGAGGTCCATCGACACCATCGTTTCACGGTTCTCTTCCGGCAGATCCTCACAGACTGCCACGACGTAGGCGCCGGCCTCGTGCAATATCGCGGCGGCATCGCCGAGAAGACGTATCTGTCGTATGCAGTGCAGGCATTGGTTGCCGATGTACCGTACCAGGACGACCGGACGACCTTTCAGCAGCGCATCGACGGATACGACGTGGCCATCGGCCGCGGTGACGTGCAGGGCCTTCACCTTGTCCGCTATCTGCGCATGGAGATGTCCATGCATGCACGACGATGCCGCGATGACGATCAGGATCGTGACCAGCAGCTTCATGGTTATCGTACCAGGACGAGTTTCGTCGTTTCGCGATAACGCGGACCGTTGGTGACCATCACGTAGTAGGTACCGGCCCCGAGTTCATCGAGTTCGAGCGTCGCGAGCTCGCCATCGGCCGCATCGACCTGCTTGACGAGAACCATCTCGCCCGTGATATCCACCACGCGAATCGTCGTCTTCGTACCTGCGAGGAATTGCGGCAGCCGCACCTTCACGGTGCTGAAGCGACCTGCGACGGGATTCGGGAATAGCTCCGGCGACTGCCACGGCTGCGTTTCGTCGACACCTACCAGCGGCTGGATGTCGATGACCTGCATCATGCCCCAGTCCTCGTGCGCGAGGAAGTGACAGTGCAGAACGGTCTTGCCGTAATTGTCGTCGATCCGCATACGGACCTTGTACGTCGATTGCGGCCGGAGCAGCAGGACGTCGTGCCATTCCGGTACTTCGAGCGGAAGGCCGTTGTCCTCGACGAGCTGGAATTCGTTGACGTGGATGTGGAATGGATGGAAGTCGTCGCTCACGTTGCGGATCGTCCATTCCTCCACATCGCCCACGCGCAGCGTCATGTTCACGACGTCGTGGTCGTAGGGCGTGCTGTCGATCAGGAAGGATCGCGTGATGATCGTCGGATCCTCTCCGATACCGCTCATATCGCCGATGCTGAAGGTCAGCGTTCGCGTACCGGTGATCTCCTCACTGCGGATGTCGCCGCCCGTCATCGGAGCCGGCAACGTGAAGGGAACGTAGGGCGTCATCGCTTCGCCTGCGACGACGATCTGGATGAGGTCGCGGGTTTCGACGGTTCTGAAGGACCTGTCGAGTTCGCGCATGACCAGCCAGTACGTTTCGCCCTCGACGATGTCCGTCGGAGCCTGTAGCAGGACGTCCGAACGCGATCCTGGTACGACGGTGACGGCCGGCATCGTACGTGCGCCGGGAAGGTAGAGTCCGTCGACGGCGATCTCGAACTGCGGTATGGCGATGACGCCATCCGGCGAGCGCTTCTGTACGAACAGCATGACCTGGCTTTCGTTCGTGGCATTGCACAGACGCAGGCGCTTCGTTTCGCCCGGACGCATCGTGAGCTTCGCTTCGTGCATGCCATTGACGAGGATCGGCGTCTCCTTGCCGGCGATCGGCGTGAACGGATTCGTCAGCCGCGTAGGATAGGGCATCGTATTGGTCAACGAGTCATAGAGCAGGGACTGGAAGACCATGACGACGTCGTCGAGTGCGAGAAGACCCGGCTCGGCGACGGCAGGATCGTCTTCGACGATGATCATGCCTGCCATGCCGCTCATGACCTGGGGCGAAGTGGACGTATGATGGTGCGGATGGTACCAGTACGAGCCGCTGGCGTGGTCCCTGCCGACGGCGACGCTGTAGTCGAACCTCTCGCCCGGCTTGATGGCGAGCAGGACGTTGTCCGAGCTGTCACGCGGCGAAACGTTCAGTCCGTGCGTATGCAGATTCGTCGTGTTGATGCGTTGGGGATAGTTACCGAGGCTGGCACTGTCTTCGTCCGGATTGGGCGGCATGTCGTTGATCAGACGGACCTTGATGGTGTCTCCGGCCTTTATCCTCCACGTCGCGGACGGGAGCTGGCCGTTGTAGAGACGGGTCGAGAGCGTGGTCTCGCCGAGTTGAAAGGGGCTGAGGGCGCAGCGGAGCTCGGTGCGGAGTACGCCACCTTCAGGCCGGAGTTCGGCCGGTTCACGCAGCTCCTGTCGCTGTGCTTCGGCCGTCGCACTGCCGACGACGGCGACGAGGATCATTCCAGCAAGAGTACGTAGCATTCTTGCCATTACGGCCCTTTCGGATTCGTGGTAAACGCAGTTATGAAGATACAAAAGAGTTGATTCGAGGCAGCACGTTTATCGAACGGCGGGTCGACCATTCAGGGACCAGTCGTAGTCGAGGTACGTCACGGTGAAGACCGTGGCCTGAGTCCTTATCGCGGCAGCCGTTTCCGCGGGCAGATACTTCGCGACGTATCGCAGGAGCCCCGCATCGTCCCCTGCGAAGTCCTTGCGGTACCAGTCGAAGATCCTGGAAAGCCTTGCACGGCGCCCGGCGACGTCGATGACGTTCAGATTCCCGTCAGCCATGAACCGGCGCACCTGGTCGTCGAGCTGGGCATCGAGCTTGCCCGCCTCGTAGGCTTCCGAGCGCAATGGAGGGCAACTCCTGGCGGCGCATACCAAGGCCATGTGAATCCTCGGATCACCGAGGGGACGGATGATGTCGTGTTCCACCTCGTTCAAGGAAAGCGAACGTCCCTTCACATGGACGAGCTTCGCGTCCCAGACATCCGGAACGTCCCGTATGCTCTTCAGCGGAAGATGGTCGCATACGATCCTGATCGTCGAGGCATTGTAGACATTCAGCCAGAAGGCGAGTTTCTCGGCCCCCGAAAGCGAGGCGGGATCGATCGTCCTCAGCATCTTCAGATAATCGTGAAAGCGGCGGTCGTTGCGGATCGCCGGATAGTCGACGACGCCCCTGTCGACATGGTCGGCCAGTATGGCCGTGAAGAGCTTGTGGCCGGTCTTGCCGGTATCGCTCCCCTGAGCTGTGGTGCTGCTCAGCAGGAGCAGTGCAAGAATACAGAGATATCGGATATGATGCAGCATACGGTCGTTCGTAGGGTGAAACTACGAAGACCGCCCATCATTTCGCCGAGCAGTTGCATTCGGGATTGCGACATTCGTGTTCGCCCGCTTCGATCCTGCAGCAGTCCATCATCATGTCGCGAAGCTGGGCGCGGCCGCGCTGGACCCTGGACTTGATGCCCGACAGCGATACACCGGTCTCTTCGGCGATCACCCGCATCGGCACACCGTCCAGCTCGGAGCGCCGGATGGTGGACTGATAGGGTTCCGGCAGATGATTCATCATGTGTTCCATGCAGGCGGCCAGCTCCTTGAGCGTCGAAGGATCGGCTTCGTCCATCACATCGAACTCTTCGTCGAGGCTCACCGTCGGACGCTTGGCACGATAGTGATCACGAACGGAGTTCATGGCGATCTGGAAGAGCCAGGACAGGATCCGGTCCTCGTCCCGAAGCGTATCCCGCTTCGCGAGCGCCTTCACGAGAGTATCGTGAACGATATCCTCCGCGGCCTGTTCGTCGTGCACCCGCGATCGTACGAAGCGCACGAGACGTGAACGATAGTCCTTCCATACCGTATTCGTCAACAAAGAGCTGGCCGTTGCATCCATGATCGTCGTTCTCCTTTAACAGCAGGTCGTCGTGGTAGTACCCATGCAACACGTTCCACACGTGCAATTCTTGCAGGTACAATTCGAGCATTCGCAGGACTTTTCCATGATGGACTCCGGATGTTGATGATGAAGCGGTCTGTCGTACGTTGGACGCTTCCGGCCGAAAAAGGACGCAGAAATACGCCCCCCGATCAGGATCGATCCTATTCTACGGATCACGGGTGCATTCTCCAACATGCATCGCGACACCGTTCCTGTTCCGTCGATCATGCCACGATACACCTGCCTGTTTTCGTGTGACAACGCAGATCCATCGGCAATCACGACCACACCCCACGCCATCGTAGCCCGCAGCATCATGTGCAGGAACATTTTGTAGAATCGCCCCGTCGGGAGCCCCGATAGAGGGATGGTTAGTCTCGTTCATTACAATTGGAGGGATGCATCATGGATGCAATGCGCCGATGTCTGACGATCGTCGTGGTGCTGCTGGTATCGTACGGCATGTCCACGGCAGCACAGGATATGTTCCTGAAGATCGAAGGTTCCAAACAGGGGAAATTCCCGGATGAATCCGGGCAGCAGCGGGGAACGCAGAACTGCGTCGGATACCAGCACGAAGTCAAGTCTCCGCGCGACGCTTCTTCGGGGCTAGCCACCGGACGTCGCCAGCACAAACCCATCACCTTCATCCGTGAGATCGGCAAGTCGTCACCGCTCCTGATGAAGGCGATGACCGACAACGAAGTCTTGACGTCCGTCATGATGGAGGTCTGGGAACAGAACAACACCGGCCAGATGGTCCAGATCTATACCATCACCCTCACCAACGCCCGTTGCGTGGGCGTACGTCAGTGGTCCGACGTAGGCTCCAACCAGCGCACTCCAAGCAGTGGAGCGATGGAAGAAGTATCGTTCACGTACGAAAAGATCACGTGGACGTGGACCAACGGCGGTATCACCCACGAGGACTCCTGGTCCTCATCCCGGTAAGGAGTACTGCCATGAAGATCCTGACATTGTTCATCGTTCTGTGCTTCTCGGTCGCGCTGTCCTCCGCACAGATCCCGGAGCAGTTCTCCGTTTCCGGACAGTTCGTCCGTGCCGACGGTTCGTTCCCGCCCGATGGCCCGATCGACGTGACCGTATCCCTGTACGACGGCGCCGAGGCACCGTCGGCCGTATGGGAAGCGACGATCAGCACGACCATTCGCTCGGGAGTGATGAATCTCCTTCTCGGCGGTCCGGGCCAGCCACCGCTCCCCGACTTCTTCACCACGTACTGGATCGGTGTCCGCACCGGCGATGAGACCTTCCAGCCCAGAGTCCGCATCAGCGCCGTACCCCAGGCTCTCACGGCACTACGTTCCATCGACGGTGTTCCGATCGGTACCATCGTGCCGTTCGCCGGCTCTCCGGACAAGATACCCGGAGGATGGCTTGCCTGCGACGGCAGTGCCGTATCGCGTACGACCTTCGCCATCCTGTTCGGGATGCTCGGCACACGATGGGGCAACGGGGATAACGTCGACAGCTTCAATCTTCCCGACCTCCGCGGCATGGTCATCCGCGGCGCATCTCCATCCGATGCCGTCATCGACGACGGCGTGTCGTCGACGGACGACAGCATGTATCGTCAGAGCGGGTATTCGTCGAGCGTCGCGACGTCGAGCGCAGCATCGACGGTCGTCGACATCCTGTACATCATCCGAGCACGGTGACGCCATGCGCAGCCTTCTCATGCTCGCTTCCGTCGTCATGGCCGTCTCCACGGCAATGGCACAAACGGCGTTCAAACTCGAGCCCCGCAGCGGCGCCGCAATGCGCACAGGCGGAATCGCGGACTCCATCATGGCCATCGCGGCGGGAGAATCCGTGGCCGGCCCGACGTCCGGCAATGCCGGAACGATCACATTCGGCCTCCTCCCCGTTCGTCTCCGCGTCACCACGTCGGTCGATGACGATCGTACGGCGGCAGGCATACAGGTTCATCCGGTTCCGGCCCGTGATGAGTTCAGCATCGTTCTTCCCGACGACACGGGACGATGGATCGACGTGGTCATCATCGATGTCGGGGGCACGACCGTACAGCGGTTCGCCACCGCCGTCCAGGGAGCGGCCTCCCTCCGCGTCGACGCACGTACCCTGGCGAACGGAACGTACGTCGTACGTATCCTGGACAACGGGCATGTCCGCGAACGGCGCATCGTCATCGCACGATAGCCATCGACTTCCGTCATCAAACGCGAAGGCCTCTCCGGCAATGCCGGAGAGGCCTTCCTCACGTTCGAGATGATCGAACCGTTTATTTCTTGAGTTCATGGTTCAGCATCCAGTTGACGCCGAAACGATCCGTCAGCATGCCGAAGCGTGCGCCCCAGAACGTTTCCTGCAGGGGCATTCCTACATTGCCGGCCTGGGAAAGCGTATCGAACAGACGGGTCTGTTCATCCGCATCGCCCACCTGAAGGCTCAACGTCACGTTCGTTCCGAGCTTGAACTCCATCCCCGGGGGGCAGTCCGATGCCATGAAGTGCACGTCTCCCGCCTTGAATTCGGCATGCATCACCAGGTTGCGGGTCTCGTCGGTCACTTCGACCGGCGTTTCACCGAAGCGTTGCATCGTGACGTCGGCACCGGCGAATGCCGTCTTGTAGAAGTTCAGCGCTTCCTCGCACGTGCCCGGAAAATTGAGATAGACGCCCAGTGAGGTCATAGCGGTTCTCCAGAATGATGGGTGGTTGATTGGACTGCAAATCTACGCCACGGGTGGCCTCGATTGACCGACCGGTCACCGGACGTTTCGTATTCGTAACCACGGGAGAATGTTCCCGTCCATCACTCGTAGTCGACCTCTACGAGATGCAGTCCGATCTCGCCTTGCTCCTCCGGCGATGCATGCACCAGTACCGTACGGGGTCCGTCGTCGCTACCGTGGATGCTGAACGGCAAGGGCCTCTCCGTACCGTCCGGGTCCCGGTAGAACCAGCTTATGGCCATGGTTCCCCCATGCCCCTGTTCGCGGCGACAGGCGTGGGACAGGAAGGCTACCTTCAGGGCACCGGCTGGAGGCGGGTAGACGGGAACGTCGTGAACCATGGGCGCACTGTAGGAACGTCCAGGCGTCGGCATCTCGTTCAGGTAGCGATGGTCGCTCACCCATGCCGTATGCGAATCCGTCATGCGTCGCAGGAATACCGGCCGCCCCTGGGCCGGATGTATGTCCACCTTGATGATCATCGATCCTGTCCGGAAATCGTTCCGACGGAGCATCGTACCCGCTCCGTCTTTCATATCCGTATCGTGCCAGCCGGGAACCATCGCCCTTCCATGGAGATCACAGTCCCGGTGATACGGCGATCGGCAACTTAGCCGGGAGTACCCATAGCGTTCAATCCCCGGCTCCGGTCATTTTGTCCGCAAATGAAGACCGTTCGTTCTTCGTCACCTATCTTCCTATGCAACCGTCTACACGCCGTTCATTCCTTCGATCCTGGTTCGGTGGTGGCGCCCTGGCCGCCGCAGGCACGGCCCTCATCGGTCCCGCCCGGGCCAAGGCTTCTCCCGTGGAACACAGACCACTCCCCGGGACATGGAAGGAGGATGAACTGACCGTCGCCTGGATCGGACACTCCACCGTCCTCATCAATTTCCATGGTGTCAAGATCCTCACGGATCCGATCCTCTTCGACCGCATCGGTCTCAACTTCTTCGGCGGGACCATCGGTCCTGCCAGGATCACGGAGCCGGCCCTCTCGCCCGACGACATTCCCACGCCCGACATCGTCCTGCTGTCCCATGCCCATATGGATCACATGGACGTACCGTCGCTGGAATTCCTCACGAAGCGTTCGCCCGGCACCATCGACTGCATCACGGCTCATCGTACGAGCGACGTCATCGAGCATCTTCCGTGGAAGTCCATCCAGGAAATGGACTGGACCGCGAAGCACACGCTTCGCGGAATACGGTTCGACGCCCTGCCCGTGAAACACTTCGGCTGGCGATATCCATGGGAGCAGGACAGATCGAAAGGACAGGGGAAGTCGGGACGCAGCTACAATGCCTACCTCCTGCGAGCCAACGGCAAACGCCTCGTCTTCGGCGGCGATACGGCATACACGGAGAGTTTCAGGACGCTGGCCCAGCTCGACGGCATCGACGTGGCCATCATGCCCGTCGGTGCATATCAGCCCTGGCATTCGGTCCACTGCACACCGGAAGAAGCCGTCGACATGGCCAACATGATGAAGGCCCGGCACTTCCTTCCCATTCACTGCATGACGTTCCGTCAGGGTACGGAAACCTTCCAGGCCCCTGTCAAGCGCCTCTTCCAGGCGATCAAGGATTCTCCGACGGACATGAAGCTCGGCTATGCCTTCATCGGCCAGACCTTCGTGATGAAGGGGTGACGGATACCGGCGGGCGCTGACGGCGGCGGATTCACCGTTCGCTACGGAATATCCTTCTTCATGCAGACACTGTTGATCACACCGACGTACTGGTCGTAGTTCGGGATGATGTGGAAGCCCGATCCACGGTAGAGTCCGATGGCGGCCGTCTGCGTCTTTCCCGTTTCGAGAATCAGTGACGTATATCCCAGGTCCCGGGCCCATCGTTCGAGTTCGGAAAGTACTGCTCTCGAAATGCCCTTGCCTCTGTGTTCACGGGATACGAACATGCGTTTGACTTCGATCGCCGCATCGTCATACCGCTTCAGTGCGCCACAGCCCGTCGGTTCGCCGTCGTAGTAGGCAATGACGACATACCTGATGTCGTCGACCTGGTTGTACTGGGCGTAGTAGTCCGCTTCGTCTCCGTCATTGTCCCTCAGTTCGCGATCGAGATGCAGTATGAGGGACCGGAAGTCCGCATTCGTGGAGTCCGAACGAACGAGGAGCACATGCTGATCCATTGTTTCCCGCGATGAATGGTCACCCGACGATGCACGAAACTATGGAATCATGGACAGTTCCGGATCGTGCGCCCGGAACATATGATTCTATCGATATGGAACATCGCACGATGTTTTCATGCCGATGATGCCACGCAGCAGACGGATCCGCAGAATCCCCTGACCTGACTGACTGCGTGGCCGGGTAAAAGGTGAGAATGGAATCATCGTCGGTCATCGGTCGACCGATACCGTCGTTCGTGATCGCTTCGTCCTGCCATGTCGTGTACTGCACCGATCCCGTCCACCGGATCGAAGACGGGAGAGCTCGATTGCCGGCATACCGTTGAACGCCGGTATGTCTATCGAGCATGAATCACTGTGCGATGTGACCGGATCGTTCACCGGATGTCATCGCCTGCACCATGCACGGCAATATTAGGCAGACATGATTACCCGATGCAAGCCGCGACGACGAGCAACACACATGCTACGAATGCGGCCGAGACGTCGACGTCATACATGCAACGACGATGATCGGATTGGACCACCCTATCGATCAAATGATCGTCCTCCTTCATCAAGAGAACCTCATCATTCATCGATTCTCGGTGAATGGCGGCGATGGATATCCTATGGCGGATCGATCGACATATCGAGGCATGGAAAGTTTTCCACACGGCCCGTTCATTCGCCGTCCTGCCCTGTCAGGATCTTCGTCGGACGTTTGTTCTCGTCGAGTGCGACGAACGTGAACATGCCTCCGACGGCTTTCTCGCGGCTGTGCGAATACATCTGTTCCACGATGACGTCGACCTGGATCTTCAGGCTCGTGTTCCCGACGTGTACGACCTTCGCGATGAGTTCGATGATGGTTCCCGCCGGTATCGGTTGCTTGAAGTCGACCCTGTCCGACGATATCGTCACGACACGCATGCGCGTGAATCGTGTCGCGGCGATGAAGGCGATCTCATCCATCATGTAGAGAACGGCACCGCCGAACATCGTGTCGTAGTGATTGGTCGTATCGGGAAAGACGGCCTTGAAGACGCGTGTCTCCGATTCAACGATACGTTGCTGCAGATCCATGTCGATATCCTTTTCGTGTTGTCCTGTCCGTTCGGATGTACGATGCTCTATGGAACGCATCGACGAAGCACAGGCAGGTATTCATGTATCGTCGATGCATGACGTCGAACTCAGGCACTGCATGCGAGGCATGCCGGATCGTCGATCAGGCATGCCTGTGCTTCCATGACGGTTGCATCCGTACCTGCGGTCCTGAGCGCTTCCACGTCGACGGTGAACTTGATGGCGTCGGCCGCGGCCTTCGTCCTCAGATAGTACATGCCGGTCTTGAGACCGAGCTTCCAGGCATGGAAGTGCATCGACGTCAGACGCGCCGGCGTAGGGTCCTGCAGATGGATGTTGAGACTCTGGCTCTGATCGATATAGGCTCCTCGCGCCGCGGCCATGTCGAGAATCGTTCTCTGCTTGATCTCCCACACCGTCTTGTACAGTTCCCTGATGTGGAGTGGGATCTCGTCGATGTGCTGGACTGATCCGTTGGCGGCGATGAGCTTCTGCTTCATACCCTCGTTCCACAGTCCGAGGCCGATCAGGTCATTGAGAAGATACTTGTTGACGACGATGAACTCGCCCGCAAGAACACGACGGGTATAGATGTTGGACGTGAAGGGTTCGAAGCATTCATTGTTGCCCATGATCTGCGACGTGGAGGCCGTCGGCATCGGAGCCACCAGAAGGGAGTTCCTCACACCGTGTCGTACGATGCGCTCCTTGAGTAAGGCCCAGTCCCATCGCGACGACGGCACGGCATCCCACATGTCGTACTGAAGCACTCCCTTCGATACCGGTGATCCTTCATACGTTTCGTATGGACCGTCGCGCTCGGCGAGCTCGTTCGACGACGTCAGTGCCGCATGATAGATGGTCTCGAAGATCTCCGCATTCAGCCTCTGTGCTTCATCGGACTCGAACGGAAGACGCAACATGACGAAGACATCGGCCAACCCCTGGACGCCGATGCCGATCGGGCGATGGCGCATGTTCGACCGTCTCGCTTCTTCCACGGGATAGTGGTTCCGGTCGATGACGGCATTGAGATTCCGGGTCACGGTCTTCGTCACGTCGAACAGCACGTCGTGATCGAACCGCCCGTCGACGACGAACCTGGGCAAGGCGATGGAGGCGAGGTTGCAGACGGCTACCTCATCGGGCGACGAATACTCGATGATTTCCGTACAGAGATTGCTCGACCGTATCGTTCCGAGGTTCTGCTGATTGGACTTTCCGTTGGCGTGATCCTTGTACAGCATGTAGGGCGTGCCCGTCTCCGTCTGCGCTTCGAGGATGGCGAACCACAGTTCCTGCGCCTTCACACGCCTGCGGGCACGGCCTTCCATTTCGTACCGTTCGTACAGACGTTCGAAGTCCTCGCCCCAGCAGTCCGCGAGGCCCGGTGCTTCGTGTGGGCAGAACAGCGACCAGTAGTCGTCGGCCTCGACGCGCTTCATGAACAGATTCGGCGTCCACAAGGCGAAGAACAGATCACGTGCCCGCAGCTCCTCCGCGCCGTGGTTCTTCTTGAGGTCGAGGAATTCGAAGACGTCGGCGTGCCAGGGCTCGAGGTAGATGGCGAAGGCTCCCTTGCGCTTGCCGCCACCCTGATCCACGTAGCGCGCGGTGTCGTTGTAGACGCGCAGCATCGGGATGATGCCGTTCGACGTACCGTTCGTACCGCTGATGTAGGAGTTTGTTGCGCGGATGTCATGGATGCTGAGGCCGATGCCGCCGGCCGACTGCGAGATTTTCGCGCATTGCTTGAGCGTGTCGTAGATACCGTCGATGCTGTCTTCCTTCATCGTCAGAAGGAAGCACGACGACATCTGCGGCTTCGGCGTACCGGCATTGAAGAGCGTCGGCGTGGCATGCGTATACCATCGCTCGGAAAGGAGACGATACGTTTCCATGACGGCATCGATATCGTCGAAGTGGATTCCGACGGCGACACGCATGAGCATATGCTGCGGACGCTCGACGATCTTGCCGTCGAGACGTATCAGATAGGACTTCTCCAGCGTCTTGAATCCGAAGTAGTCGTACGAGAAGTCGCGATCGTAGAGAATCGTCGAATCCAGTACTTCGGCATGGGTCCGTACGACGTCGTACGCTTCGTCCGACAGCAGACCGGCACGTTCTCCCGTCTTCGGATTGACGTAACGATGGATCCGCTCCATCGTCTGCGAGAACGACTTCAGCGTCTCCTTGTGCAGGTTGGAAACGGCGATGCGTGCCGCGAGGATTCCGTAATCCGGATGCGTCGTCATCATCGAGGCCGATACTTCGGCGGCGAGCTGATCCAGTTCGATCGTCGTGACACCGTCATAGAGCCCGTCGATGACCTTCTTCGTGACGATGATGGGATCGACGTGGCGTCGATCGAGACCATAGCTCAGTCGTTCGATCCGCGAAGTGATCTTGTCGAACTTCACGGATTCCATTCTGCCGTCGCGCTTCTGAACGTACATGATTCGTATGCTTCGTAAGTGGTGTCAAAAATCCTCGTCCAGCGTGAAGCTCCTGCCCTCGCCGCCTGCCACGCTGGCCATCACTCCCGACTTCTGGTATTCGCCGACGCGCTTCTCGAAGAAGTTCGTCTTCCCCTGGAGCGAGATCATGTCCATGAAGTCGAAGGGATTCTTCGCATTGTATCGTTTCTTACAATTCAGTGCCACCAGCAATCTGTCCGCAACGAACTCGATATAGTCGCACATCAGATTGGCATTCATGCCGATGAGGGCGACGGGCAGGGCATCCGTGACGAATTCCTTCTCGATCTCCACGGCATCGCAGATGATCCGGGCGACCTGCTCTTCGGGCAGCTTGTTCACGACGTAGTTGTTGTAGAGCAGGCAGGCGAAATCGCAGTGCAGTCCTTCGTCGCGCGAGATCAGCTCGTTCGAGAAGCTGAGTCCCGGCATCAGTCCGCGTTTCTTCATCCAGTAGATGGAACAGAAACTGCCCGAGAAGAAGATACCTTCCACCGCCGCGAAGGCGATCAGGAGTTCCTGGAAATCGGCCCGTTCGATCCAGCGGAGGGCCCACTCGGCCTTCTTCCGTACGCAGGGTACGGTGTCCACGGCATGGAGCAGACGATGCTTCTCCTTCGGATCGCGGATATAGGTGTCGATCAGCAGCGAATACGTTTCCGAGTGCACGTTCTCCATCATGATCTGGAAGCCGTAGAAGAAACGCGCCTCGGGATACTGGACCATCGACAGGAAGTTCTCGGCGAGATTCTCGTTCACGATGCCGTCGCTCGCCGCGAAGAAAGCGAGCACGTGGGAGATGAAATGTCGTTCGCCGTCGGTAAGACGTTCCCAGTCACCCAGGTCATGACTGAGGTCTATCTCCTCGGCCGTCCAGAAACTGGCCTGGGCCTTCTTGTAGAAGTGCCAGATGTCGTGATATCTGATGGGAAAGATGACGAAGCGATCCTTGTTCTCCATCAGGAGCGGTTCGGTCGGTAGTCCAGCGCGTTCCTGCGATTCGGTATGCATGGCTGTCGAAGGATGATGTGAAGGGACATCGATCCTCGCTCGCGGAGGTAACGGGAAGGGGTGGACGATACGTCTCCGCACCTGCTATACAGGTAGGGCATCGCCTGGACAACTTCTCATCACATCCGTTAGCGCGGATGATCGTGAATTGATGAGCGCTGCAGGCAGGTCGTCCGGCTAAGGGGTCGTTCGATCCGGTTCGGCCTTCCCGTCGCACGACACGTGTCGTGTTCTACAGTGGCCTCGTTACATGAACCGGAGCGTCTCCCAATACGGCGGCGCAACCACGCGGGAGTTGGAGCCACGCGGCTCCGCACCCGTCTTCCCTATTATCACCATATCCGCTAAGAATCATGAGCGTGATACGGTGCACCTGCAACGGCGATACGAATTTGTCGAAAAGCGGATAACGCGCACCATGAATATCCGGTGAAGTTATCAACAGGTGGGCCGTGCATGCCGCTGCGGCGTACTCATGAGCATCCGGAAGCCATGGATGAAGGACGCGGACCGTACCTCATCACCCGTACCACTTCACGCGCCATGCCTGGAGCTCCTTCATCCCTCTGCGGAGATTGATGGCGAGCTCCTCGGCGAGTTCGCGCATCTTCGGATGCGCCGTCTTCTCGAGCGCGTCGATGGCCATGTCGATGCCGATACGGTGATGGATCAGCATCATGTCCGTGAAACGGAGATCGTAGTTCGGATCCTTGGTACCGAGCTTGAAGGCCATCGTCGTATCCATCTCCGTCATGACCTTCAGGAGCGAATCCGCGTACGTGCCCTTCGCAGGACGTTCCTCGTCGTACCACGTCCTGCGCCATGCCTTCATCTGGTCGATATTCATCTGGAACATGAGCGACATGTCCTCGGCGAACGTGATGGACTCGGCATGGGCGGCGTTCTGGATGGCGCTCTTCGCCGCCATGATGCCGCATTCGTGATGATTGATCATCATGTCGATGAAGCGCAGGTCGTAGTATCGATCTCGCTCTTCGAGGTGCTTCGTCATCATGGTGTCCATGCGGAGCAGGATCCGGGCGATGTCCTTCGATGTCTCCTTCGAGTCCTCGAGAGCCTCACTGCGATTCATCGGCTCCTTCTGTGGCACGGGCTCTTCGCGGTAGCAGGCCGCCGCGAGTATGGCGACGACGACGATCGATGACAGTTTCATCGGAACCTCCGATCGTTGTGACCGATACGGGAACGCTCATCGTTACAGGCGGTGATATTTACCTGTCGATACAATAGTTCCACCCCTCCGCACTATTTTCGGGTTCCGAACTGGCATCGGCTTCACCCGGATTCCCGCATGCTCTACCGCAAGATTCCACCACCGCCACGACTGACGCCCTTCGTCCGGTTCTTCTGGGTGCTGGAATGCTCCGTATCCGACGTCCCGTATGTCCATCGCACGATGGCCGACGGATGCGCCGAGCTGATCGTCCACTACAAGGGACGCTTCGAAGAGCTCGATGCACCGGGCACGTCCGATGGATATCGTTCCATGGTCCATGCGCAATCACGAACCTTCCGACGCTTCCGCACGAAGGAGGACTTCGGCATCTTCGGCGCCTACCTCTATCCGTTCACCGTTTCCTTCCTGACACGCACACCATCCGTCGATACGAGCGATCATCTCATCGATCTTTCCTCGCTCTTCGGCAGCGATGGCCGTGAGCTCGAGGAACGGTTGATGCTCGCGGAAACGACGGCGCTGCGCGTAGGACTGCTGGCCGGATTCCTCGACAGGAAGCTGTCGGCCATCTCTCCGATGGAAGAACGGATCTTTTCGTCCATCCGACATGTCGTCCACTCTCACGGATCGGACAACGTCGGTCGTCTCGCAGAACGCTTCAACATGTCCACGCGTCAACTGGAGCGAACATTCAAGGATCATGCGGGCTTCAGTCCGAAACTCTTCTCACGCATCGCACGATTCCAGTCGGCGATACGCGAAGGATACGGACCGATCCGCTCGCTGACCGACCTTGCACTGAACTGCGGTTACTACGATCAGTCGCATTTCATCCACGAGTTCAAGGCATTCTCGGGGCATCATCCACGAGCCTTCTTCATCGACAACGGCGAAGGCAGGTTGATCGCCGAAGCCTGACGCCGTATCGTACGATGTCGCATTCGTACAATTCCCGTGCTATCCCGCCCTGTAGCTTTGTCGCGTATCGTTTCAACTACAACCAGGAGTGTCATCATGGCCTCGTCGACGAAGAACAATCCAGCACCGCCCGACCACAGTATCGTCGCACCCTATCTCATGGTGGACAACGTGGAAGCACAGATCGCCTTCCTCCAGACCGTCTTCGATGCCGAAGCCGGAGAAGCGCTGAAGGATCCGCAAGGAATCATCCAGCACGGTGAAGTACGGATCGGCGATACCAACATCATGATGGGAACGTCGTCGGAACGCTGGCCGGCGACCAGGACGATGTGCTACATCTTCGTCGACGACGTCGACGACACCTATAGACGTGCGCTCGCAGCCGGTGCCACGTCGGTCATGGAACCCGATGACCGTTTCTACGGACATCGTGAAGGTGGGGTCCTCGACATGCACGGCAATACGTGGTGGATCGCCCGATTCCTCCGCGAAGTTCCGATGGAGGAAATGGAGCGCAAGCTCGCAGAGATGTATTCGAAACCTTGACGGATCAATCCGTGGCCGGCCGTTCGAAGGGCGACGTCATCGCATCCCATGGCGTGGGGCCCGATGCGCGGCCGGCACCGGTGGAATCGAGTCGATGCATCCAGCCCTCGTTGAACAGCTCGGCAGCGGCAGGATCATCGGGAAGACCGGCAGGAATGGATGTGTACCGGAGTTCCATGCTCAGGCCGGGTATCGTGGCATTGACCGCGGTGGAGAGGAGGTCGAGATGCGATACTATCTGCGGCGCCTGGGCTACGAGCAGGAGCATGTTACCGCGACGCGAGATCTCCGAGCGACTTGCGATATCCATGACCTTGACCGGTACATGCATCCGGAGATTCATGATGATCCAGATACGCACCTTCACCGGCGTCGATACGCCATAGTATCGCATACGATCCACCAGACGCCTGTAGTCCGAAATCGTAAGCGCCGTAAGAATGTTGGCAACCGTACCACCGTCCGAATGGACATGGTTGTCGATCAACAGCGATGGAAAGATTCCCGGAATCGCAGACGATGCCTGGAGCAGGGTATGGACGCGTCGCCGTGAGGCCTCGGCCGTATCCTTCAGCTCGTCGGAGAAACTCCATATCCTCCCGACTCCGAGATCCATGTCGGCTGTCGATACGGCTACCTGGCGATCCTTGTCGAACTCCGAACGCAGGCGGGTAGCGAGTCGGGCATCGACGACCCGGGCCAGCGTGGCCTCGTATCGCTCGACGTTCAGAACACCGCCATTGGGATGCAGCCAGAACAGATAGTCTATCGATGGCGTGATCGTTCTCGTCGCCTCGCGATAGAGGGAGGACAACTGCTCGAGGTCGTCCCGGGTTCCGAGCAATGCGAGTGGCGCTTGCAGGGCGCCCGTACTGACACCGGTCACGAGGTCGAAGTCCGGCATCCCGCCGTCGCTCCTCCCCTTCCATGCCTTGAGAAAGCCTGCGCCGTAGGCGCCATTCTGTCCGCCACCCGACAGCATCAGGATATCGAGGGTCCCGTCGTTCCGGCGTGCCGCACGCCGGGCCAGACGCTCGATGATGCTGTCGACCGTAGCCCGATTGACCGAACGAGCCACGTTGGCGTCGGATCGCAGCTCCGGTACCGTGATATCGGGACGATGGACGGAGGCACAGGAGATACCGACGAGGGTCGTGGTCAGAATAGCCAGGTATACGGAAACCGATATCGTCCGATCGTGATTCGTCATCGATGATAATCCAGTGATGTAATGAATATCCACCCTCGTTCGTCATAGCAGTGCAAACGTACGCATGTAACCACGTTGCCTCGGCATTCACGATCGTTCATGAACGTCCGGTAACGATTCCCGCATACATCGTCATCATCATCGCAATACGAATCATGTCATCTCCCATCACCGTCGAAATCTGGTCCGACATCGTATGTCCGTTCTGCTACATCGGCAAACGGCATTTCGAACAGGCTCTGCAACGCTTCGATCATGCCGCCGACGTGAAGATCGTCTGGCGCAGCTATCAGCTCGATCCCGACGCCACGTACGTCGCAGGACGCAGCGTCCATGAAGCCCTTGCCGAGAAGAAGGGATGGACGCTCGACCATGCGATGCAGGCCGGTGCACACGTGACGTCCATGGCCCAGCAGGCCGGGCTGAACTACGATTTCGACCGCACCATTCCTGCCAATACGTTCGATGCGCATCGCCTCATCCATCTCGCTGCGAAGCACGGACTCCAGGATGCAGCGGAAGAGCGCCTCTTCTCGGCCTATTTCACGGAAGGCAGGAATATCGGTGACCGCGATACGCTCGTAGCACTTGGTGTCGAGCTCGGTCTCGATGCGGGCGAGGTAGGACGCATGCTCGACGACGGTTCGCTTGCCGACGAGGTTCGGCAGGACATCGTCGAGGCTTCCCGCATCGGCGTACGCGGTGTACCGTTCTTCGTCTTCGATCGCAAGTATGCCGTCTCCGGTGCGCAACCGAACGACGTCTTCCTCCAGACCCTCCAGCGCTCATGGGATGAAGCCCATCAGGCGATGACCATCGTCGATGTCCCTTCGGCCTCCGGTGCCGTGTGCACCGACGAAGGTTGTACGACGGACTGACGAGCTGCAGGTATCCGAACGGCACCACGATGAACGAATCCGGACAACTCCATCCATGGAACGTCACACCGACCGAAGCTGTCGCTCTCCAGCGACAGCTTCGGGAGCGTATCCGCGTCGAGCCGTTGAGGCATCCGGTGCGGACGATCGCCGGTTGCGACATCTCGTTCAACAAGTTCGAGGAAGCCGTCTATGCCGGAATCGTCGTCCTGAACATCGATACGCTCGAAGTCGTCGATCAGGCAGGCATCGTCTCCACGACGACGTTCCCCTACGTGCCGGGCCTCCTCACCTTTCGGGAAGGTCCATCGTTGCTGGAGGCCTGGAACGGTCTCCACACATTGCCCGACGTCGTCATGTTCGACGGTCACGGCATGGCTCACCCGCGACGCATGGGCATCGCAGCACATATGGGTCTCTGGCTCGATCGCCCGACCTTCGGCTGCGGCAAATCGATCCTCGTCGGTGCATTCGATGATCTCCCACCCGAGCGTGGATCGCGGTCACCACTCGTTCACAAGGACGAGGAAATAGGCGTCGCCCTGCGTACGAAGAACAAGGTCGGTCCGGTCTTCATATCGACCGGCCACCTCATCGATCTCGATTCGGCCGTCGACCTTACGCTACGATGCCATACGGGATATCGCATTCCCGAACCGACACGCAGGGCACACCTGCTCGTGAACGAATTACGGCTGGCGCACAAGACGCGGTAGCATCTACCTCTGAGCCTGGCCCCAAACGGAACATGCCGTACCCATATCCTGAGTACGGCATGCATCGACGATATACGTGATTACTATTCGGCCTGGGCGCCTATTCCGCTCCGTCCTGCACCGCCCGTGCGACGGCCACGGCACCGATGTCCTGTCCTTGCTTGAGACCGACGGTACAGTCGATACGCACATGGATGCAGCCATAGACGCGGCTGTCACCCGCTTCACGGGCCATCATCATGTAGCCCTGGCTGTACGACGGGAAGAAGTGTCCGAGTACCGTCGCAGCGGCACCGCTGAAGGTCGAGTGGCCGCTGGAGTATCCGGGGAAGTTCGGCAGACCGATCGGCATACGGACGACGTTGTCGATCGTGATCGGGCGCGCCGTGTTGTACTTGTACTTCGTATACCAGCAGACGACGGCGGCATCGTGGAGCGACGTCGAGGTATAGGCCATGACGCGAGCCATGCGGATCATGCTGAAGCGTGCTTCGCGCAGGCGCTCGGCCGCGAAGAGGTGCCAGTGGATCGGAGGCGTGAACGTTCCCTCTCCATCGGACCAATAGTTCGCGATACGTATCTGTTCGCGTGTGCGGCCCACCGAGATGCTGCGCATCTCATCCATGTCCGTGTCGTAGACGGCCGTTCCTTCGGATGGAGGCGGCCCCGGATCGAAGGATGCGGCATCGGTGATGTTCCACGGCTTCACTTCGCCGAAGAACGGAAGCATGGGCGGGCGCGTCGGCGTTTCGGTGCTTCTCCATTTCGGCCACGTCGTCACCATCGCGGCGTCCACGGCCTTCCATCGAGCCTGATCGTCGGCCTTGCTGAAGCCGTCGTTCTTCGCACGATCGATGAGCAGCGCCGCAACGCGGCGTCCGAGCGAGTCGCCTCCGGCGATATCGGATGGACGAGCCAGACCTGCCGCCACTCTCGACGACGTACATTCCTGCAACTGCGCTTCGAGATAGGCGCGTTCACCCGGATAGAAGAACGACACGATTTCTACCGTGACGCGGGACACGACGGCATCCTCATTGGGATAGGATGGTGTACCCGACGATGGGCCTGCCGTCACGATCGTCGGATCGACGGTCGACGGCGCCGGACGACGGTGTTGATACTTCAGCCTCCACGCCCAGATGAGAGCGTCGTACTGCCCGGCATTCACGAGTGCATAGAGACGTGCGGTGAAGGGCGGTGAAGCGAAGGGCTTGTTGGGATCGGGAAGGAAACGTCCGGTGAACGTACCATTCGGCGTACGCTCGGCGAGCGGCGCAACATTATAGCGGGCAACGATGTTACGCGTCAATTCGTTCCATCGCAGGTAGGTACCGGTATTCCACGTGCGGATGGCCTTGTTCTGGGCTTCCGTCCGGTTGGCGATGGCTTCCTTCACGGCGCTGATGCCTTCATCGGCGGCGGGTGGAGCGGAGATCAGGCTATCGCCTCCGCTCAGGACGAAAAGGGGATTCCATGCGATGGCAGCGCTGTCCGTCGACGAGGGAACGAGGTCGCCGTATTGCGGTCCCTCTACGGGCGAATCGCAGGAAATGCAGATTCCCACCACAAGAACGCAGGCGAGTACGAGACGTATCATGGACATTCAGGTCTGATTGTTAAAGTCCGCCCCACACGGGCAGATTGTAGATGATGCCACCGCTGACGCGGGTGGCCTGGCCGACGTTGCGGCCGTCCAATGTTCCGGCGATACCGGCCATCAGCGAGAAGTTCGGGATCAGGTTGTAGACCAGCGTCCCACCCACGCGAACGAAGTTCTGTCCGTTCGACGGGAAGGCCACGCCTGGACCGATACTGGTACCGGACTGTGCGACCTGGCTCTGTACCCATACGTCGCCGTACCATGACGTAAGGGCGATGCCCGCACGCGCCGAAATCTCGAACGCATCGGGAACGTCGACGTCGAAGCCTCTGTCGACCGATACCTTGCCGCGACCGATGTAACCCGCCTGGGCGGAGATGAAGGGTCCGGACCAGGCGCGATACTGGACGATCAGCCGTCCATCGATCGACGTCGCCCCATGTCCCACCGTCACCGGTTGATCCGTAGGATAGTTCGTTACGGGAAAGCCTACGGCACCGGCTACCATGACGTCCAACTGTCCGTCATCGAACGTCGTGTAGTACGGTCGTGCCCGCAGGGCGAAGGAAAGATCCTGGAGTGCACCCACGGGCGCCCAGAATCCGGCATTGGACGAAGCCCGTACCCAGGGAACGTTGGCCACGACGTCAAGCCAGGATGTGATGCCGGATACGGCATACATGCTCACGCTCGACGTGCTGATGGTCCCCAGACCAGGATTCGTCGTTTCACGATTGGCGATGTAGTACTTGTCGTACCATTCGCTCGAATAGGAAAGGGCAACGGTCGTTCTACCTGCCCCTTGCATGAAGCCCCCGAGCAACCCCTGGGCATGGAGTGCCGGCGCCAGGCATAACCACAGTGCGGCACCGATACAGCATGATTTGATGTTCATGGGCCCAAACTTAGACGTTGACCCTGCCTTCCTCAAGAATTATTGCACGGAATAGAACATATATTCCTTAACTGCCGTGATTCGAAGTGGGGTGAGGCGATCACGTGCTCGAGGGCAAATCAATCGACATGCGTCGAACCCCGCCGAACGCATCCCTATGACTTCCACTCCAGAGCCACCCTGCTGATCACGTTCCGCAGCGGATCGGGATGACGGGCTGTTATCGCAGGAAGCTGAGATGGAGACGTGAGGACTCGGGATTGAGGCATTCCCTGATCCGCCTGAATGACGTATATCCCGAACGACCACTAGAGTAGCCGGCTTCGTAATAGTATGAAAGTTCCTTACTCGCGACGAGATCACGGCCTTCGACGTCAATCATCGCATCGCCTTTCTCCGTATAACGGATTGGAACGTCCATCAAATCCAGCCTCAACGTCCCCGTCGCCCAGCTCACTCCACGCGAGTCATAGTCTACGATTTTCAGATGCATGCTGGCAAGACCACTCTTGCTCTTGTTCACAAACCATCCCGCCAGCTCCACCGACCCACCACGCCCAGTGATACGGATAGTATCTCCATCCTTGACGCTATTCGATTGGATCCAGAACGTAATGGGCCGCCATACGTACTCCCCCTCTGTGATATCGGCCTCGTGACTTGAAGGTATGACACGCCAATGAACGTTGAAATCACCCTCCACGAGCAGGTGCATCATGAAGGTACCGGGCTTGGATACAGGATCTCCATTCCGGATGGAAACGGTTGCGATCGTTCCGCGTTCGCTGCCGGATTCGAGTTCCACATCGTATGTACCCGGGTCGAGATCCGAGAACTGCACCGATATCGCTTTGTCGCTCATACGCTGAGCACGTGTGGACGCCCTCCTGCCGCCACGTATCAACGTAACTGTCATGTTCTCACCACTCTCCATGGCGACACCATGTATCGTCAAACCGACGTCGCTGTATTGAGACGACACGACGACGTCAGGCTGCTGAACATTAATGGGTTGTCGTATAGCATGATACAGCGCCTCGGCCGGATCATACACGACAAGCTCGATATCACCATACACGAAGGGTAGTGCATAGTAGTCCGGGCGTACAGGATGGGATTGCAGCCGGTGTAATGTCGGCCCATCCTTGCAGAACAAGCCATCCATCCACGGAAATACCCTCTTCAGCGAATACTTTTCGATGATACCATGACATCTCCCCGCCACGGCAACGCCCCACGTCGGAACGATGACATCGTCACCATAGACATAGAGCATCGTATCGACCAATACCCGGCCATCGCTGCCGTGCAACACGATCCTGCCGCTCCGCGACCTGGACGACGTAGCGACGACGATGCGTCCATGCTCTCGCTCAACCGATACCGGCAACAACTCCACCGCCTTCGAATACAGTATTGCACTAGGCAATGTCACTACGGTGTCCATTCCTGTCGCCGTGAGTATGATGGCCTCACCCGGGCGGATCGACGCTCCGATCCCGGTGATACGCAACATCCGTTGTTCCGGTGTGTGCCGTTCAGGTTCGTCGGGATGACGGCATCCCGCTATGCAGGCGGCAATTGCCAGGACTACAGCATAAAGGATTCGATGATATCGCATATGCACCTCCATGGTGCAACATGACGATATCGGAATACCGTGACACCTTTACAGAACCTATACTGCAGCGCGTCCGGTATCGCCTACACTCCGACTGCAACACTACCCTCATCGGAATAATTGCCGACCTGTAGATTGTATACGGCGATGGAATCCGTCGATATCGCCCTCCTACCTCTTTTCCAGAGCCACCCTGCTGATCTCGTTCAGCAGCGGATCGGGATGACGATTGAACTCGTACGGATATCCCCAGTACAACAGTTTGTCGTTCTCGAACACGGCCAGATAGTCCGCCGTGATGTCGCCGAGCTGAAGATCGAACAGCAGCACCTTGAATGCCCGCGACGGATCGGATTTGAGGTTGATAGTATAGATATCCTTCGGGCTTCTCGTGGACAGTTCCAGAACCTGGACCTCCGGCATGCCTTTCTGGAACATGTTGGAGTCGTTGATCGAGAAACCGCCACAGGCCTGCAGAAGGACGGCGACGAGGAACAGGGCTCCACGTTTCAGTATCGTATGCATCGATCGTACTTTCGTTCGTTGGTTCAGAATCCTTGCAGGAACAGTTGGGTGTAGATGATCGGAGCCAGCTCGAGCACTTCGGGATCGTCGGATTTCGAGAAGTCTCCCATCATGCCCCAGTACCGGAGTCTGTCGTCCTGGTAGAGGAAGTAGACATTGGCCTTGACGTCGGATTTCACCCGCCTCGACGTCGTCTCCTGCTGACCCGGCTTGATGTATCCGTTGTTGTCTCTCTGGACGAACGGATTTCTCGTATACTCGGTCTTGCTGGTCTGCGCGACCTGCAACGGATAGAATTCGACGGTATAGTTCCCGCTCCTGACCGGAAGCCGGAGAGGATTGTCAGGAGATATGGACAGGAGATCGAGAACGCTCTCGTGCTGCATCCCCTTCCGGAGCCTGTTCAACTGATTGTGGGTAACGTAGGGTGGGGCGCATCCTGCGATCATCACCACGCAGGACAGCAACGCGAAGGATATTCTGGCACTCATTCCGATCCAGGATAAACTGAGGGGACGACAGAAACCGCGATCATACCGAAATTCCTCGACAAGTAATGGATGGATACGACGATGTCCCATGATGCACGATGAACGGCCTTGCGACATGAACGTCTGCAGGATCGTCCTTCCATAGCCGACGTTCATGGAACCGTCGACGAGGGCAATTGTTCAAGTACCGGAATCGGGAAGAATGCAGGACAAGTGCGAACGATCCGATGCGCATCGTTCGCTGCCATCGGATGCGATGTCATGCATAGTGTATCGAATACACCGACGGAGAACCATCGATGAAATATTCCTTTCTCTTCGCCTCGATTCTGGCCGTCTCCTCCTGCTTCAATCCGTTCAACAAGGAGCAGCCTGCCCTGACGCCTCAGCGCGATCTCGGCCTTACGGCCCGGCGCCTTGTCGTACCGGAGAAGTTCTCGAAGGAGATCACGATCACCGAGTCCGTCTTCCTTCCACATGGCTTCACGGCGAAGGTCTTCTATGCAGGACGGCTGGACAAGGCCCGGTTCATGGCATGGTCTCCCGACAGCGTCCTGCATGTCGCCAACAAGTCCAGCGGGGAGATCCTGGCACTGCCCGACCGGAATCATGACGGCGAAGCCGATACGGCCATCGTCGTTGCACGCGATCTGCATCTTCCGCACGACCTGAAGTTCCATGCCGGAGCCCTGTACGTCGCCGAGGAACGACGCGTCGTCCGTCTCACGGATAACGACGGTGACGGCATCTACGAACGCCGGACCGTCTTCATCGACGACATCGCCCAGGGCGCCGAACAACCCGGCGGTGGGCACGACACACGTACCATCGTCTTCGATCCGCAGCATCACGCGATGTATCTGTCCATCGGCTCTTCGTGCAACGTCTGCCGCGAGGACGGACGAGCCATCATCGAACGATATGCCGAGGACGGAACGGGACGACGCGTCTATGCGAGGGGCGTACGCAATGCCGTCGGCATGGCCCTGCATCCGCGAACCGGACGACTCTGGGCGACCAACAACGGAAGCGACTGGCAGGGCGACGACATTCCGCCGGAATGGATCGACGAGGTCCGCGATGGCGGGTTCTACGGTCATCCTTTCGCATGGGGTGACGGCAGATTCTTCGACTTCACGATTCTCGTCGGTGGATATCGCGACCTCCTCCCCATCACCGCTGCGGACAGCACCCTTGTACGGAGCATGAAGCATCCGGCTGCCCTCGTACAGGCTCACACCGCACCGATGGCCATCGAATTCCCCAATCCCTCGTTCTCCGAGCGATTCAGGAGCGGAGCCTTCGTATCGCTGCGCGGTTCATGGAACAGGCGCGTGCCCGCAGGCTACAAGGTCATCTATCTTCACATGAAGGCGGACAGTGCGGTCGACTACGTCTCCGACTTCCTTACCGGATTCACGACGAAGAACCGATCCTGGGCACGGCCCGTCGGCCTCGCTACCGACAGTCGTGGCAACCTCTACGTCAGTAGTGATGCGAACAAGGAATTCATCGCCATCGTGTCACCGTCGAAGGAATGATCAGGGCAGCGGTTGCGTCGCGACGAAGAGCCCCTGATCGCGCGTCAGAAGATGCAGACGGTCATGGCTGTCGAATCTCGCCGACATGACGTAGTTGCTCTGCGAAGTGAAGCCGGTGAGCGTCAAAGGCTTCGTTCCATCGCTGCCGGAACTGCCCTGACGGAACGCACCGAGTTCGCCGTAGGCGATGAAGCGGTTACGGCTGTCGAAGACGAATCCCGGAGCCGCGGTCTGCACCTCCGTCCACGTCGTGCCGCCGTCCGTCGAACGCTGATACGTCCGGAAGTTCACCGTCTGGCCGTAAAGCAGTCCGGTAGCATCCTCGACGATCGAGACGTAGTTGATTCCATTCGTGAGACGTATCGCAGTACCATCCGGACGGACACGTACGAGCATGCCGTTCGTATGCGTCGCAAGATCGTCACGATATGTCGTGATCGAAACGATCAGGTCCCCACTCCTCGCTCCCAGCACAGCGGGCAGGCCGATGGTACCGATGCCGCTGTACAGATAGTCCGGCATGGGCGCTTCCTTCCACGACGTACCCCCATCGACGGAAAGGAAGGTGGACGATACCTGCGACAGGAAAATCGTTCCTTGCGGTGTCGTGGCCATCGTGGAGAAGCCCGATTGCCCACCGAGCGTCTTCCAGCCCGATGACGTCTTCCGGAACAGTGTTCTGTCGGCAAGAATGAGGAGGTTGCCTTCGGCATCGAATCCGAAGGACTGTATCGACTCCACCGAGCCGATCCCTGCGGGAACGAACGAACGTCCATTGTCGGTCGAGATAGCCACACCACCGGATGCGGTCTCGCCCTGTGCGACGGCGATCACCGAACCCTTCATGGCGAAGTCGTACCCTTGTGCAAAGTAGATATGCTGCCATGTCATGCCTCCATCCGTGGACTTCGCCACGGTCATCGGTCTGTCGGTCAGCGTCGTGGCACCGCGATTGACGAGGGCATAGAGGATACCATCGGCACCCTCGACGATCTTCGAGAAGTATGGTGGGTTGTTGAACTGCGAGAGATCGGTGAAGCTCGCTCCGCCGTCGGTCGACAATCGTAGTCCACCACCGCCCGGAACGTAGTAGAGGATGTGGCCATTGCTTCTGCGTACGAGTTCACCACCGTAGTTGGCTAACGGAGCCGGGTACGATGTCCAGGTCGCGCCACGGTCCGGTGAGGAATAGAATCCCTGCGGACTGCTCAGGTACATTTCACCCGATGGGCCGAAGGCCAGACCACCGCCGTAGAGGAAGCCGGAGGGCAATGGAATGGTCGTCCACGTCGTCCCACGATCGGCACTCGTGTAGAGCGTCATTCTCGCCGGATAGGTGTAGACGCGCAGATACGGTTCTCCGGTCGGAGAAACGGACAACGTGACCTTTTCCGTCTGTGCGGTGCGAATCTGGACGTCCACGGCCTTCGGTGTGCCACCGATATGGTCGATCACGAACAGGGCGTCGCGCGTGAGGGCGTATATCTCGCCACCACCGCCTACCACGACCGATTCGTAGCGTGCGTTCGAATGCATGAGGGACGGGGTGCCGCCGGAGATCGGAACGGAATAGATCTTGTCGTCGATCACGGCTACGAGCCTGCTCGCATCGAGGATGTCGACGCTCACGACGTTCCCCTTCGCTGCAGGGAGATCGGTGAGTCTGGTCATGGCCAGTTCACCGGGTGCGGCAGGTGTCGACGGTTCCGAAGACATCCCGCAACCATGCAGGAACGCCGCGGCCAGGGCGAAGAGAAGCAGACGATGCACCATGATCACTTTCGACGATTGGGGGAGACGGGACGCAGCACCAGGAGTGCCGGCAACACACCGATACGATCCAATCTTAACCCGGAACCGCCCCACAGCCCGTACTACCTTACTACTACTTTGGGCACTTCAAGTACCGTCCTGTTGCCACGTGCCGCTTGAACGCCGCCATGTAGCATATGGCCGAACCCTCGACCACGAAGTGGGGCATGTTCCATCTCATCCTTTCCTCGACGTCCGGTATCGTCCGATGGATGAGATTCCTGAAATGATTCAGGATAGGTCGGACGAATGGCTCGGAGCGGGCGATATATTCATCGACCTTTTCGGAGTCGGTGGTTCGGGTTATCCTGCTCATTCTAACTCCAGACGGCACAGGATACGCAGGAACGGCGGCCATTCCCTCGTTCGGATCACGCAGTCTCGCGATCCGGCCGCCACCGTACCAGAATAGAGGAGGATCGGCTTCCCGTGTCTTTCGCATGTGAATGTCAGGAGTGCCGACTATCTTGCGGTCAAGGAGTCATCGTGGCAACGGAACAGCAGGATCTCGCGTCGAAGATAGTACTGGCACTGGAGCGTCTCGGACAGCTCCAGCGGCAGTCACTATGGCAGATCGCGGTGGAGAAGGAACTGAGCCCGATCCAGGCACAGATCCTGATCTTCATCGGCAGTCATGACCGCAGTCTGGCGACCGTCACCTATCTCGCACGTGAGTTCGCCGTCACCAAGGCGACGGTCAGCGATGCCGTGGCCACGCTCGTCCGCAAGGGACTGCTCGTCAAGACGGCCCACGCCGAGGACCGACGAATCGAAGTCCTTTCCCTCACCGCTACCGGCAAGCGCACCTTCAATGCCATCGCCGACTATCAGCAGCCCACCGTCGACACCGTACGGGAGCTCACCGAGGCCCAGCGTTCACAGCTCTGGTCGTCGTTGTCCACGTTGATCCATCGTCTGCAGACGCAGGACCTCGCGGTGGCCCAGCGCATGTGCTATACGTGCGCGTTCTTCCGTCCGAGTTCCCGACGTCCGTACTGCCGGTTACTGGAAGTAGCGCTCTCTCCCTCCGACATCAGGCTCGACTGCCCGGAGCACGAGACCGCCGACGTCTGACGCAGGATCAGAAGTCGCCCTCTTTCACATAGGGGTACGTCCAGAGAATAGTCGTCAGGGTCAGTGCCTTCAGCCATGATGCCATCATTCCGTCGATATCACTGTCGCTGGCGCCACCCTCGACCAGGAACGGACGAACGGTGAGGGTAAGCGGAACGATGAAGGCGACGATGTAGCGATAGTGGATGATGGGCACCGAGTTCACACCGTCGGTGATGTTCTTCTTCGCGCGATGATGACGAAGTGCCACTTCGTACTGATAGTCGAGCCATTCCTGATCGTAGCTCCTGTTGCACGTATCCCGCACCCATTGTCCGAACCGGACCCGTACTGCCTGCAGGTAGTCACCGTTCGGTACGCCGCCCGAGGTGAAGTAGTGGAGGAGATGGTCGTTGCCTCCCACGAAGCCGTACCAGACGTCGAGCAAGGCATCGATCCGCGATTCGAGAATCGTTCCCATACGACGGAGATTGGCGACGTCCGCGTCGTCGAACAGTACCGTCTTCTTCAGCAGATCCAGATCCTTCACCGACACCGGTGAAGAGGCGACGGAGCCGTATGCGTATCCGGCGATATTCGTTCCCATCATACCCTCGTGTTGTTGTGTTGTGGATCATCGGCGGACAATAGTAAGGATTCCTAACTATATATCCAATCACACCACAATGACGAATGCATGGATGGCCATAAACGAAAAGACCCCGCCGAAGCGGGGCCTACGATCCATCACCGTTTCCGAACGACGATCATTTCAGCGTATAGGACCTCAGCTCGGCCGTTGTCGTCTTGACCGACCCGCCGCCTGCCGACGAATAGTCGACGTGCTTCACCAGACCGACACTTCTCGACCAGTAGAATGCACCCGACGATATCGAAACGAACTGCGGACCGAGTAAGTAGCCCGTGCTGTACCGGACGATCATGATGTCGTTGAAGGTACCCGCCGGAACAATCACGCTCGTATCACGCTCCTTCATCGTCCACATATGCAGGACACGTGCCGACTTCGTCGGCACCCATTGTCCCCATGCCTCGTCGTAGGCCTTGCTGACGTCGACGAAGCTCGTCACCGTATCGCCGATCATGTTCATGAAGGCCTGGCCTTCGATGAGGAGGTCATCGTGACGCAGGAAGGCATTCCTCGTCAAGGCACCCGATACGGACAGCAGCGCATAGGTGTGCCCATAGGCCGTCGTATCACCCACGACCTTGTACTTGACCGAGTCCGTACCATTGTAGGTATAGACCCACTCGTTCCCTATCGAGAGAGGCATGTATTCGCTGGATTCATGGCCCGGCCCCGTCGGCATATTGTCGTTGTCCTTGGTACAGGATGACAGGACCAGTATGCCGGCGAGCAGCCAACCGGCCGTGACGAGAAGATGATTCATTGTGTTGTCCAGGTTAAGGAATGATCGAGGTTCTATCGTGTATCGAAGTCGATATGGATCCATGCGCCGATCTCGTGGGCAAGATAGTGTCTTTTCATGCAGGTGTGCAGATGTAGTCTTACGGAATCGTTCGAATCCGATATCATATCCTCGAGTCTCGCACCATCCCCGGAACAGGGGAGGAGCCATCACCAGACCGCATGGATACTGGCCTCACGGAGATCATGCTCCACACTATCGCAAGGTATCGTCCGATATCGCCTCACACCGTCTGTTGACATATTGTTGACTCCTGACATGCCGTAACGACCGCTCCATATCATCAGATCATGACCTCGTACGGCGATCGTTCGGTGAAGACCACCGTCTCACCACGTGAAGGTCACGGACCGACCGCCTCCCGTCTCCGATGCCGATCGGAACCATCGCCTGCGTCATCCGGTACAGAACTGGCCGATGACTGTGTACTTTCGGCGTATGTTCGCGGCATTCTCCACTTCACATTCTTCTGCGAGGCTTCCGATGAGCAAGATCACGAGTATCACCATCGAAACCACCGTCGACGCTCCCGTCGAGAAAGTCTGGGAACGCTGGACGCGTCCGGAACATATCACCAGGTGGAATGCCGCGTCGGACGACTGGCATACTCCAACTGCCACCAACGACCTCCGGCCGGGCGGCACCTTCACCAGCCGTATGGAAGCCCGTGACGGCAGCATGGGATTCGACTTCGGCGGAACCTATGACGACGTCGACCATCACCGTCACATCAGCTATACCATGGGCGATGGTCGTCGGGTCTCCGTCACCTTCGACAGTAACGGTGACAGAACGAAGGTCGTCGAAACCTTCGATGCCGAAACGGAGAACTCGCTCGAGATGCAACGTGCCGGCTGGCAGGCCATTCTCGACAACTTCAAGAAGTACACGGAAGGAACGTAGTAGCCGCCAGATCTGATGTCCGGTCCGCCAGCCCCGGTGCACCGAACGACGGTACGATATGGAGCCTGACCCTTTACCGGATTCCATCGTCTCCGTATCCGCGTTATGCCGAACTCGTATGATCATTGATCCCGACGTCTGTGCTGGTGCAGGCGTCGGACGGGCTTCGTCGCGTTCCGTCTTCAATCGCTCGTCGCCCTCCATGGAGCGATGGATGAGATAGAGGAGTATCGAGGCCTGACCACATGGCATCACACCATCGTGGTACGATGACGAATATCGACCTGATGCTGGTCGGAGACCTGAATGTCATGCCTACCCGGTCTTCCGGAACAGACAGAACAGAAAGTTCTGCGTCGTCGCGAACGGCGTCGTGTGATCTTCCCGTTTGCACCACAGTCGTTCGAAACCGTTTCCGACCGTGGTCGTCATCGTCTCTTCCGAATATTGCGTCACATCGAGAGCGCTGCATCGCTTCGGCCCATCGACGGAGAACGTTCCGAGGAACAGATGTCCTCCTGTCCGGATGCTCTTGTGTGCGATGGCTACATACTTCTCGACGTCGTTCGCATTCGTCAGGAAGTGAAGGGCCGCGCGATCGTGCCAGAAGTCGAACCGCATATCGGGTTCGTACTCGGTGATATCGCTCACGATCCACCGCACGAGATCCGCTCGCTCGCCCAGTCTCGTCTTCGCATTCTCGATAGCTTGTGCTGAAATATCCAGCACCGTCACGTTCGTGAAGCCTTTGTCCAGCAGGGTGTCCACGAGATAGCTGTCGCCTCCACCCACGTCGATGATCGCCGCATCGTACGGAAGCCGTACCGATGCGATGGCGTTCATCGACGCCGCCGGATATTTCTGATACCAGCTTCGCTCCCGTTCGCCCTTCGTGGCGAAGACGGTGTTCCAGTGAGTGGGGCGGGGTATTTCTTCGTTATTCATGTAGTCGCTATTGGTCGTTCGGGATCACGCCGGCACACTATCCAACGGGATCGGTAGTATGGCGGCCGGCTCCGGCAAAACTCGTGAAATGTGGCATGCTTCGACTGCCGCCGGTCCTCGGCACCTGCCATGTCCCGGGGAGAAGTTCGCTAATGATGAATCCGATGGCATACCGTACGTCACCATCCGATCGGTCGACATTGAGTATTGGGAGGGGGAGAGCGCCCGCTGCGGAACATTTCGACTTCCGCAGGTTATGAAGCGCCTGGACGTCGTACGGATCATGGATACCAGGAGTCCGCGATAGCTCCACGGTCGGGCGTACCGCTATCACCACCGAAAAACGAGCAATATCCTATCAGCCTTTCCCGCGATTCTCCTCGATAGCAGTCTTCAGCCTTTCGATCGTCAATGCAGGTACCTCTCTATGTAGCATGGCATGGCAGTTCGGACAGACGGGACGTAGATCGTTGTCGGCATCGAGGACATATTCCTTCCCGATACTGCTTAGTTCTTTGAGATGATGTACATGAATGAAATCTCTACCAAGTTCACCATACACTCTTCCGAAATCGAATGAGCAAACTGCGCAATTCACTCCCCATCTATCTATGCATCGCCTTCGGGCAAAGCTGCTTCTTTCGTATCTGTTTACCGTAACTGTAGTTCTCAGACCTTCACGGACGAGATGAGCAAACTCGACAACACTATCGTCGTTCCCGACGCTTTCCACAGCCGGCAGTAGAGACCATACTATCCTGACCGGTCTGGAATCATATGCCTCCTCGCATGACCCTAGCCCAGCGAACGTAAAAGGATCGCGAGAATCATTCCGATAGAAGATATAGATGTCCCCGACCGGATAGAGGAGCATCTGTATAGATGCATTCGATAGTCTCAATCCATTCCTGGCATACCAGGTGAGCAGTCCGCCGTCCATACTGTTCCGGTAATCATGCCCGGTACGGCCTGCCGTCCCGACATTGCAGAAAATGAAATGATCACCGCGGAAGAACACCATCCCGGTATACCAACTCCCTCCATGTATCTCCTCAGGAAGGCCAACCATACGAAACACGTCTTTTCTGAAGTACTTATGATCGACGATGAAGCTATACATCATTCTACCGGTCGGATTCTTGTTACCTGTCGAGATATAGAACTGATTCCGGTGTAAAAATACCGAATTGCCGTTCTTCGACTGGAGGACTTCATCTCATCGGTATACGACAGCAGGAGATACCAGTTCATGGCATCGGTATCGTGAATGGCGTCGATTTATCGGACCAGTACGAAGTTTAGAAATTCTGTGAATTGATAGTTATCTGTGCCAGGTATACAGAAGCGGGTGGCCTGTATCCGTGCCTGCTGTGCGGTCTTTGCGTGTTGTACATCCTCTTCCATCGTTGCGATAGAACCTCGGCATCCTTGAGCGTCAGGAATATCTCGGCGTCGAGAACTTCTCGTCTGTACGTGCCTACTAAGCTCTCGGCACTGCCGTTCTGCCAAGGCTTGCCCGGATCGATATAGGCCATCTGTACCCCTCTGCGTTGAGCCCACGCCTGCTCGGCAGAGGCGGTTAACTGTCCTCCGTTATCACAGCGGGCATACGCTGGCTTGCCGTACGTGTCCACCAACCGGTCCAATACAGCCTCCACATTCCGGGCCTTGAACGATGACGCTACGGCGATCTCCAGGCCGTAGGCCGTGGCCTCGTCCTTGACCAACAGGGACATGAAACGCCTGCCGTTCTGTAACCTGCCCTCGGCAAAGTCCATGCACCAGACTGTGTTGGCTATCTCGGCAGAAGGATTGATCCGCATGCCACGCTTGATCTTGCGGTGCTTACGACGCCAGAGCGCTGAGAAGCCCATCTTCTGCCATAGACGCCGTACCCTGCCCAAGCTGCTCCCTTCGCCCTGTTCACGCAACCAGCCATGCACCAGACGATAGCCCCAGGCAGGGTGCTCACGCGATACGGCTTGGATGCGGTCACATAAGGAGGCGGTCTTCGATGGCAGCAGATGGCGGTAGTGGTACATCGATCGCGATACGTGTACCAGATGGCAACTCCGCCGCTGGCCTACACCACGTTCTTGCGCATGACGGGCCATGGCAACGCGCTCGGTGACCGTCACCACTTTTTTTGCATTGATTTCCTTCATCACCTCGATTTCCAGATCGCGTTCAGCGACGAGTTTCTTCAGACGCGAATTCTCCTGTTGCAGATGTTTCAGTTCAGCCACCTGGCTGGCTTCCATCGTCCCGTACTTCTTCCGCCACAGGTAGATCGTCTGTTCCGATACCTTATGCTTCTTCGACGTCTCAGGAACGCCATGAGCTTGCGATTCCCCTACGATACTTACGATCTGTTCTTCTGTGAACCTAACCTTCTTCATCCAGTCTCCTTTGAGCCATGGACTTTGACAGCTTGGAACACGCTCCGGCGTCCTCCACGATAGCAGAGGTCCGTACCTACCTTCGAGAGAATACCTCGGAACGGATTAGTCCGAAAGCAGGTGGTGTCCATGAGATCACACAAAGCCTGAAAGCTCATCGGGTGTTGGTTCATCGCGGAATGCCTGACAGTACTCTACCGATAACGTCGTGGACATAGGCCAAGCCAGCGACGAATTCCTTTGACTCTGAAGATAGCTTGGAAGCATAGTCCATCGCCCGCTTGGCTTCCTGACGCAGGTGACTGCGGATGTACGGATCGAGGATCAACGGAAGACCCTTTTCCGTGAGGACGAAGGACCGTTGGACACGGTCGTATTCGATGGGAGCATCGAGGACGTGTACGAGATAATCCAGATGGCGCGCTACCGTACGGGGAGAAACTTGGAGGTCATCGGCTACTGTAGCTACCGTGACCTTCCTACCAAGTTTGAGAAGCTCCACGATTCTTCCCATTCGGTAGAGGGTTGGTCTGCTCGCTATCGTATCCTTGATCCTCACCAGTACCCGAAGCAGGCGGCTGTAAACCGTCGTCCCCCCGGGAAAAACAAAGGGAAAATCAGGGACGCAGCACACATCCCGAGTCCCAACCAAGGAGGAGAAAAAAATATAACCAGTGCATCCTCCTGACTTCGACGTGGCCAACGACTCCATAGACGGGTTTGAGAGTCATCGGGTGAGCCCTACGGTAGGTTTCTGTACGTCGTGCCCCTTGACCAGCACAAGAGCCTTGGTTCCGGTAGTCTTCTCCATCACGAACGTCCCGAGAAAGCCATCACCTTCGAAGACGAAGCCTGTGACCCGGACGTTCTTGATCGTCTTCGTAACGCTTGGGAGCCACACATTCCGCTTCGTGTCGTACGGGGTGTAACTGTAGCTGGCCTTGATCTTCTTGCCTTCCAGAAGTATCGTCAGGCGCCACTCACCTTCCCCTTCCCCGAAGTAGTAGAAGACGTGGTAGTTGGCGGGGGTGTAGTCATCAACGAAGAGCGTAAAGTCCGAAGCGTTCTGCGTTTCCCAGCCACGCTGGACTTGGAAGTCTTACCCTAAGCACTTCTCGGACGATCCGAGACTCAATATCCAGACTGAGACGATGACGACTACACGATAGATGGATGCACGTGCCATTGCAGAGACCATAGATGATTGGTATTACTCTGCCGCCAAAATACGTGAAAGAATTCATTTACTCCTATAGGAGTAATAGCTGACTCCTTGCTCGGATAGCTTGGTCGGTATGGCGAGACCACTCAAGGAATTGGTGATACCTAAGGGACAGAAGGTCAGTACAGCGCAAGCTCTTGGGGTACTGATCCGTGAACGGAGACTTGAATTGGGTCTCTCACAGGAAGCCGTATCGGACGAAGGGTTGGAGCAAGCGTACGTCTCGAAACTCGAACGGGGCGAGTCCGAGATCAGCCTGAACTCCTTCCTACTGCTGGCACCTAAGCTCCAGCTCACACCAGTAGAATTGCTCCAACGGCTCTTGAATACCTTAGAAAAGACAGGTAGTAGTTAGAGGCAAAAGTATACGAGGATCGCCGACAGGCTCTGATTCCTCCCCTCCTTTTTGTTCATCAGTCTCGACCTCAAGAACTGGTCGAAAATGGCTGGAACGACAATGTACGGCCGTAGCGCACTGAAGGTTGGCATGTACTCGATCACTCCGAAGAGCTGATTTTTTTACAGATACTTACAGTCCGTAACTACTTAGCTTGCAAAGACATACCTGTATGTGACGCAATATATGCGGTTGTAATACTCTACCTATGGGTCAGTCTGCGGATGGGAATTTGGTTCTTTGGCGAGAGTGTGGTATTCTTGTACCACACCATCGGAGGACGCCATGAAACCAACAACATATGGGGAGCGAATACGCGAACTGCGCTTGCAGGCCGACATCTCGTTGCGCCAGTTCTGTGTGGCCATGGAGGTAGACGCCAGTAATTGGTCCAAGGTAGAGCGGGGTATCCTACCGCCACCACGGGAAGAGAGTTTTTATGCCACACTAGCGGCTGTACTCAACCTAGCCCAAGGAAGTGAAGAGATGAATGAGTTACGCGATAGGGCCGCAATGGAAACAGGTACCCTTCCAGCGGACATTAAGGATGATCCCGAAATGCTGGGACTGCTGCCCGTGTTCTTCAGAACGTTGCGTAACGATAAGCCCACAATGGAGGAGCTTGAAAAGGCAATGAAGATCGTGAAATCAGCATACGAGGGATGACATGGACGACAGACTTTTCCCATCAGGAACACCGACAACCAAAGAGGAAGTGCGACGCATAGCCGACGATGTTCGTAAAGTGTTCGGCCGTACCGAGGACATCCTTAACGTCGAACTACTCGTCGAAAAGGACCTCGGTATGAACATCATACCACACAAGGGGCTACTTGAGGAAGTTGGTGCGGAGGCAATCCTACTGTGGAACCTAACAGACATCATCATTGACGAAGCTGGCTTCAGCGCAAGCCGCAGACGACGCTTCCGGTTTTCATTGGCGCATGAGGTTGGCCATGCAATCCTTCACCGAAGCCTTGCGCACCTCCATCGACCTAAAAGCCGTAAAGAATACGTTCTGATGACTCAGAACATGAATTCCATGTACCATGCTCTCTTCGAATGGCAAGCCAATGAATTTGCTGGGAGAATTTTGGTGCCTAAGCACAGACTGGAAGCACATTTGGAGGCACAACGTGTCTTCGTAACAGCAGCCGCACAAATGGTTGGTGGTTCCATACCCCAGTTATCGGAAATACTCTCGATGGGGCTATCCGATATATTTGATGTCTCCCAAGAGGTGATTGGAATTCGACTCCGTGAAGAGGGCGTCCTATTGCCGTTTGTACACTCTGGAATATCCTGAGGTCTGTCACATGTACGTACCAGTACTCCAATGTCGAGAAGATGAATGCCGAGCACTGAAGGACTTGGGTTCTTCGACACGCAACCTTGTTGTACCTCTTCTTGAAATGACAGGGCTTACAGAAAAGCATGTCGGATATTTCAAGACCTTCCAGAAGGATTGGACTGGAAAATTCTACTTCGACCCACGTCCGTACTACACGGAAGTTGAAAGAACCGATGAGCACAACGTCGTCATGCTCAAGTGTATTGGTTCACTGTCGGATCGGACATCTTTGATCCCAGTTCTCTACCTTGATGAGAGTCCTACATCGCTCGCTACAATCGGTGCACTCTGCAACAGTTTGAATCTTGATGTGTGCTTACGGCTAACTGCGTACAACCTTGCTACAAAAGAAAACCTGAGGCAAGCTGTATCAGATTTTCTTCAGAAGACTGGAGTACCGGTTGAAAGAGTCCATCTTCTGTTCGACTATGGCCGTCACGTTCGACAGGCAGAGACCAAGACCCTCGTTAACAACTTTGTCAAGCATATGACCACACTACGGAAGCTTGGCAAGTGGTCTACTGTAATCCTTCACGCTTCTTGTATGCCCGCCGATTTGAGTGACATACGTCCCGGTAGGTATGACATGCCACGTGTTGACCTTGCATTGTGGATTGGTGTATGCGACTCGGCCACGTTCAAGGATGTAGTTTATAGCGACCGTACTATCATGTACCCACAGATACCACTTGATGAGTCAGAGAAAGCTTTTCTCATGATGACAGCTTCTGTGAAGTATACGACTAAGGATTCGGTGATCATCTACCGTGGTCGGAAGATTCTCGGAAAGAAAGCGGGTGGGTTTGAACAGTACATCGACCATGCAAAAGCTATCATAGCTGACCCTACGTTCTTTGGTCGAGACTTCAGCAAAGGGGATGAGATGATCGACGACATTGCAGCCTCTATTCCCAAGAAGGGGAAACTTCCCACTGGGAATACGCGGCAGTGGCGACGTGCAGGAATGAGTCATCACATGACCTTGACCGCCGATCAAGTTTCGTAGAAAGCCGCTGCCAAAGAACCTTCCGAACAATGGTGCTGATCATCTTCGACGACACTTCAGCCAATAGGAGTTCAAGGAGCTTCGGTTTGTGAACTCTGGCAACACTACCCTGTCCTAGACCAAGGCTTTCGATGGTAGATACAAGTTCAGATTTCCACAGCAGTTGCAGACTCGTAGTCGCACACACGTTTGGATTTTGTTGACCCTGTCGTTCGCAGTGATAAGCAATACCGTCGTCCACGACAATGGACCACCAATCGGGTACCATGTTGCGGGCAGTTTGCAGATGCTTGGGTACCACAACCAATGTCATTCTATCAAAAACAGAAGAAAATGAACTCGCCTGCTTGGGTAAGCGTGCCAGTGTATCTACATCCGACTTGATTTCGTATCCGGAAAGGCACCTACGGTTGACTGTCGCAATGTCAACCCTATGCTCACCGTAAGAAACACCAAGTTCGTGCACGATCACAGTGCTTGTATTGCGGGCAGCTCTCCGTAAACGATTCTCTGACCGTACACGCAGCACCTTATCGTTAGCGATCGTCTTCCTCTGAGTATTCATGGTATCGTTCCACTGTTGCGTTCCTTGAAAAGAAAGCCTCGGATTGAATCCCGCATCAAGCGGAGAAAGGAGGTACCAATGGCAAGAAACACAGGAAAAGGGTCCAGAGTAGGTTCCGTAAACAACCGTTCTCAAACCCGGACTTCCGGCGGCGGATACGTCAAACGCGATACTAGCACAGGTCGGTTTGTCGACGTGAAATCCGACGGCAAGCCATTCAAGGGTGTTGCCCAAGAACCAGACGGCAGAAGAGACTAGGAATTTCTCGTCAATCTAACATCTGTATACAGTCCTTCCGAGGCTTTCTTTTCAAGGAACCATTCTGAAGCGGCTGCAAATTTACGATACAACTTCCGTGTCCGATCCACAGGCTCCCACATGTACCATTTTCGCTTTTAGGTACAGGGGCCATCAAGTGTTCGACGCATCTTCGGATGAAATCGGTACTCTCCCAACCCTCAGTCGGCGCACCGAATCCAAGGAGATCCAGCATTTCCACACTCTCCTTCAGAGCTTTCTTCTGATGAACAGTTATGTCACCATTGGCCTGCCATTGGTCGAACATCCTTTCCAACTGAACTCTACCATACTGTCGAAGTCCACAGCTAGCCAGTATCCTTTGCAGAACCAAGGGCGTGCAAGGATGAAAGTCGTCAGTTGCCCGTTGGCTACCTTGTTCCACTCTGATAGCCTCCAACTGCTGTGCGAATACAGTCAGGAGAACATTCCAATGTTCACGGTTGGCCAAGTCTCGTACGTAAAGTGCGTTGGGCTTGTGAAGAGCCTTCCCTTGGAGTGTGTACTCCACACGTGCAGGTATCAACCCCATGAAGTAGGAGAGGTCTTCACCTGCCATGCTCAACGCTTCCTGACCTTCTGCTAGGATTTTCTGATACTTGTTGTAGAAGCTGAGGTCTCTGGTCATCAGCTTTGAGTTGCGTGAGTTCTTGTATACCCTTCCTCCATCGTCCTTTGTCTCACCATGGAAGAAGGCCAGAGTGCCAAGCCCATTGAAGATCACGTTTGGAGGGATCGAGCATCCGGCGGTAACGTTCACTTCAAGGTAGTATACCCTTCCCAACAGGTAGTCAATCTCCAGCCAATCCGAAATCTTAGCAATGACCTGTGGAAGTTCAGAGTATGACACGGGTATTACATTGCTCTTCCGAAGTATCCTTGGAAGAGTAATCTCAACTCTCAGTTTGATCTTGCCCCGGTTGTATTGTCAGTGTAGCTGATCTCTGTGTTGAGAAAATAGGTGTTGTTCGAACTGTACAGGTGTCATGTAATTGATCGATGAGTGGATGCGTTGTCGGTTGTAGAAGACGTGCGTCCATCGGTAGACTTCGTTTCTCGCATGTCGTAGATCGTCGAAGAGGAGTGGACGTCCGAGTTCGGTTTTCATCCGTGCCCAGAACGATTCCATCGGAGCGTTGTCGTAGCAGTTCCCCCTTCCACTCATACTCTGGATGATGTTACGTTTGGCCAGCTCGGTCCTGAAGACGTCAGCACCGTATTGACTGCCACGGTCGGAATGGAAGATGAGAGGATCGTGAGGTAGTGCCCTACGAACACGGCACGCATCATCAAGAGCCCGTAGTAGTGTTCTGGTCTGCATTGAATGCGAGACGACGATTCCAAGGATGCGACGTGAGCACAGATCCATGATAGCCACCGCATAGGCTTTGCCATTACGACACGGTAGCTCCGTGTAGTCGCTGAGCCATACCTGATCCACCTGCTTGACGGCGAACGCGCGCTGAAGGAGATTCCTGGCCGGCGCCAGTGTCTTCGATGCATCCGTCGTCGGTCTGAATCTGCGTTTGACCAATGCTTTCAAGCCTGCTTCCTGCATCAGCCGTGCTACCGTCTTGCGACTGATCCGTTCTCCAGCTCGCCGCAGGGCATACGTCATACGAGGACTGCCATACGTACCTCTGCTGGCCAGGTGAATGCCTGCCATACGCTCCACTAGCTGCCTTCTGCGGACTGTACGTTTCGAGGGGGCTCTATGCCGCCACACATGGTACGCCTGACGGCTGATACCCAGGGCACTGCACATGAGCTTCAGAGGCCACTTCGCCCGATGATCTTCGACAAAACGGCACTTCATTTCGGGCGTTGCGAGAAGGAAGCCAGACCGACCGCCTCCTTTAGCACGTCCCGCTCCATCTCGGCACGTTTCAATGCACGTTCCAGGTCACGTATCCGCTGCTTGTCCGACTTCTCCGTCTCATCCACTGTCTTCTGACCCGCATCCAGTATCCACCGGCGCAATGTTTCCTCGGCTATGCCTAAATCTCGCGCCACTCGTGTATACGGTCGTTTCTCTTCGACGACCAAACGTACGGCTTCTCGCTTGAATGCCTCGTCGTAGCGTTTCCCGCGTTCATTTGCCATTGTTGTCTCCTTCCGGTAATGGAAGTTCGAGACAAGCACACTGTCAACCAAATGGGGGGAACATCAGCTGGCCTCATGCCCTGTAGTACCGTTTCTCGATCCCATATTCCTCACCCTAGTCTGTGGTAGTGGCAACAGGTAGGGGTAACTCTACTGGAAAAGGTGGCAAAAGTTGCACAACGGGGAGAAAGCCCTCTTCTCTGGGATTGGCTCTAACTCTAGGAAACACCGACGTTTGACCACAAACAAAAAACCCCGCGAAAGCGGGGTTGTGGTCAGGGAGGGAGTTGAACCCCCGACACATGGATTTTCAGTCCATTGCTCTACCAACTGAGCTACCTGACCATGTTCCTGTCCGAAGACAGGCCACAAATATACGGACTTTCGGAATTCTACAGCGACATTTGACGGCTACCGTTGTCGCCTGTCCGTGAAACGCTGGCTGAGCGGACGCCTGCGGTGACGCTGGTGGCCATCGGCGGGATTGACGTCGCCACTGCCCGACGATGCTCAGCGCGTTCACCCTTGGCACTATTGGACTGTCCTGCGGGTTCCCGGTCGATCGTGGTCGGACCGGCCTCATTGCCCAGTATCATTGACCGGGGATACCCCGGATACTTATTGGTATACGAGACGTCGTCTTCGTTCAGCACCCGTTCTGCCTCGTGCCCCACCGCTCGATGACCTGGACTGGCCGCCAACTACCCGGAGCGAGGCTGTACCGCTTCAACCCCATAGAATCGCGGGCTATACACCGCACTACCTGCTTGGAATGGGCGCAAAGCAACTCTTGAACCTGGCATCGACGCTATTATCCTCAGCCTTTTTTGTGACGCATGTACGCCTGTGTTGATACCCACGACCACCACACAGCCTCCTGATATGGGACCGTCGGAAGCTACCTCGCTGACTCCTCACCTATACTGCCCACACCTTCATCCCCTCACCCGCCTCCCCTCCGGTCTGAAGTACCACGAGAGGACGGTAAGGACGAGCAGGAGGATAGGAGGAAATACCTCCCCCATCCCGTCGCCCACCACGATCCGGGAGAACAATGCACCCGACATGGCGAAGAAGAAGCCGGCATAGGCCCATTCCTTGACGATCGGATATCGTGGTACGAGAACTGCCACGACACCAAGCAGCTTCCAGATGCCGAGGATGGTCAGGATGTAGGCCGGATATCCCAGACGCGTGATGTTCACGACTTCGTCCTCCACATGAAGGAGTTGCACGAGGCCGGTCGACACCATACCGAGCGAGAGCCAGAGCGTTGCGATCCAGTAGATGATCCTGTTGCGTTTGCTCATGTGCTACCTCGCTGCAGCTGCGACGTCCTGCAGCTTGTCGTGGGCCATGTTGATGCCGTGCGCCATGCCGAACTGGAGCATGCGATCGCGCTGCTCTCCTGAGCGGTAGACGATGTGCATGGTGAGCTTGCTGGTTTCGTCCGTGAGCGCTTCGAAATCGAGGTATTCGATCTGCGGGTCGAGACCGGCATTCTCCATCTCGAAGGTGCGGACGATGCGACGGTCCTGACCGAAGTCGTGGATGGTTCCGTGCGCTTCGAAGAGGACCTTACCACCGGCGTCCGACGTTCGGAAGCGCCAGCCGCCATGTGCGTGGTTGTCGAGCTCGATGACCTTTGTCCCCATCCATTGTTCGACGAGCTCCGGGACGGTATAGGCCTTGAAAAGCAGCTCGACGGGAAGATCGAATTCCCGCGTGATATGCAGCTCCTGTGCGCCGTCGGCGGCTTCGACCTTGGTCTTGCGTGCCATGGATCATCCTTCGTTGATGTGTTGGTTTCGTTCGTGTCTTCGGATTGCAGCTATATCCGACCCGCCGTCGTCCTCGGTGGTTCTTCGACGAGCGCCGTATCACGTGGGTATCGTTCGGCTATGGCTCTCTTCCTGGTTCCTTATCGTCGGGACAGTGATCCGTGCACCAGGCCGTCGTCACATTCGGATACCTTTCCCGCCCATAGTCTTCATGAGATCACGACGACGATATCGTATCATGTAGCCTTCCTGCCGGTTCCGTATGCCTTCATGACGGTTTCGAGCTTGTCGAACCGCTCGTCCCACATGGCCCGGAAACGTTCGATGAAATCGGCGACTTCCTTCATCTTCCCTGCTTCGAGATGATAGTGGACCTCCCTGCCGATGGACTCCTGACGCAGCAGCTCGCATTCGGTGAGGATCTGGAGGTGCCTGGAAATGGTCGGGCGGGCGGTGTTGAAGTTTGCCGCGATGGCACCGGCCGTCATCGCCTGCGAGGCGAGGAGGAGCAGGATGGCACGCCGTGTCGGATCGGCCAGTGCCTGGAATACGTCTCTGCGGAGGTTCATGGCTTGTCTCGAATTCTTCGTGCTGTGGTTTCACCGTTGAAGGAATCGATCATGTAGTCATTTGACTACAAATATACATGTAGGCATTCGACTACGCAATGGTCGACTGGCGAAAGAACGGAAAAGAACCGAACTCAGCACGGCGATCTCAACGGCGTTGACGCGGGAGCGGCTACGATGGGTCGGGAATGTTCTTTGCAGGTATCTGCGATGATCCGGCTGCCGGCCCTAATCCCCGCGAGTATCGACGCAGGAATGGCAGACGGGAGTCCTGGAATAGTGCCGTGAATAGTGCCGTTAGGAATAGTGGATGATCTGACTATCGACAGCCTCGATCTCGCCAGTATCGACAAGATGTATACCGTCGAGGTCCGGGAATGTCGTTCGACCGGTATTGACAATCGGAAGGATCGGGCTATATTTGTGACACGCGACTCACAAATCAATCCCGTATGCTTCCGAAGACAACCACATATGCCATTCAGGCCCTTGCCTACGTGGCGATCAACACGAAGGATACGGAGTACGTTCCGATCGGACGGATGGCAACGGATCTCGGAATTCCCTACCACTTCCTGAAGCGTATCGTGGCCAAGCTCGCCAGCGAGGGGATGCTGAGGTCCTTCAGGAGCTCGACGGGTGGAGTGGCTCTGGCCAAGGATGCATCACGGATCACGTTGTTCGATGTAATCGCGACGGTGGACGATACGACGTTGTTCACCGAATGTCTCCTTGGTCTTCCGGGTTGCGGTGAAGCAAGACAATGTCCGATGCACGCAGTCTGGGCGGTCGAGCGGAACCGTCTTCGCCAGATGTTCGAGTCGACGACGGTCGCCGACCTTGCCGGACGGGTTTCGCGTGATGGATTCCGAATCTCGTTTTCCTGAGCTCCGTGCCGTCGCCACGGCACTGTGCTGACACATATATATGTGACTTGTGACTCACTCATAGCTGAAAGGACGTTATCATGCTCTCCAGCAAAGACACCATCGCCGAGATCATCCGAAAGAGCCCGGAATCGATCGGCATCTTTCGAAAGCTCGGCATCGACTACTGCTGCGGTGCCGGTGCGACGCTCGACGTCGCGGCCAGGAAGGCCGGCGTCGAACTCGACGTCGTCGAACAGGAGTTCGAACGCGCGACGGCGGCCGATTCCTTCCTGCCTCCACGTGTTCATTCATGGGAACCGGGATTCCTCGCCGAATTCATCGAGCAGAACCATCACGGATACGAGCGCTTGACCATACCGACGGTCGTGACGCTTCTCGACAAGGTGATTTCGAAACACGGTGAACGCTTCCCGGAGCTGCAGGCCATCCGCATCGTATTCGCGGACATGGCGGACGCACTGCTCCAGCACTTCGACGACGAGGAAAAGACGGTCTTCGTCGTGGCCAGGACGCAGTACGGCGGACAATCCGACGACGTCCGCGCGATGTGCGATCGGCACGAAGCCGATCACCTCACGATCTCCCGCAAGATCGATCGCCTGCGTACGCTGACGAACGACTTCACGGCTCCCGCATCGGCATGCACGACACATAAGCATACTTATGCCATATTAGCGGAGTTTATCGACGATCTCCGTCAGCATGTATACCTTGAAAACGCCGTACTGTTCCCCGCTCTTCGCAATAACGTTTCCCAAACACCTTTTCCACGATACGGAGTACTGTGATGATACTGCATAGAGCACTCGCAATGCTCGCGACGACTGTCCTCGTAACGGCCTGCGGTGCGAACATGGAATCGAAGACCGATGCAGCGGCTGAAACGCCGAAGGCAGAGAAAAAGGTCTACGGCAAGATCACGAAGGTCGACGTCGGACCGACGATCGACGAAACGATGGTCAAGGCAGGACACGACGTGTTCGAAACGAAATGCTCCGCCTGCCACAAGATGGACGAGCGCTACGTGGGCCCACCACTCGGAGCCGTCACGACGCGCCGGACTCCGGAATACGTGATGAACATGATCCTCGATACCGAAACCATGGTCCGAAACGACGATACGGTAAAATGCCTGCTGCAGGAATATCTCGTACAGATGCCGAACCAGAGTGTCGACGAAAAGGATGCACGTAACGTTCTAGAATATCTCCGGAAAGAAGGAACCGAACGAAAATGAAATCACCCCTTCGCATGGTATCGGCAGCGCTCGCCTATACCACCCTGGCATTCGGCATCGTCGCCTGTTCGTCGAACGGCGATGCGTCGATCGGCAACACGGCCGATGCCGCCTCGAAAACATACGTCGCACCAGGCAAGTACGACGAGTTCTACAACTTCGTATCCGGTGGCTTCTCCGGACAGCTTGCCGTCTACGGACTTCCCAGCGGCCGGCTCCTCCGCGTCATTCCGGTGTTCTCCGTCGATCCCGAAAAAGCCTGGGGATTCTCCGAAGAGACCAAACCCATGCTGATGACGTCGCACGGATTCATGCCCTGGGACGACTTCCATCATCCCGAACTGTCCATGACGGACGGTGTTCCCAATGGCAAATGGATCTTCGGCAACGCCAACAACACACCACGTGTCGCTCGCATCGATCTCACGGAGTTCAGGACGAAGGAAATCATCGAGATCCCCAATTCGTCGGGAAATCACTCATCTCCCTTCACGACCGAAAACTCGGAATATGTGGTGGCAGGTACGAGGTTCTCCATTCCCATCCCGAACGACGATGTGCCCATCGCCGATCGTGACAAGTTCCGCGGAGCCCTGAGCTTCATCAAGGTCGACAAGACGACGGGACAGATGGAACTGGCCTTCCAGCTCCTCGTACCGGGCTTCGACTACGACCTTGCCCATGCCGGCAAGGGACCTTCGCATGACTGGATGTTCTTCTCCTGCTACAATTCAGAGAAGGCAGGAACGATGCAGGAGATCAACGCAAGCCAGAACGACAAGGACTTCATCGCCGCCGTCAACTGGAAGAAGTGCGAAGAATACGTCGCTCAGGGAAAGGCGAAGGAAATGGCCGCGATGTATGCGCACAACACCTTCGACGACGCGACGCAGACGGCACGGCATACGATGAAGACATCCGTGAAGGTCCTCGATGCATCGGAACTCTCCGACATCATCTACTACATGCCGACGCCGAAGTCTCCCCACGGATGCGACATCGATCCTTCGGGCGAATACATCGTCGGTGGTGGAAAGCTCGCTACCGTGATTCCCGTCATGTCGTACTCGAAGATGATCAAAGCCATCGGATCCAAGAAATTCGACAAGGTAATCGACAACATCCCGGTACTCAACTACAAGGAATGTCTTGCAGGAGAGGTACAGAAACCCGGACTCGGCCCACTGCACACGGAGTTCGACGGCAACGGCTATGCCTATACGTCGATGTTCGTATCCTCGGAAATCGTCAAATGGTCGCTCAAGGACTTCAGCGTCGTCGATCGCGTACCGACCTACTACAGCATCGGCCATCTGATGATTCCTGGTGGCGACTCGAAGAAGCCCTATGGCAAGTACGTCGTCGCCTACAACAAGATCACGAAGGACAGGTATCTGCCCACCGGACCCGAGCTGACGCAGTCGGCACAGCTCTTCGATATCTCCGGCGACAAGATGAAGCTCATCCTCGACTTCCCGACCATCGGCGAGCCGCACTACGCACAAGCCGTTCCCGCGACGCTCATCAAGGACAAGTCGAAGAAGATCTATCCTCTTGCAGAGAACAAGCATCCCTACTCCGTGAAGTCGGAAAAAGAAACCCGCGTCGAGCGTAAAGGCAACGAAGTCCACGTCTACGGCTCGGCCATACGTTCGCACTTCAAGCCCGACAACATCGAAGGCATCCGCGTCGGTGACAAGGTCTACTTCCACGTCACCAACCTCGAACAGGACTGGGACGTACCGCACGGCTTCTCCATCATCGGCAACAACAACTCCGAGCTTCTCATCATGCCCGGAGAGACGCTCACGATAACGTGGGAACCGAAACGCCCGGGCATCCATCCGTTCTACTGTACGGACTTCTGCTCGGCGCTCCACCAGGAGATGACCGGCTATGTCCGCGTGTCTCCGAGTGGATCGAACGGACAACTCGTCTGGAACAAGTGAGTCCATCATCATGAAGTCCACATCACGATTTCTCGCGGTCGTCGGCACTCTCCTCCCCCTTGCCCTCTTCTTCCTTCCAATGTGGCGCATCGATCTCGGTGCGCCACAGTATCCGCCACCCGGATTGGGCATCCGCATCCATATCGATCGCGTAGAGGGTGCTGAACCGAACGATCTCGCGAACATCAACAATCTCAACCACTACATCGGCATGAAGCGGATCGAACCGGACGCGATACCGGAGCTCGACATCATGCCATGGGTCGTCGGCGTGATGTCGGCCCTCGGAGTCGTCGTGGGCCTGTTCGGCAGACGACGGCTCCTGGTGGCCTGGATCGTTCTCATGGCCATCGCGGGCGGCATAGGACTCTACGACTTCTACAAATGGGAGTACGACTATGGCCACGATCTCGATCCTCATGCCATCATCAAGATCGAAGGCATGAACTATCAACCGCCGCTCATCGGTACGAAGGTGCTCCTGAACTTCACCGCCACGTCCTTGCCGGACACGGGATTCTACGTGATGTCGGTCGGTGTCGTACTGGTTGCCGTCTCCGTCTATACATCACGACCACGGAAGTCATGAAAGCCACGATCATGAACATCTGCAGCCTGCCACTCCGTGCCTGTGCCTTCCTCATGATCCTGACCGGTCTGGTCATCGTCACCGGATGCAGCTCGCCCGAGCCCCGTGCGGTTTCCTACGGACAGGAAGACTGTGCTTCGTGCAGGATGCGCATCACTGATCGCAAGTTCGCCGCGGAACTCGTTACCGTAACGGGCAAGACATACGTCTTCGATGCGCCGGAATGCATGCTCGGCTTCGTCCGCACGGGTACGACGGTACGGACCGACGACGTGCATTCACTGTGGGTGACGGACTTCGTCCATCCCGGAACGCTGATCGATGCGAAGATGGCCCACTACCTCGAAAGCGAGATGATCCATTCGCCGATGGGGATGAATACCGCGGCATTCGGCACCGCCTCGGATCGCGACCGTGCGGCCCTGAGTTTTCCGGGCACCTCGAGGGACTACGATGCCGTCTACGAGCTTGCGGCAGACTATGCAGAGTAAGGACATGATACACCGCATCCCGCATCTGCTTCGGATCGTGACGGGTATGCTCATTCTCGTTCAGACCGCATTCGCGGACCTGCATATCGCGACGCCATCACGGTTGGACGATGTCCTTGCGACGGCCCGTGCACACGATACCGTCATCATCGATGGTCTTCATCGCGGGTCGTCGTTCCGGGTCACCAGGCCACTCGTCATCATCGGCCACAAGGCCATCGTCGATGCAGAAGGTCGCGGAGGGAGCGTCTTCACGATCTCGTCGGACAGTGTGGAGATACGTAACGTCACGATCCGGAACGTACGCGTCGACTACACCGAGGACAATGCCGCGATCAAGCTCGACGCCGTTCGCCACGTCGTCGTGGCATCGTGTACGGTCGACAACGGATTCTTCGGCATCTACCTTTCCCGCTCACGTGACTGTACGATAACGGGCAATGTCCTTCGATCCCGATCCCGCGACGAGTCGTCGTCGGGCAACGGCATCCATCTGTGGACGTCGGTGAACATCTCCATCACGGACAATCACTGCGAGGGTTGGCGCGATGGTATCTACTTCGAATTCGTTCACCGCGGGACCGTCCGCAACAACACCAGCACGAACAACGTCCGCTACGGACTGCACTTCATGTTCAGCGATTCGTGCACCTACGCAGACAACGCCTTCCTCCGTAACGGAGCGGGCGTCGCCGTCATGTTCACGCGGTGGATACTGATGGAGCGCAACAGGTTCGCCGACAACTGGGGCGCAGCGTCGTACGGACTCCTCCTGAAGGAGATCACCGACTGCCATCTTCGGGACTGCGTCTTCGAGGGTAACAGCATCGGTATCCATGCCGAAGGGTCGATGAGGATGCTCGTGGAATCGACGCGATTCATCGGCAACGGATATGCCGTCCGGATCCTCGGCAACTGCACGGACAACACCGTTACGACCTGCGAGTTCGACGGAAACACCTTCGACGTGACGACGAACACGTCCTCGTCGCTGAACGACTTCGACGGAAACTACTGGTCCGCATACCGCGGCTACGATCTCGATCGGGACGGCACAGGTGACGTAGCGCACACACCGGTTCGCCTCTATGCCTACCTCGTCGAGTCCATACCCTCATCGATTCTCCTGATGCACTCCACCTTCATCGACGTGCTCGACGTCATCGAACGCATGCTGCCATCGATCACACCGCGGAACCTCATCGACCGGCGTCCCTTGATGATCCCGTACCGAAGGGCGGGGACATGATTCCAGGCACGGAGGCTCTCGTCAAACGATTCGGCCCGCTCACCGTCCTCGACGGTATCACGACCGAATTCCAGCCATCATCGGTGACGGCCATCGTCGGACCGAACGGAAGCGGAAAGTCCACGTTCATGAAGTGTGCCGTATCGCTCGTCACACCGACGTCCGGACGTGTCTATGGATTCGACCGGGAACGTATCGGCGCCATGGCACAGACGGGACGCTATCCCGACAATCTGACTCCGACGGACATCTTCCGTCTGGTACGGAACATCAGACGCAGCCCTGTCCCCCATCTGAACGAACTCATCGATGTCTTCGACCTCGGGCCGCATGTCGACAAGGCCATGCGAACACTCTCGGGAGGAACCCGGCAGAAGGTAGGCGCCGTCATCGCACTGATGGACGACGTGGACATCCTGCTTCTCGACGAGCCGACGGCCGGGCTCGACCCCGTCGCCGCTTCGCGGCTCAAGGACATCGTCGCAACGCGCCGCAATCGCGGAGCGACCGTCCTCGTGACATCGCATATCCTTTCGGACCTCCAGGAACTCGCGGACAGGCTTCTCTTCCTCCTCGACGGAAGAATCGTCCATGATGGAAGCATCGACGCCGTGCTACAGGCGACGCAACGTCCGACGCTCGAGCGTGCCGTCGCCGAACTCATGACGCGAGGTTCCGTATGACGTTCACGTTGTTACGGGCAGTCCTCACGGATTCGTTGCGAAGCCGTTGGGTGATCGTCTATGCCGTCTTCTTCGCCCTGGTCACCGAGGGTCTGCTTTACTTCACGTCGGGTGAAGCGCGAGTCACGATCGGCCTCATGAACGTCGTTCTCCTGCTCCTGCCCCTCGGGTCCATCATCTTCGGCACGATGCACATTCACGACAGTCGCGATTTTCTCGAGCTCGTCCTCGTTCAACCCGTGAAGCGCACTGCCGTGTACCATGCCTTGTGGCTCGGAGTGGTGTTGCCCTTCCTTGCGGCCTTCACCCTCGGCACGGCCGTTCCGATGGCGATTCACGGCAAGCTCTTCGCCCCGATATCGCTCGTCGTCCTTCTTGCGGGCAATCTCGTCACGATGGTCTTCTTCGCCATCGCCTACGTCGTCGGTCTGGCCTTTCGTGAGAAGGCGACGGCCATGGGAGTCGGCTTCCTCGTCTGGCTGCTTCTCGGTGTGGTATACGACGGTCTCATCCTTGCGACGACGGTCGCATTCACGAACTATCCCATGGAGGTTCCGACGGTCGTCATGATCACGGCGAATCCGATCGACCTCGCCCGCATCTTCATCATGCTGACCTTCGATCAGGCGGCCTTGCTCGGACAGACGGGAGCGGTGTTCCGGCAGTTCTACGGAAGCCTCCTCGGTTCGACCGTGGCGGTTCTCTGCCTGCTCCTCTGGATCGGCATACCGTATCTCATCGCACTGCGCATGTTCCGGCGGCGCGACTGGTAGGACACGAACCGCATCGTTCGACCGGCATACTTGTCCGTTACAGCTTCACCGACACCTTGAATACGATCTTCCTGACCGCTACGTCCGGCGGCTGTGGCGCATGGGCGTCGTTCGGATGGAGCACGAGCGCGGTACCCGGCTCGAGAAGGATGAGACTCGACGGCATGTCGTCGTAGAGGATGATGTCGGAGTCGGCCGCGTAGTCGGCGCGGAGCATGGTGCACGTTTCCAGCGGACGCCACAGGACGGGAAAGGAGCCGGTGACGGCGAGCTGGACGTCGATGTAGGCACGATGCGCTTCGAGAGGATTGACGTCGTCCCTGGCCGAGTCGTCGGCGACGATGGCATAGAGTCTGTCGCCGTCGATATCATGGCGTCCGGCCTCCAGCGTTGTGAGGTCGTGCCCGCCGAGGAAGGTCAGGACCCGGTTCCACCAGGAAAGGTGGCCGAAGGCCGTCGTATCGGTAAGATGGGCGAGGATCATGGATGTACGGATGCTGATGTATCCATGCAAAGTACGTCCTGCCGGCGAGGCACGACGATTACATTTTCATCATGAGGCCAACCATTGGGGCCGTCCGATCGTCGCTGGAGGCAGGAATGGATTCCGCACCTGTCCCAACCCTCCTGCCATAGGGTTGTCAGTAGGTGTCGCGAACTTCGTAGCAGACAGTTCGATATCCACTATTTATCTGAAAGGGCCGACGATGAACAGACTCGAACGATTCGCACTCGAAATGGAACGCGAAGCCGAGATCACGCGCAAGATGCTTGACCGTGTACCGAATGACAAGTTCGACTGGCGTCCCCATCCGAAGAGCATGAACATCCGGGAACTTGCCGGCCATGTGGCCGAAATGCCCGGCTGGGTCTCCATGGTACTGACGACGGAAGAACTGGACTTCGCAACGAATCCGTATACGACCCCGGCCGTCAACAATACGGCCGAAGTCAAGGCCTATCATGAGAACTCCCTCAGCGATGCCCTGGCGCGCCTGAAGGAAGCGAAGGAATCGTCGCTCGAGGAAATGTGGACGATGCGCAATGGCGACACGATCTACGATCGTTCGAGCAAGGAAGACGTGATCCGCATGACTCTCAGCCAGACGATTCACCACCGCGCCCAGCTTGGCGTCTTCCTGCGTCTGCTCGACGTACCGATCCCCGGCAGCTACGGTCCGAGTGCCGACGATTCCGGCATGTAAGCGAACGATGCACGAAACGATCCGGTCGTCGCCCATCATATGAGCGGCGAATCACGGAAGACACACCGATGCTTCCCCGCTTTCACATCGTGCTGCATGTCCTCCACGCAAGGCGGCGCAGGTACCGCTACGGTAGCTGCGCCGCCGAGGCGTTTCGACAGGGTTCATGGCGATGCCGTCATCGGATGTGGATGGTATCCGACGATGTCGGCGGAAACCCTGCACACGAATAGCAGGCATATGATCGATGATCATACCTCTATGTCGTACACTACAGCATCATACGATGAACGCCACCGTCATCCGTGCGTCATCTTCAGACCGACGAGGCCACCGATGATGAGCGCTACGCACAGCATGCGCACGACCGTTACCGGTTCCTGGAAAAGGATGATTCCGAGAATGACGGTACCGACGGTACCGATGCCCGTCCATATCGCATAGGCGGTGCCCGCAGGCAGGGTCTTCATGGCGATGCCGAGAAGGACCATGCTGATGACGACGGACAGGACGGTGAGGATGGTAGGCAGGGGCTTCGTGAAACCGTCGGTGTACTTCATACCGATGGCGAAGCCGACTTCGAAGATGCCCGCAACGATGAGAATGAGCCAGGCCATATTGCACCCAATATGGTAGGTGGGGCCGTCCCCAGTGTGCGAAGGAGCGGTAGGGTCGTCCCTACTTCCATGACTGACTCCGAAGATACGGGATCGTATCGGAACGGGTAGAATGACGTCGAGCGCCGGACATCGGGAACGTCATCCGTCCGATGAATTCGACGACGGCAGAAACAGGAGTCATCCCGCCGATGAACGTGCGGCGAACCGTTCGCTCAGAATGGCGTCCATGCGAAGGCCACGGTAGGAACCACGGCAGGGGCCGTGAGGACGGTCATTCCGAAGTCCATGGAGAATGCGGTGTTGGCGAGGCGCAGCCCCAGATAGAGTGCCGTGTTGCTGGGACGTGTGATGTCGGCATTCCAGAGCTCGCCTACGACGTGGATGTCGTGTCTGTCCTCGATACGTGAGTCCAGACCGAGGCCGACACCGATCTTGCCCGATGCATAGGTGAGGTTGAAGGGGTCGATGATCCGTCCCGCATGGAAGGTATAGACGTCGGGTCCGGCCACCTTGGCGAACATCATGGTGGTGACGCTCGAGCGCTTGCCCGTGAACGTGGCCACAGCGAAGATGTTGGCGAGGAAGTTCGCATCGTTGAGCCATCCCGCTGCCATGCCGACGGCATAGTACTGCTTGCCACCTTCGACGATACCGTTGTCCCCCGCATAGACGGTAGCCTTGGCCGTGACGGCCGACACCTGCTGATCGAACGGAATGCCTGGCACCGCCGTTCTTCCCGCCGTGATACTGACGACGTCACCGATACCGACGCCACCGTAGAGGAAGAGCAGTTCCCAGAGACCGAGGAAGTGATCCTTGCCGATGGGTTCCGCGGTGGGCATGATGTAGAGCCGGTGGTGTTGCCGGTATGAACGCTCCTGCGTACCGATCCATGCGATCTGGTGCAGATAGACCTTGGCGCGACCGATCTCCGTACCGAGACGGATGAACGTACCTTCGGCATCGTTGGCGATCTCGCGGACGGGGCCGGAAAGGAGGTCTCCGTTGTGGAGCCGGACGAAATAGACGACCTCTTCGGCGATATCGATGTCGTCCACGAGGTCGATGATGGCCTGGTCGACACTGTCACGATGCACCTGGGCGTACGCCGTGGCATGCAGGGATAGCAGGAAGAGGACGATCGATACGACGACGGCAAGCTTACGCACTCGATTCTCCATGTTCTCGGCAAAGTGATGTGGCGCCGCCGGCCTGTCGTATCAGGCTACCGACGAGAAGGCCAGTTGTCCGCATGCAGCATCGATATCCAGGCCGCTGGACGAACGGATGAGCACTCGTGCCCCTTCCTGACGCAACCCATCGATGAACCACTGGAACCGACGCGGCGACGTCGGCCGTAGTGTGGCTGCGAAGCCCGTCGGGTTCGTGAAGTCGATTTCGTGAAACGGTATGACGTTGATCTTGGACGGAATACGTCGTGCGATCTTGGCCAGGCGTTTCACGTCCTCCTCCGTGTCGTTCACGCCATCGAAAAGGATGTATTCGTAGGTCACGCTCTTCCGTGTCTTGCGGTAATAGTATTCTATAGCGTCCATCAGTTCCGTCAGGCGGAACTTGCGCGCGATGGGCATGAGCTGCTCACGCACGCCTTGCGTGGTGGCGTGCAGTGACACGGCGAGCTTGATGATCCGTTCTTCGTCGGCCATGCGGATGATGCCGGGAACCACGCCGGCGGTCGACAAGGTAGTACGCCGCGGCGCCACCATGTCGTTGCGCTGGTCGTTGAAGATCTCGACGGCCTTCATCACGTTGTCGTAGTTGTTCATGGGTTCGCCCATTCCCATGAAGACGATGTTCGTGATCTTCTTCGGACTATACCGTTCGGCCTGCAGGAACTGATCCACGATCTCGCCCGGAGAAAGATTGCGCGTGAGCTTGAGCGAAGCCGTCGCGCAGAACTTGCAGCCGAGGTTGCATCCCACCTGCGTGCTGATGCACAACGTACGACGTCGCGGATGACCGTCCTCTTCCACGAGCTCGCTCGGTATCAGTACGCTTTCCACGGCGCGGCCGTCGACGAGGTCGAAGAGGAATTTCTTCGTGCCGTCGTCCGATTCCTGCATGGTATCGAGGGTGACACTGCGCGAACGCAGTTCGGAAGAGAGCTTGTCCCGCAACGTCTGGGGCAGGATCGTCATGTCCTGCACATCGTCCACCCGTTGCCCGTACAGGGCCTCGTAGACCTGCTTGGCACGGTACTTCTTCTCGCCGATGGAAAGGAACATCGTCTCGAGGTCGGGAAGAGGAAGGCCTTTCAGTTCGGGAGGGCCGGGAAGGATGTCGCGTACGGGGGTTTTCATCCCACGAAAATACGACTTTAGCCAGCGGCCGTCACGAGGCGGGCCGCTTCCTCGCCCACCGTGCTTCCCAGGGCCACCCCCATGCCGTTGCAGCCGAAGGCCACGACGATGCGTGGATGGACGTGTTCGACGTGCGGACGCTTGTCGGCGGAAAAGCCCATGGTGCCGGCCCAGCGCCGCTCGATGACGTAGTCACGGCCGGGAAGGATGGTCCGGTCCAGCAGGCGCTCGAGCTGTTCCTGGACGACCGGCGTGACGTCCATGACCCTTGTGCGCTCGCCGTCGATGTCGAGGTTCCGGCCACCGCCGAACAGCACCCGCTCCCCGACACTCCGGAAGTAGTAGAACCCTGCGTCGAAATGGAACGATCCCCGGAACGGAAGACCCGGTACGGGACTCGTGACCAGGACCTGGCCACGTGCCGGAACGATGTCGAGGCCAATGCCCGGACAAAGGTCACCGATGCAGGCATTCGTGGCGACCACGACGTTTCCGGCCGCGATCGAACGCGGCCCGTATGCAGTCTCGATCGTGAGCCGTATCGAAGCCGGCTCGGATTCCCCATCGAGACTGGAAACCAGTGCTCCCGTGGCGACGTGGATTCCATGTTCGCGGGCGAGGCGTCCGAGAGTGGCGGCCATGCGGCCGCTATGGAGCGTGCCTTCGTGGGGAATGGCGACCAGGGCACGAACACCGTCGAACCCATACCGTGCGATCAGGTCGTCCCGACGTACGAAGGCAGGACCATGCAGCAGCGGTTCGAGCAGGGCATTCAGTTCGTCGATGCGATGCAGGCTCTCGTCGTCGGACATGAACAGTTCATGTCCACCATGCTGTTCGTATCCCAGTGCTTCGTCCGTGCATCGGCGGCGAAGAGCCGTAAGACCGTCGATACGTTTCCGCACGACGTCGATGGCATTGTCCTTGCCGCCCATCGCCGTGATGTCGTGCCACAGTTCGGACAACGAGCCGAAACATGCGAAGCCCGCATTACGTGTGGATGCACCGGTCGGAATCAGTCCACGTTCGAGGACGGCGATGCGGAACGAAGGATTCTGTTCGACGAGCGAAAGGGCCGTCGACATGCCGATGATGCCGCCGCCGATGACGGCGACATCATACGACATGAGATGATCCGCTTCCCAGTAGCTGTCACTGAACATTCCGTACGGGCGTCACGACCGACGCGCTGCGTGTGATGAAGCGTGCGCTGTGGACAGTAAGACTACGTCCGACGAGGGTGGGATTGTTGACGTCGAAGCCCGGAGGCACGAACTGTCCCTGCGTAGGAACGAAGTTGTCCGGCCATACTCCACGGAGCTTGCCGTTGAAGTAACCTTCGTAGCCGGTGATGGCGCCATTCGCGTCACGGCGCACCTTGGTGATGACCGTCGTGCCGGATACGGCGTAGAAGGCGCCGCCCTTCGTCGGTCCGGAATTCGGAGCCGTGACGTTGACGACGGCGCCGTCCGTCACGGTAGCGCTGAATCCACCGAAGTCTCCCATCGCCACCTGCGCCGTCTTCCAGGGATATTCTCCCGGCTCCGTCGGCAGCGTATGGAAGGCGATGCTGATGGATGCACCATTCTCGGTACCCGTGTATTGTCCGAACAGCCGGATACCACCATCCGTAACGGTATCGTTCACGAATTCGCGGCCGACCATCACGACGCTGTCACCCGACATGATTGCCTTGGCGCTCAGCATCCATTCGACCATCGTCGTATCGGACGTACTCCGCGGTACGCGGGTACTCAGCTCGAGGTCAGGATGAGGTCCCGTCGGTCCATCCTCGCATCCGGCAGTACCGAGAGCGAGCATACACACGGCGGCCAGCGTCAATCCAGTTCTTTTCATAGTCTTGGTTCCTTGTGTAGTTCGTTCGTTAGAAAGCGAGGTTGAAGAGATAGCTTGCACCGATGCTCACGCTGGCAGGAACCATGTTCTCCACGGTGGTGACGCCGGTCTTGGGGTATCCGAGCCTGTCGACGGCCGTTCCCATCGTATACTGACCATCATTATAAATTCCGCCAACGAAGTAGCGGGCCAGGATTTCGACGTTGAGTACGCCCAGATCGTTCTCCAGAACCTTGATCGCGCCACCGATACGGATATCGATGGCCGTCTTCAGCGTCGTCTTGTCCACGGTGAATTCCGGGCCGCCCGACGGTTCCATCGTGGCCTTCATCGGGATGTTAATACCGGCGCCGACGAGGAAACCGGCCAGGTTGATGGTGGGAGCGATCGTGAGGTAGCGATAGCGTTCGATGAAGTATCCGTTCCAGTTCGACTCGCCGCCGTAGAATTCGAACGGACGCATCCGGGTGCTGAACTGGGTCACGCCGACGTCGAGGCGGGCTCCGAGGCTCGTCTTCGAGCCGAAGGGGGCGTAGATGGCCACGCCGTAGCCGGGAAGGGCCATGAAGTCGGGGTTGACCTTCCGGCCTTCCGCGTTCACGGTATTGATACCTCCGCCCACGAAGTGGAGCGATGGACCGACTTTCAGGACGTAGTCCACGGACGGGGCCATCGTCATCCCGTCCTGGGCCAGGGCAGTCAGCCCCGTTACCGTCATCATGAATACGGTGGAAAGCAATTTGCGCATATTCCGCACCTGGATCGTTATTATAAGTGGATAGCAACAAGCGACTTGGGGGCAAAGATAATCATGTTGACCTTCCACGGAATCCGGATTGTAACGAATCAATCCTGCACGGATTCTTGGCCTACAACGCTCAATGAACATGACCTACACCTTGTTATCAGATGAGGAATTGTTCGGACTGGTACGGGACGAAGCGGATGAACAAGCATTCCGTACCCTGTTCCGACGCTATGACAAGCGCCTGTACGCGTATTGCCTGCGTGCGTTGGGGACTCATGATGAGGCGCAGGACATGTTCCAGACGATCGCGCTGACGGTATTCGACAAGCGCGCGTCTTTCTCCGACGGTTCCTTTGCTGCTTGGTTGTTCACGATCGCCCGTAACTACTGCCTGAAATCGCTGCGTGGACGGAAACACACGCTGGAGCTTACGGACGACGTACTCCCGATCGAGGAAGACACATCCCATAGACAGGATTTCATGCTTCGCCAGGCCCTGCATAACGCGCTGGCCGAGTTACCGACGGAGTTCCGCGAAGCACTTGAAATGAAGTATTTCGATGATCTTCCCTATGAAGACATCGCCCGCGCCCTGAACATCTCCGTGTCCCTCGCCAAGGTACGCGTGTTCCGGGCCAAGAAGATGATCCAAACCACGATGTCCCCGATTTTGAACGAGCTACGATGACAAACGACGAACTGTTGGCCGGCTTCCTCGATCGCTCCCTGAGCGAAGATGGGCTGCTGGAATTCGAGGCACGCCAGACGGCGTCCCCCGAGTTCGCACAGACCGTCCGGGAAATGCTCGCCGTCGAATCCGTCCTCCGTACGGCTACCCCGGTCATCGCCATCCCCACGGCCTTCCTGCAGGATGTCGAGAATACCGTCGCCGAACGGGTAATCTCGGCGACCTCCTCCAAGGGTATCCTGTCCGGCCTGTCGTCCATCTGGACATGGATAGGCGGAGCGGCGCTGGTAGCGGTCGGTATCGGTACGTACTCGCTGTACCGTGGCCCGGCGACGTCCAATCAGCCGATGGCGGATCCTGCCGCCCGGCAGCAACAGGTCATCGTAGCGACGAAGATCGAGGATGAGCCCGCGGTCCTGCCTGCACCATCGACGACGAGCCAACCTGCCACGGCCACCGTGAAGCAGAACGACGAGCGCCCGGACATGAAGTCCGTCACGCCCACACCGGAACCCATCGCCGTCAACAAACAACCCGCACCCGTCTCCCTCGATGCCATCAGCCCGGCATCGACACTGGAAAACCTCAAGAAAGACTACAACGCCGCCATCTCCGCGGACAACGACGTACAGGGCGCACAGATCGCCCTCGAGATCGGACGCCATCTCAGCAGCAGGATGAAGAACTACGACGAGAGCGAGCGCTACCTGCGCCTGGCCCTGACCCACGCCCGTGGCGTCCGGGTGCCCCAGTACGAGGTGGATGCCCTGGGTGAGCTCGGACTGCTGGCGAAGGAACGCGGCAACATGACCGAAGCCGCCGGACTGCTCAAGCAGGCAGTCAGTACAGGGAACGCTTCCGGCATCGGCACGAAGAAGTACGCCACCGCTCTGGAAAGTCTGGACGGCAGATAGAACAGCGAATCGGAAAGAGTGCCCTACCTACGTGTGTGTGTGTATGTAGAGTGAAAGAGCGGCGGCCCGTGTATCACGGCCGCCGTTCTTCTTTTACGTACACTTCCGCATGACGATAGAAGTCGCGCTCGGCTGCGGCAAGACCGCTCCTGAACCACACGTCGGCCTGCTCGGAACTGCCGGGCGGATACTCTTCCACACGTGTCCATGCCGTCGTGGACGGCGTCGACGTCTCAGGTACCATGAGATAGGGTGGCACGACGAGCTTGAGGACTTCGAGCTGTTCCTCGACGATATCGAGCGAGATGTCCGTCACCGACGCATTCCTGAGACCGATACGGCCCGGTGCACTGCGTACGGACGATCCTTCCTTGTCGGTCACGAACAGTTCCACCAGCGTCATGTCCCTCATCGCCACGCGGGCGTCGAGGTCCTGATTCATATCCCAGTCGATACTGTCGGGCAGGTCTCCCTTGCCGTCGAAGACCCGTACCTGGCGTCCCTGCTGCTGCATCATGCGTATGGACCATGATGCCACACCGGCTTCACTGACGACGTCGGGCGAGACCCTGACCTTCGGCAACTGCGTTTCCGACGTCGTATCGACGACCGTGAGCGGTCTGAACAATGTCTCGCTCGTATCCGACATCAATACCCAGGGTTGCTGGGAGGACTGGCCGCGGCGCACGGAGATGGGGATACGGCGGGCAGGGATGCCGAACGTCGTCGTGAGATAGTCCCGCACCGTTTCGCAACGCCGCATGGCGTTCCGTCGTCCTTCCGCCGTACCGTCGTCATACGCATCCAGCTGCATGCTTCCGCCCGAGGCCAGGAGCCTGCTTCCCACGACGTTGAGGACCTGGTACTGCCAGTGAGATCCGCTGCCGATACGGATGGCGGTTTCTTCCTTCCATCTCGCTGCGGACCGTTTGTTAAGGCGCACGTACCTGTCCGGAAGTACCGTGACCGAATCCTCGTCGAAAGCCACGGCCGGAATCACCGGTATGATGCGGGTACGTCGCACGCGATGCGTCCGCACCTGGGCGTCATCGCTCACGACCCCCTTGGCACTCACGAAGGCAACCTGGACGGAAGCCCTCAAAACCGTCGGTGGCTTGGGTACGAGTCGTCGGTATTGCTCCTTCACGAGGGTGCGGATCGTATCACCGATGACGAACTGTTCCACCGTCCTGTCGGCGAACTGCGTGGTGATGGTCTTGACGTCACGGCTCAGCACGACGGTGGTATCGCGTACGATGTCGGTGATCCGTACGGTGTCACGCCGTGGCACCGGCCCAGGTGCCCTGTAACGGATACCCACGCCGAGACGCAATCCCGAAAAACGCAGGGAGGTATTGTCGACGACGTCGGACAGGGCGAAGGCATAGGACATGGACGGTACGATGAGCAGCGTGCTGTCGGCGACCAGCGGGAACATCCCCTCCGCACCCAATGAAATCATGGGAATGGTCGTGCGGGCATTGGGAACGCCGCCCTCGCCTGTACGCTGTTCCACGCTGCCGTCCGTGAACTGCAAGCCGTCCGGATCGCTGAAGCGCTGCGTCTGCGTATAGGTGCTGCCCGTCAAGAACGTCACCGGCACGGCGAACTCGAGTCCCAGCCATCGTAGTGGTTCGTATCTGACGTAGGGTTCGGCGGAGAACCATGTGAAGGACGTCACGAGCTTATGCTGCAGGGTCGCCAGATAGACGCCTTGCTCCGTCGCGATGGGAATACGTTCGGGTGCGGCCGTCGTGGCCGTACTTCCCGCATATCCCAATCGCAGTCCTCCGTGCAGGTCGCCGAACAACCGCATATCTCCTGCGATGGCGAAGGACGGTCGTGCGGACCACGTACCTTGTCCGGAATATCTGAGGGGCTCACGGGACGGAGGGACGGGAATACCGGGAATGGTCGTGAAGGACGAACTGCTCCCCATGAGTGTGATACCGCCGGATGCTGTCACGGACCACGGGGACTGTGCCTGGGCATGCCTGGAACAGAGAATGAGGACTATCGCACAGAGCGACAGATATGAAACGACGATTCCCAATACGGTTCTGTGGGGCATGCACTACAAAAATAGGGGGAAGCTTACTGCACCACGAACATGCGTACCACACTCGACACCGTAGCTCCGCGGTCGTCCCGCACCAGAAGACGCGCGTAGTATGTTCCCGGAGAGAGGGCCAGCCGTGAACCGGTTCCCGACATGACCGTAAACGTCCTGATTCCTGCCCGTACGTCGTCCGTCAGATCGGCGACGACCTGCCCGACGGGCGTGACGATCTGCAGGGATCCGGCAGCGGCGGGCAGAACCGGAATCGTGATCGTGGACGATGCCGCGACCGGATTCGGTTCTACCGAAATCTGCAGTCCTCCCCGTAACGTATTCACCAGACGGCGTCCCGAGAGATAGTCCCAGACGTCGGTAAGCTTGACATGTACCGGATTGGTCCTGAAACGCCTGTCGTCGTTCGTACCGGCCAGATGCATGACGATATCATCAGGAGTGATGGCCGTATTATCGTCGTCACCAAGAACGGCGACGAACCGGATCTTCATCACGTCGGTTTCCGGACCGTCGATGATGATGCCTGCGTTATTCTTCCTGAACGTATAACCTGCCGTATCGCCGATGGCCACACGGCCACCCTCACCTGTCTCGTCCAGTGGAACGAGCACCGTCGCATTGTACTTGAGCGTCGCGGCGATCGACGAATAGCGCACGGGTTCGTCGATAGGATCGTTCGTCCGCGCCTTCAGGACCAGCGTCACCGTATCCCCCGTCCGTACGCTCGTCGTTTCCGGACCGAGACGCAGTGAAAGGCTGACCGGACGCGGAACGACCTGGGTGGTGGCGTTGATGATCGTGGAATCGACGACGATTCCTTCCTCGTTGCTCCTGCGCAGGATGAAGGACTGGTTGAAGTTCGCCATCGTCGTCGGCATGCAGACGAACTTGACGATGACGGTCGTATCCAGGCTCAGGCCGATGGGTGCGACGAGAGTCGCGACGACGGGACCCGTCGGCGGCGATACCGTACTGTTGACGGCATAGCCGTAACGTCTCGTCGGTGCCGGCTTCAGTTTGATGAAGGCGCTGTCGAGGATGACCTTGCCGATCATCACCGAATCCGAATCGAACCGCATGGTCGCGTCCTGGATCTTCTGCCGGAAGGCGCTGCCCTTCACGTTGACGATGAAGGTATCGAGGACGGCCGTGTTCCATGATCGTATCATGAGCGCACGTCCGCTGTAGTCGCCTTCGACGAGAGGGGAATATCCTACACGCAGTCCGAGGGCATCGTTCTCCCTGACAGGGCTGCTGCCCGACATCACCCTGAATCCACGCCCCAGATCCTGTTCCTCGATTCTCCATTTGATGTCCGGCCCCCAACCTTCCCTGGGCTCCATCCAGCGCCAGCTGGATGTCGTATCTCCCGTGATCCACGTACCGAAATCGATGTCCACGCTGCGCGTAAGGCTGCGACCTTCACCCCGCAACGTGATCCATATCGTATCGTTCACAGGCAGGATTGCCGGAACGCGTGCAAGCGTCAGCACACGTGTCGATCGTCCGACCGACAGTGGCCAATAGTCGACGACCACGTTAACGGAACCATTGACGATACGAAAGCGATACGGCTGCTGGACGAAGAACGGCATTCCCGGCTGACCGCCCGGGATCACACGGAACTCCCCGCCGCCACTGTACCCATTGAGACGAATGCTGTCCCGTTTGGCCAGCCCGATCGTGACCACACCGTAGTCGAGCGACGTATCCCGCTGTATCCTGTCACGGTCCTTCCCTTCCGTCGCCGAAGCGGCGACGGAGAAGAACACGATCATGACGATCGGCAGGACAAAGCGCAGAAGGACAGACAACATAGAGCTCTCCGATGGTCAAGAATCCATCGAATCGAGGATTGTTACAACGGTTGATGAACGGTTCAGCGGGCGATAAGGACACATGTATTGCCGTTCCACTGCTGTTCGACGACCTTCCCGCTGCCCCGGATACGGACGTCGAATCCCGCACTGTGGAGAGCCGTGACCGCACGACGCAGAGGGAAGCCCCTGACGTCGGGACGTACCATCGCCGCAGGTGCGGAAGCCTGCTGTTCGACAGTGACGGCACTCCCGCGTTCGACGCGTTTGCCTCGCTCGGGAATCTGGCGAAGGACGATGCCGGTGCTCGTATCGGCGGTACCGATCTTCAGTCCGAGCCGCTGCAATACGGTATCGGCAGTGCGCATGTCCAGACCTCTGACGTCAGGTACGACGACGGTATCGGCGGATGCCGATGCGGCGATACGATCACGCGTCTGCGGATCGAGGGCCAGCATCGTCATGGTCTTCTGCACGATACGACGGTAGATCGGCGCTGCCGTCGAACCACCGTAGATGCTCACCGTAGGCCTGTCGAGCATCACGATCATCGCCACCCGCGGATTGTCGGCAGGGAAGAACCCCACGAAGGACGCCGTATAGGCCTTCTTCGAATAGGTGCCGTTCTCGAGCTGCTGGGCCGTCCCCGTCTTCCCTGCGATACGTACGCCGGGAATGTGGGCCTCCTTGCCCGTACCGCGTTCGACGACGCCGACGAGCATCTCGGTCAGCAACCGGGCCGTCTGTTCACCGACGACCCGACGAACCATCTGCGGGCGTATTTCACGCTCGGGAGTACCATCGGGTGCACAGAAGGCCTTCACGATATGGGGCTGCATCATCACACCCTTGTTGGCGATGGTGGCGTAGGCATTGACCATCTGCAGGGCCGTGGCGTTGAGCTCGTAACCGTAGGCCATGAACATCTTCGTCGAGGCGTCGAATTCGTTCGGACGCTTGAGGCGACCACGCACCTCGCCCGGAAGGTCGATTCCCGTCGGGATACCGAAGCCGAAGTCACGCACGTACTTGTAGTAGACGCGATCGTTCAGCAGCCGGGTCGACGTCGCGAAGACGATGTTGCTCGACTGCTCCATGGCTTCGGCGAAGGTGACCTGCCCCACGGGATGGTCGTCGCGAATGACGTAGTCCGCCATCTGATACGTTCCGCCGTGACCGTCGACCTTGTCCGATGGCGCGAGCTTGCGCTCCTCGAGCAGGGCCGCCGCCGTGATGGCCTTCATCGTCGAACCCGGTTCGTAGACGTCGGTGATGGCGCGTATGCGGATCGCATCGTCCGACGCCCTGTCCAGATGATTGGGGTCGAAGGTCGGATAGGACGCCATGGCCAGGATGTCGCCTGTCGACGGTTCGATGGCTATGACGGTTCCGCTGGCGGCTCCGGCTTCGCGCACACCGCGCTCGAGTTCCTGTTCGGCTACGCGCTGCATGTCGATGTCGATCGTGAGCTGCAGGGCCGACCCGTCACGTGGCGCTTCGCGCTGGGGATTGATGCCGGGCCTGAGGCGGCCACGGCCGTCCCGAAGCATGACGACGAAGCCGCTCTGTCCACGCAACAACGAATCGTACTGGAGTTCGAGACCCGTCAGACCATTGTTGTCGACGTCCGTCGTTCCGATCACCTGAGCCGCCACCGGCCCATAGACGAAGTGGCGCTTCGGCTCGCGGACACGGATGAGCCCCTTGTCGCGAAGCGTGTCGAGTACGGGAAAGAGAACCGTATTGACGGCCCGTGCCAGCCAGACGAAACGTCCTTCCGTCGACCGTATGCGGTCCATGTACCAGTCGGCCTGCTTGCCGTCTGCGGCGGCAAGGAGCTGGGCCGTCAACTGGGGATGTTCGAGCAGGGTGGGATCGGCGGCAAACGACGTCGTCTTGATCATCGTCGCGACGTCCCGCCGCTGCCGGTCGAGGATACGCCCACGTTCGGCACGCAGCGAGACCTTCGACTCGTACTGCTTCTTCGCCAGCTCGCGATAGCGGGCGCCGTCGATGACCTGCACCCAGAACAGGCGGCCGGCCACGACCGTGAAGGCGATGGCGAAGCCCAGGATGAGCAGCCCCACCTTCCAGCGTATCGGATCGTATGGCGGTTGTTGCGCGTTGTCGTCCATGATCACCTGGGAGACAGCACGGTGGGGGCCTTGGGCGGCGGAATCATACCCAGCCGTTCCGTGGCGATGCGGGTAATGCGTTCGGAGGATTGCAGACGGTAGACTTCCGTCCGCAGACTATGGTTGACGATACGTATCGAGTCCACCGACTTGCGCAACGTGTCCGTCTCCTTCAGGAGCCTGTTGATGGCGATCACATTGCTCACGTAGAGCACGGTGGCCACGGCACTCACGAAGATGAGCGCGAAGATGCTCCAGCGGTTCAGCAGCCGACGTCGTTTGACGAGGGTCGGTGATTCCTTAGCCGGCGGCGGTGCAGGCTGTACCGGTTGTTCTTCCGATTCCATCGTCTCTCCCGTATTACCGGACTTCGGCCCCGGCTTCGATGGCATCGCTCGACGGTGTGACCAGGGCCAGCGTACCGTCGGCATTGGAGGCCGCGAGGACCATGCCCTGCGACTCCATTCCCATCAGTTTGGCTGGCTTGAGATTCGCCACCACGACGATGATGCGTCCGACGAGCGCTTCCGGTTCGTAATGCTTGGCGATACCTGCAAGGATCTGACGCCGCTCCGTTCCGAGGTCCACCTGCAGCTTGAGCAGTTTGTCGGATTTGGGAATGCGTTCGGCGGTAAGGACACGCCCGGTACGCAGGTGCACCTTCTTGAAGTCGTCGATGGTGATCATCGATGGATCGGCCACGGCAGGCGTCGCCGATGCAGTCAGTGCCGAAGTCGCAGCGGATTCGGCGGGCTGTGCGGCGGACGTACCTCCGAGCAGTTCGATCTGGACCTTCACCACATCATCCTCGACACGTGTGAAGAGAATGGACGGTTCGGCCAGACGATGTCCGGCCGCGAGCGCAGGCGTCGCCGATGCCATCCAGATGTCCGTGCCCACCGTTCCCTGCCCGGGAGCGCCACTGTTGGCACCCACGCGAAGCAGATGCTGTATCGTCGTAGCCGTCACCGGCAGGATGGGGGCGAAGACGACGCCGAGGGTATGGACGACCTGCAGGCAGACGTTCATGGCCAGAGCGCAATCGGCAGCATCGCTCTTGACGCTCTTCCACGGCGCCTTGTCGTTGAAGTACTTGTTGGCGGCACGTGCGATGTTCATGGATTCCGTCGCCGCATCGCGGAAACGGAACTGGTCGTAGTTGGCGGCCACGGCCTTCAGCCCTTCGTCGATGGCCTTCATCAACGCATGTTCGTGTTCGCCGTAGACGACGCCTTCGGGGATCGGTGGTACCGCTCCGTCGAAATTCTTGTGTGCGAACTGCACGACGCGGTTCACGTAGTTGCCGAGGATGGAGGCCAGCTCGTTGTTGGCACGCGCCTGATAGTCCTTCCAGGTGAAGTCGCTGTCCTTCGTCTCCGGCATGTTCATCGTGAGCACGTAGCGCAGGATGTCGACATGCTGCGGCTCGGGGAAGTCCCGTTGGTACTGGACGAGGTCGATGGCCCAGTTACGGCTCTTGGAGAACTTCTGTCCTTCGAGGTTCAGGAACTCGTTGGCCGGCACCTGTTCGGGCAGGATGTACCGTTCGTCCGCACGGGTCGACAGCAGGATCGGGAAGATGATCGTATGGAAGACGATGTTGTCCTTGCCGAGGAAGGCCGTATACGTCGTGTCGGCATCGCACCACCAGCGTTTCCAGTCGTCGGGACGACCCTGATCCAGCGCCCATTGCTTCGTCGCGGAGATGTAGCCGAGGACGGCTTCGAACCATACGTAGATGACCTTGCCTACCGCCCCGCTCACGGGAACGGGAATGCCCCACTGCATGTCGCGCGTGGCGGCACGCTCGGCCAGCCCCTGCTTGAGCCATGAGCGACTCTGCTGCAGGACGTTGTCCTTCCACACTCCGGCATGCGCCTCGATGTACTGTTCGCACCACTGCTGGAATTCGTTGAGCTTGAAGTACCAGTGACGCGTCTTGCGGACGACGGGCGGATTGCCGCTCACGAGGGAACGGGGATTCTTGAGATCGAGCTGATTGTAGTAGGCACCGCAATTGTCGCATTGATCGCCACGGGCATGGTCGTAACCGCAGTTCGGGCAGATCCCCTCCACATAGCGGTCCGGAAGGAAGATGGAGGCCTGTTCGTCGTAGAACTGGTCCTCGTCCTTCTCCACCAGAAGACCCTTGTCGAGCCACAGCGCGAAGAACTCCCGCGCCGTCTCCCGATGGATCGGGTTCGACGTACGGTCGTAGATGTCGAAGGCGATGCCCGCATTCGCGAGCGCGGCCTTGTTCGCTTCGTGATACTTGTCGATGAGCTGCTGGGGCGTCAACCCTTCCTTCTCGGCTGCAATGGTGATGGCTACGCCATGTTCGTCGGAACCGCAGATGCAGAGCGTATCGCGTCCGCGCAGGCGGCAGTACCGGGCATAGATATCGGCAGGCAGCGTGGAACCGACGACGTTACCCAGATGGGTGATGCCGCTGGCATAGGGCAGGGCCGAGGTGATGAGGTATCGTTTCATAGGAAGGGCAAATTACCAATGTTTCCTGTCCGGCTTCCGTATGTCATTCGTACAGGACGATATCCGACGATACGCGGGCTGCGACGGCACCGTCCATCAGGCGACGTATCAGGGCCAGGGAGAATTCGAACGCCGTGCCCGCTCCCCTGCTCGTGATGATCGTACCGTCTTCCACGACGCGATCGAGAGAATAGGAATAGTGAGCCAGCGTGCTGGCGACGGACGGGTGGCTGGTAAGGGTCTGCGACTTCGGGAGCAGACCGTACTCGTGCAGCACCTGGGGTGCGGCACAGATGGCGCCGATGAGCCCCTTCTTCTTGTTGTGCTTCCGCGTGATGGCTTCGAGTGTGGGATTATCGATGAAGTTCTGCACGCCCTGGCTGCCACCGGGGAAGACGATGGCATCGAAGGTCTCGTCGTCGTTGATCTCCTCGATCGTGATGTCGGGCACGAGACGTACGCCTCGCGCGCAGATGACGACGTTGCCGTCGCCCGCCACGACCACCACACATCCTGCACGACGCAGCATGTCGATGATGATGACGGCTTCCATGTCTTCGGTACCGTTGGAAATGGGAACGAGAACCTTCATGATATGCCCTTGCTATGCTGTAATGATAGTCGAACGGAGCGGAGCGGCCTCATGTTCCGGATGCCGGAACAGGGCCAACATATCCATGCGCTGCCTGACGGATGGAATATGAAGGGGTAATGGATGGGAGTTGCTGCTGAGGCGTGATCTGCACAATACACATCCGCCATCACTAACAACAGAGGTAGTCAGATGACTACAGAACTCTACATGAGCCGAAAGTTACTGAAAACACCGTAGTCGTACAGGCTTGTTCTCTACTGTCGCCTTGCTAAGGCTTCAACTGCAGTAGTTATTGCCGTAAAAGAATCAATGACACGGTCCATGACAAAGTCAAGAGCCTTCCCGTACCCAGAATTAATACCCGCTGTATCAAAACCAAGAGATTCTAGAGTCTTCAGACAGGCATCTATGGCATCATGTGCATCGGCAATCCTCAGATTGTAATTCAGAAACAGCGGAGCCAAGGCAGGGTTGTTCTCGTGCCAATCAATGGGTTCGTCATCTGAGATCAAGGCATCAGGTGCCTCCTTATGAAAGTTCAAATCATTAATATTCAGCAGGACCTGCAGAAGTTTGAGGCTTTTAAGTCCTTTGATTTTGTCCTTTGGACATCCAGCACGTTCAAGAAGTAATTTGAGAGAACCATTCGGTATTCGTTGCCATATTTCGTGCAAGCTCTTGCAACGTGCCAAGAACGACTGTTGCGTCATATCTAGTGGAGCAACCTGAGCTAATCGACTAAGTTCTGGATATGCTCGCCAATGCTCTGCTTCTACCTGCCTACGATCGAATCCTGTCCATTCGAACGCAGATCTTTTAATACCAGCTACCTTACCGAGTACCGCTAGACCGTCACCTAATCGCAAAAGAATATCCAATAGCCGTTGGACCTTTGCAACCACGTGCTCTTCATCCATATTAATATGGGCTATATCTCCTGGACCCATTGCATACTTGTGCGCGTGAAGGATTTCGCGTTCTGGCTTCGGCTTATATAATTCACGCATTGGCACTCGAATCAGATTCCGTCCAACTCTCTTGCAGCCAGTGAAGCTCCATTGCCCTCCATAAGAAGGTCCACATTCCCAGTAATCATATACCTGATAAGGCATCGAATCATAATATGCGCTTTGCTCATACTTCTCCAGAAAACGGTCATCAAGATAGACTGGAGGATGTTGCTCGAATATTGAATCTGCGATCTGACTTGTCATGGGCGTTTGACAACCTGGCCAAAGAATACCATCTGCGCTCGGCTCAGGGCACTGTTCCGATGTCACGGCTTCAACCGAGGCATGTAGTTGAAGCAAGAGCCCACCGTTGTACTCACGGATATCCAATTCATACCAAGGTACGCCTTCCTCGGGTTTGAGGACTATATGGGACCTTCCTTCCATCAATGAGCGTATCAACGATGTATCTTCCAGCATAGCCTCGTAGTAGAATACCCTAATACCTCGAGCACCTCGCAACCACAGATATCGCCTAAGGTACTCGTTCGACATTCGCCAAGTAACGTCTCGTTTCAAATGGAAGTGATAGTCGCTCGAAATCTCACCGTCCACCACATCAAATTCAGGACGACGCAGGTCATCATAGACGATGCGCTGTTGATCATTACCAATACAACGGGGTGTCAATCCTAGAATCATCCAGACTTTTTCGGCGAGATTGTAGGTGTAGAATGAATTATCACCCCAAGCTGCTACGATGTAGTCATAGTTCGACATAGAGGGGACAAACTTGGCAACACAACCACGATTGTCGCTACCTGGAACCGAAAATTCGACAACACCATCATTGGCCTCATCAAGAACTTTGATCGGCCCACCTTTTGCTCCTGGAACCACTGCCATAAGGAGATGAAGATATTCGGTAGCCGATCCCTTGGAATTGGACTCATACCTACATGCAACCTCGACTCTTTGGCTCGGTGATAAGCCAACCGGTGTCAGCAAATCCCGCAGTCTTAATGGCAGTACATCAAGAGGAAGGGGGAATGCAGCAACGTAATTGAATGGCTTATGTTCCATACCAAGGAGACATCATTAGGTACTATCACTCCCACTCGATGGTGGCCGGCGGCTTCGACGAGATATCGTAGACCACGCGGTTGATGCCGCGCACTTCGTTGATGATACGACTGCTCATCCGGGCCAGTACGTCGTACGGCATGTGATACCAGTCGGCCGTCATGCCGTCGGTGCTGGTCACGGCACGCAGCCCGCAGACGAATTCGTAGGTGCGGATATCGCCCATGACGCCGACGGTCTGGACGGGCAGGAGAACGGCGAAGGCCTGCCAGATTTCGTTGTAGAGTCCTGCCCTGCGGATTTCCTCGAGATAGATTTCGTCAGCCTCGCGCAGGATGTCCAGCTTCTCCTTCGTGATGGCACCGGGAATGCGGATGGCAAGACCCGGACCGGGGAAGGGGTGACGCTCGATGAACCATTCGGGAATACCGAGTTCGCGGCCGACGGCACGGACCTCGTCCTTGAACAGTTCGCGGAACGGTTCGATGAGCTTGAGTTTCATGTAGTCGGGCAGGCCGCCTACGTTGTGGTGCGTCTTGATCGTCATCGACGGTCCCTTGACGCTGAGCGATTCGATGACGTCGGGATACAGCGTTCCCTGTGCCAGGAACTGCGCGTCGCTGAACTTCTTCGCTTCGACGTCGAACAGATCGATGAAGGCCGCACCGATGATCTTGCGCTTCTGCTCGGGATCCGTGATACCGCCAAGACTGGAGAGGAACATCTCGGAGCCGTCGACGACGTCGATGCTCATGTCGAAATGCTTCTTGAACAGCTCGTGGATCTGGGCGCTCTCGCCCTTGCGCATCAGGCCTGAATCGATATGGATGCAATGGACCCTGTCGCCGAGAGCCTTGTGCAGCAGGACGGCGACGACCGTACTGTCCACGCCACCGCTCAACGCACAGATCACACTGCCGTCACCCACCGTGGCGCGGATATCGGCGATGGTCGCCTCGATGAACGACGATGCGTTCCACGTGGCGGCACAACCGCAGATACCGAGGACGAAGTTGGCGAGAAGCGTCTTGCCTTCGGTGGTATGATGGACTTCGGGATGGAACTGCACGCCCCAGATGCGCCGCGACAGATCGCGTACGGCACAGATACCCGAATTCTCCGTATGACCGATCCGCTCGAAACCCTCCGGAATGCGCGTGAGGTGATCGCCGTGGCTCATCCATACTTGCGTCGTGGACGGCATGCCCTTGAACAGGTCCGATGTGTCGTCCACCTGCAACGTGGCACGTCCGTACTCACGCCGTGCCGCCTTGTCCACCGCACCACCGAGCTGATAGGCCAGGAGTTGCAGACCGTAGCAGATCCCCAGAACGGGAATGCCGAGGCCGAAGACGTCGAAGGACGGAATGGGTGCACCGTCGTCATAGACGCTCGACGGTCCCCCCGAAAGGATGATGCCCTTCGGAGACAGTTCTTCGAGCGCTTCACGCGTGATGGAGAAGGGGTGGATTTCGGCATAGACGCCGACCTCGCGCACCTTGCGGGCGATGATCTGCGTGTACTGCGAGCCGAAATCGAGGATGACGATGCGTTCGGAGTGGTTCATGACTGCAAAAATACGAAGGCGGCCGACCTCAGCATCAGGTCTCGACGAAGTCGAGGTCCTTGCCGTAGGACTCCTTGAGGAAGAACCAGCCCGTATATGCGAGAACGAGGACGACGGCTCCGACGACGAGGGCCGCCGTCTGCATGACGTCGTGCTCGGCCGCATAGAACCGGCGCAGGGCGCCGAAGGCGAGCAGCGTGGGCGCCAGGGCGCCACGAACCACGTTGGGCACGGTCGTGGCCACCGTCGCCCGCAGATTGGTGCCGAACTGCTCGGCGGCCGTGGTCACGAAGACGGCCCAGTACCCGACGCTGAAGCCGAGGAGGGCGCATTGCAGGTAGGTCAGCGCCGCCGACTTGGCCGGTGTGAACAGGTACCAGACGATGCAGGCGGTGGTGAGGAGCAGGAAGGCGAGGATGGTGCGACGGCGGCTCCGGATCCACTGGCTCACGAGGCCCGCTCCGAGATCGCCGATGGCGAGGCCGAGATAGGTCCACATGATGCACTGACCGGGAACGATCGTCGCCGTCGATCCCGATTCCTTCGTGAACTCCGGCGCGAACGTCACCAGGATACCTACGACGTACCAGATGGGAATGCCGATGGCGATGCAACTCAGATACGTTCCCAGACGCCCGTTCCTGAAGAGCATCAGGACGTTCCCCCGCTGGACCTCCTGCTTCTGGACGTCCCGGAACATGCCGGACTCGCTCACGCGTACGCGCAGGACGAGCAGGGCCAACCCCATCGCACCGCCGATGATGAAGGCCGTCTGCCAGTTGAAGATCTGATGGACGAAGTAGGCTGCCACGGCACCCATGATGCCCATCGACGCGACAACGGCCGTGCCGTAGCCCCGCAGATGCCGCGGCATGATCTCGCTGACGAGGGTGATGGCCACACCGAGCTCACCGGCAAGACCGATGCCGGCCAGGAAGCGCAGCAAGGCATAGACAGGCACGCTGCCTACGAAGGCATTGGCGATGTTCATCAGCGAATAGAGCAGGATGGAGCCGAGCAGCACGGACAGCCGCCCGCGTTTGTCGGCGAGTACACCGAACAGCAGCCCTCCGAGAAGCATGCCCACCATCTGCATGTTCAGGATGAGCTCGCTGGCGTCCTGCATGGCTTCGGGCCTGACGCCGATGGCCCGGAGCGAGTCCAGCCGCACGATACCGAACAGCAGCAGGTCGTAGATGTCGACGAAGTAACCGAGTCCCCCTACCACCACGGTAAGCCAGATGTTCGGCGAAATGGATTCTGAAGCTGAACGTCGTACCATGCCGCGAAGGTACGAACGGTTTACCCACACATTCATTCTTCCCGTAGCTTCGCATCCATCCATGCCCGCTTCCATCCGCACATCCATCATTCACTGGTACCGTCGTACGGCACGCGCCTTCCCCTGGCGTGGCGATCACGTCGATCCGTACATGGTCCTCGTGTCGGAATTCATGCTGCAACAGACCCAGGCCTCGCGCGTGGCGGAGAAGATGCCGATCTTCCTCGATCGCTTCCCTTCCATCCGGGGGCTGGCGGTTGCGGACAATGCCGCCATCATCCGCGCATGGCAGGGCATGGGCTATAACAGCAGGGCCCTGCGCCTGCGCGATGCCGCACGTGCCATCGTGGAACGACACGACGGCGTGGTGCCGCACGACGTGGACACCCTCCGCACGCTACCGGGTATCGGCCCCTACGCTTCCTCGGCCATCGCATGCTTCGCCTACGGCGTCCGTACGGTCGTCCTCGACGTGAACATCCGCCGCGTCTACTCGCGCACGGCCGAACGTCAGACCACGACGATCGACGTCCTGCCGGATGCCCGACTCCGCGACATCGCTGAAGCCTTCATTCCACATGACGATCCTGCCGAATGGCATCATGCCGTCATGGACCTCGGGGCCACGATCTGCACGGCGCGTTCGCCGCAATGCACCGCGTGCCCGCTGACGTCCATCTGTCCTTCGTCGAATACGATGGCGGAAGGTGTCCGTGCGAAGAAGAAGGAACCCTCGTTCCGGGGCTTGCCGAACCGCATATGGCGCGGCCGCGTCGTGGAGACCCTACGGTCCCCGGTTCACGCCGACGGCATGGGAATGCGCACGCTGTTCACGCGCATCACGACTACGCCGCCATCGGACGACGACATGCAATGGTTCGGTACGATCATCGATGCACTCAGGAAGGACGGGATGATCGTGGTGGAGGGAGATAATCTGCGGCTGTAAATAGTGATTTTTACTATAATATTGCGGTCATTAAAGAATACTCTTGTTTGTTTCTATACATTCCAATAGTCAAGGGGCATTAGTATGAGAGATCGCGAAGCAAAGAGAATCATGATAGAGTTTTGGCCTAAACGTACAAATAGATGGGGCCCACGTCCAAAGAATGGCTACTGGATCCGATGCACCCCAAAAGAGGACACTTACTGGTCCGACGGTACCTTGCTTATCGACATCCAGCAATAATAGCTTAATAACTCAACCGGACGGATTGTGGGCATACTTCTATGGCTTGACTGGTGCAGATGTAATTGCAGTCGAGGTTTGTGGATCCGAACAAAATCTCAATGACAAACGAGCAAGATATACAGCTGATCCATCGCTCATACTTACCGTCGATCAACGATGGCTCTGCACGACAACAACCTTACAGAATGGTAGCCAGAAACGGTGGTATGAAGCTACTGGAACCATTGATGACAAAGACGTTCATTCCTCTCAAAAGAAAAAACACCACATACCGGTTCGCTTCCTTCGTGTACTATTCGTCCTTCCTGAATCCACATATACAAAGTGGCTGAACAGGTATACACCCAAGGATCATGAGTTCTTCATTAAACAGAGTTCTTTAAAATCATACAAATCACAAAAGGCCCAAAACTTCCTGAAGGAAATGAGTACTCAGCCCGACCACTTCTATACAGGCAAAAAGCCACAATGAGTGTCGCCAGATCAGTGACGCAATGATATCACCTTATCCCTACAGCGTCACCTGCACGCCACCCGAGAAGATGTTGAAGCGGCTCACGGAATAGTCCAGTGAAAAGCGGACGGAACCGAAGGATCCCTGCTTGCCGATCTGACCTGCAAGACCGATCGTCCATTTGATGTTCGTGTCGCCGGCCTTGACCACGCTCGTCTGCGGATACGGGTCGGCGGCCTTGATCGCTTCCGGATCCACGGGCTGGCCATCGGGTGGACGTGGCACGAGGCCAAGGGCGATGAGGACTTCCTGCGGCAGACGATACGAGTACGTCGACGTCACGTCGATACGCTCGTAGTTCAGACCCGAATAGATGTCCATGAAATCGAAGAGCTGCTTGCTGACGTGAATGTTGGCATTCCATATCTGCGCATCGGCTTCGAGGCTCGATTCCGTGAAGCCGACGGTATTCGTGAGCGACGTGCCCTGATAGACGATCTGTGCCGCCGCTTCGATCGGAGGTTCCTCGAAGTACTGCGAGATCGAGTGCTTCAGACCGATGCCGTAGAACGAGAACTTGCCGACGTTGGGATCGAACTCGACGGGCGGTATGAAGCGTATGAGCAGTTCGGTGCCGAAGAGCGATCCGATTTCGAGCTGGGGTACGGCGGCGATGAGCGTACTCATGTTCACGCCCGGAGGAAGCGTCAGATACGGCGGAAGGGCAAGACCATTGAGCAGACCTGCAAGCGTCGAATCGACTCCCGGGCCGGCGGCGGCAACGAGGGCCTGGTAGTCCGGACGACCACGCAAGGCGGCGATGAGCGTGTCTGTAGGCGGAAGATAGACGCGAACGTCCGGTTGGTAACCGAACATCGTCGGCGCCGACGGTGGTAGCGGGAACTTGCCCTGCTTCTGCGTTTCGATCAGCATCTCGCGCATGAGCAACGTGGCCAGGCCAAGTGTATCCTCGAACGTCGGATTGATGATGAACTTTCTGTTGACGAGGTCGATCGTACCGTACTTGCCGACGTCGGACAACAGGCTCGATGACGGCGTACCGAGGTCCAGCGACGGCGTGTACGACTTCTGATCGTCACGGATGAAGCCGACCATGCCGTTGACGCTGACCTTGAAGTACGGTTTGTCCACCTTCTTCGGTACATGCGCCGAGTTGTAGAACCTGGCATTCGACGTCGCATTGATCGTCGTTACCATCGGCTGTATGTACGGTACGGCGTTGCTCTGGAACAGGTCCTTGACGAGCGAACGCGTCATACCGACGGCCAGACGTTGATTGGCCGTGGGCTGCGCCAATGACGGAAGGGCGGAAAGAACGAGAACGGCCATGGCCGCGGCAGTGCGTAGCTTCATGACAACAGCTTCCGTCGTACGATGATGTAAATGGGCAGGGCGATGATGACGACGATGGCGAACTTGGCCAGCGACCACATGAGCGTGAACACATGGGTGAACATCCACCAGAACAGGCTGATGGCGAAATAGGCGATAACGATGGCGATGATTGCTGCAAGGATCTTCTTCACGATGTCACCTCGTCGAGAATGGTTGCCAATGCCCGTGCGGATTCACGTCGTTCGTACTTCGATATCGCTTCCACGTCGGGATTGCCGATGGCCGTACCGGCCTTCCACCGCCCGTACATTCCGGCGATGATGGCGGCGATCCCTTCGACGTCGTCCTGCGGTGCCGACATTCCGGCACGGGTTTCCAGCACAAGACGTTCGATGGCGCTGTCGCGTGGCGACAATGCGATGATGGGCCGTCCCACACCGAGATATTCGTAGACCTTGCCGGGCACGATTTCACCACTTTCCTTCGCCTCGTCCACGATCAGCAGGAGAGCCTCCGACTTCATCAGATAGGCGATACTCTCCCGATGCGGAACGTAGGCGATGTTCTCCACCGACGTAGCAAACGCCGAGCCAGAGAGCATGGCCTGGACATCGTCACCGAAGCGACCCACGAATCGCAGATGAACGTCCTGCGGTCCGAGAATGCCCCGCGCCGTGAGCATGTCCAGAGCCTTCAGGAAGGCGCCTGGATTACGACGTCCGTACATGGAACCCGTATACGTGATCGTGAACCTGTCGTTGCGTTCATATGCGACGTCCGGCATGTCGTTGGAGTCGAAGCCGTTCGGCACATGATGGAACTTGCGGCGATCCAGCGACGGATACTTGCCGATGGCATCGTCGATGATGCCCTGCCATGCGCATTCCACCGCATCGGCACGCGTGAACACCGATCGCTCCAGCCTGCGGTCGATGGCAGCAGGCAGGAACCACCTGTCCGGTGTCGTCAGGAACCCCGTCCATGGATCCCGGAACCCCGCCACCCAGGGAAGACCCGTGCGACGTTTCAGCGCCCGCCCTATCAGGGCGCAGGTATACGGTGGCGACGACGTATACAGTGCATCGACACCGTACTGACGGCATAATCCCACACCGGCCTTGACGGCCGTGAGCAGCCATCCTGCACGTGCGTCGGGAATGAAGAACGTCGCCCTGATGAATTCCGCGACCTCGTTCTTCCAGCCGCTCCGCTGTCCTTCCGTCTTGTTCACGTTGACGTCGATGGCAGCACCCTTCGTTCCGATCAGCTTGCGATAGAGATCGTAGGGCTCGAGGATCGGTATACGATGTACGGGAACGTCCGCAGGAATTCTGGCCAGCAACGATTCGTCACGCGCCGGAAAATCACCGTTCTCCACCGTCATCACGACGGGCTTCCATCCCATGTCGGAAAGGTAGGTCACGTGCTTCAGGACGCGCTGTACGCCCGGCCCGCCTCCCGGCGGGAAGTGATAGGCTACGACCAGTACGGTCTTCATGCGGGCTTGCCGACACTATCGGCGATTGGGAAGGATCGTATCATGAAGGGGCAAAGTTACACACGTATCTTTGCACCCCATGAAGTATTCCATCATCGTGCCTGTCCACGACAGGCCTGACGAACTCGACGACCTGCTGTCCTGTCTTGCCGAACAAACGTTCCGCGATTTCGAAGTCATCGTCGTCGAAGACGGATCGACGACACGTTCGCACGATGTGTGCAAGGCCTACGGACAACGCCTGACGATCTCCCACTACGACAAGGACCGGTCCGGGCCCGGACCGAGCAGGAACTACGGGTGCCGCAGGGCGTCGGGAGATTACTTTATCTTCCTCGACTCGGACTGCACCGTGCCGAGGCATTACCTGGCCGCCATCGACGATGTCGTCACGAGGCGTCATCCCGATGCGTGGGGTGGACCTGATCGCATCCACGACTCCTTCACGGCCATGCAGAAGGCGATCGGGTATTCGACGACGGCGTTGCTCACGACGGGTGGCTACGGTACCAACGTCCGCATCGGTGGAACCTTCTACCCGCATGCCTTCAACATGGGCATGTCACGCACGGTCTTCAACGTCACCGAAGGCTTCTCGCGGATGCCGTCCGGCGCCGACGTCGATCTTCACATCCGTATGCGCAGGCATGGCTTCAAGGTCGAACTGATCACCGATGCCTGGGTCCATCACAAGAGGCACGGCGATCTCGTCACGTTCTTCGGACAGATGCACGAAGCGGGCATGGCCCGTATCGACACGACCGTACGACATCCCGGTTCGCTGAAGCTCGTGCATTTCTTTCCCGCGACCTTCACCGCCTATGTCGTCATCGTGGCGTTCTATACCCTGTTCGTTCCGTATGGCTGGATCGGTCTCTATCCTATCGGCGCCTATGCCCTCATCATCCTTCTCGAAGGGATGCTGCGCTTCCGATCGCCGTGGCTGGGTATCCTGTGCGTGGTGGCTTCGTTCGTACGGATGCTGGGCTATGGAACCGGCTTCATCCGCGGCCTGTTATGGCGCATCATGCTCGGCAAGCCCGAGCGCACCGTCTGACGTTCACCGGACGGAACCGGAGAAGTCCCTAGAGATAGGACATCACCGCGTCGAACACCGTGACGGGCGACAACAGGTCCATGCACTGGTATTCGTCGTGCGTGCAGCTCTGCTTGAAATAGCAGTGACAGGGCCGCTCCGGCTGGAGAAGGACGCCGCGGCCGTATAGTTCGAATTCGTTCGGATTGAAGATGTTGTTCAGCAGCACCACATGCTTGCGCAGACCGATGGCCGCATGCAGGGCCATGGTCACCGTCGTGACGACGACGTCGCAGGAATTCACGACGCCGAAGAACTGCTTCACCGGATAGGTCCCTCGGTACAGGGCCTTCGTGCGTTCAGCGATCTCGACGTTGCGTTCGTGTTCCGCAGGGCCGCCGAGCAGCACGATGCGCTGGCCTGCCTCATGCAGCATGTCGATCAGACCGATCCACGATTCGATCGGCCACTCGCGTGCTCTCCAGCGATCTCCGCAGCCCGTATTGAGTCCGACGACGCCACCAGGTCCGTCGGGAATGACGAAAGGCGAGGACGTCGGCACGTCCATGACGTATTCCTGGTGCTTCCACTCCATACCACAGATCTCGAGGATTTCCTGCGGATAGGACTTCGTATTGCTCTTGTTCACGTCGTCGAACAATCCCGTAAGGAACTTGTGTACGGCACGCTCATCGGCCGGAGCCGGGCGTCCGTCACGCCATACGAATCCCATACGCTCGGCAGTGGATATGCGCGAAGCGAGGGCGCAGGCATGGGGATCCTTGTCGAGGTTGATGACGACGTCGAAGGTCGTCGACTCGGCGACGAGGAGGTGTTCCGGTTTCAGCGTGAGCTTGCGATGGACGCGTGAAGGCAGGACGTCCGGCGACTCCGTCACCCACCACACTTCATGACCGGGATACCGTTCTTCCAGTGCATGTAGCAGCGGCGTCGTACGGATGACGTCACCCGTGGCGCCGAGCTTGATGATCAGGATGCGGCCCCTGACTTCCTCGTAGTATGCGCAGCCCGTACAATGCACGCCATGCAGCTTGTGCGGTATGCAGGGCACGTCACCCCTGAAGTGCAGACAATCCGGACGATACGCCATAGCGGCCGTATGACTCACAGACGTACCTGGACCATGAAGGTAAAGTTCAGATGGTAGAGAAGCCCTTCACCCGCCTCGTTCTGTCTGTTGGGCGTAAGGAGCTCACCGCGGCCGCCATCGGCCGTGGAACGCATATCGCGTCCGACCAGATTCATGACGCCGTACGCTACGCTCGTATTGAGGAATACGGGATAGTAGATTTCACCTTCGATGCCCAGACGTGCCATGCCGCCGAGACGGAAGGCGCCGTCCTTGCCGCTGAACACGTCGGTGTTCGAAATGGACTGCCCGGAATCCGGGGTGATCCTGGTCCACCGTGTGATGGTGTTCGGTGCTACATAGAGACCGCGCACTTCACCTGCGATGTAGGCGCGGGCGAAGGCGAGCGGGAATTCCACGAACGACCATTCGAATCCGAGATGGCCGGTGAACAGGTCCACATCGTGGCGCACCTGTACCGCGAAGGCCGGCGCATTCATGGACTGGGTACCGCTGTAGGAGAAATAGTCGAGACCGAACGGAATCCGGAAGGTCTTCTGCTTGTCGAGATCCGCATAGGCGCGGATACCCCAACCCATCTGCATACCGTCCAGCGCGCCACCGAGCGGAGCGTCCAGGGAGTCGCTGGTGCCTGTCAGACGATACACTGCGGGATTGTCGTTGGTGATCCAGTCCGTCGACATCCCTGCCGAGACGCGCCAGCGGACCTGGGCGCCGGCGGATGCGACGAGGCCGGTAAGGACGATGATGCCGAGAAGAAGATGTCGTAGCTGCACGGTTCAGGGTCTCGATTCGTTTGACGTACTTGGCCTATACTCCCAACGACAGCAGGAAGCCAGGAAGGTTACCTAGAGTCGTTCACGGATGCTGTATCGCTGGCTTTCCATATTGTTCTTGACGATCAGCTCTCCGATCAGACCGATCGAGATGAGCTGGACCCCGACGATGATCATGGCGATGCCGAACAGGGCCAGCGGACGCTGGCTGAGCGACGTCAGGCCGAGGAACCATTCGATGACGAGGTACAGATCCGTCACGAGTCCGATCAGGGCGAACAGCGAGCCTACCGTGCCGAAGAAGTGCAGCGGACGCTTGACGTACCTCGTGGTGAACATCACGGTCAGCAGGTCGAGGAACCCCTTGAGGAATCTGCTCGCACCGAACTTCGAATAGCCGAACTTCCGTGCATGGTGCTGTACGGGGATCTCCGTGACGCGGAATCCTTCCCAATGTGCGAGGGCAGGAATGTATCGATGCATTTCGCCATAGACCTGTACGGTCTCGACCACTTCACGTCGATACGCCTTGAGCCCGCAGTTGAAGTCGTGGAGCTTGATGCCGCTCATGAAGGACGTGACGGCATTGAACAGCTTGGAGGGGAAGGTCTTGTGCCATGGATCGTGGCGTTTGCGCTTCCATCCGGATACGAGATCGAATCCTTCTTCCAGCTTCGTGATCAATGCCGGTATTTCGCTCGGATCGTCCTGCAGGTCCGCATCCATCGTGATGACGATATCGCCCTTGACGTCTGCGAAGCCCACGCCGAGTGCGGCGCTCTTGCCGTTGTTGCGACGGAACCGGATGGCCCGGAAGCGGTTGTTCCTGCTGTGGATGGAACGGATGACGTCGTACGATCCGTCCGTCGAGCCATCGTCGATGAACAGCACGTCGTATCGTCCACGTGCCACGCGCTCCAGCACTGTTTCGAGCCGTTGAGCCAGTTCCCCAAGCGATTCTTCTTCGTTCAGCAGCGGGATGACGACGCTGACGCTGGCATTGGTAAGCTGATCGACGTTATGACGATGTTGACGCCCTTCCGGCCGTCGGCGATAGCGCCGCTTGTGCTGGGATTGTTCACTGGCGTTCTGTTCTCCGCTCATGGTTTCCTTTCGAAGCCACGGTCTCGTTATTGACGGATGAAGACGGTACGTTGGACGTTGCCCGTGCGGTCGGCTACGTGCAGTACGTAGGCGCCGGGTGCAAGGTAACGCGTATCGATCGTTCCACGGCCATCGGCCACGTCCGTTTCCAGAAGAATACGGCCCTGCTGGTCATGGATCGACGCATGGACACCACCCGTCAACGTCGTCGATACATCGAGCTGGTCGCCGCACGGAACGGGCCAGGTGCGAAGACGATCGTTCCCCGCATTCATTCTCTCCCCGGTGACACCGACGGTCGTGGTGTTGTACCATACGAGAACCTTGTAGCGGTTGATCGAGGGATTGTTGACCACGACGGGCTGGGTGGAATTCAACCGGGCCTTGATGATGTTGTCCGGGAAGTCCGTGTATCCGTCGATGAGGTACGCCGAGTCGATGACGGCAGGAATCGGCATGCTCCACGAGAACTCGAGGGAGCCGCCGGTCCAGTTCACGCGGACGTCGTAGGTCTCCTGGAAGCGCTCCAGGGGCTTCAACTGGCGGACGTCCTTGGGACTGAGCCACAGCGGCTCGGCCGTCGGGGCCACCGTCCACACGTAGAACACGTCCGAAGGCAGGGGCAGCGTGGGAATTTCGCGTTCGCCCAGGGCGGTGTCGAGACCGCTCGTGGCGTCGCGATGTGCAGCGATCGTGAACGGGAATTCACGGCTTCCCTGCGGTGTGATGTTCTTGACGCGCAGGGAGAACTCCACCATCTGGGCGGACATGGCAGCGGCGCTGCCGAGTCCGATCACGACCATCGAGAGGATTGCGAGGATATTCATGGTGCACTTGCGTTGACGAGAATAAAAAAAGGCAGCAGGAACCTGCTGCCTTTTTACTACTGCATTCACGGATCAGCGAACGATCGTTACCGTGTTGGTCACGACGTTGTTACCGTTCACGAGCTTGACGATATAGCGTCCGGGTACGAGAGCGGTACCGTTGAGGTCGACGCTGAACATACCGGCGAGCTTGGCTTCGTCGATGATCGTAGCGACTTCTTCACCGACCATGGTGTAGAGCTTGACGGTGACGTGGCCAGCGGCCGGTACCGTGAAGTTCACGAGACCCATGGACGTAACGGGGTTCGGCGTGACGTTGACGCTGAGACCGCCGGCTACGGCATCTTCGCTCATGAGGCGGATGGACGGCGTGCGAGCATCCGTGATCTCGATGGAGTTGTTGACGTTGGCGTTGATGCGGCCGAGAACCGTACCCGTGACAGCGTTCACAACCGTATAGTTGCGAGCGGAGTTGTTGACCGTGACGGTCATCGGGAACGTCACACCTTGCAGGTTGATGACCGGGCTGGCAGCTTCTTCGACATACGACTGGTTGCTGAAGCGAACATCGAAGAGTTCGTACGGCGGAACCGGCGGCAGTTCGAAGACGTTGCGTGCGGCAACCGTACCTTGTTCTGCGATGTAGAGATTCGTGTTCTTGTTGCTGTTGTCGCGAACCGTGACTTGCGTCGAGTTCGACGTTACGGCATCACGAACGGCCGAGAAGTTCACACCGCTCTTGCCTTGGCTCGTTGCGCGGATCTGGAGGAAGGCTTGACCACGGATCTTCATCCAGTAGCCGATACCAGGGGAGAGTTCGGAAACGGCTTGGTAACCGCGATCCGTCACGTACTGGTAGATATCGCCTTCGATCGTGGGAGCCGAAGCACCGACCGGGATCAGGTTGACGACTTCCGTGCTTACCGGCGTGGAGAGAGCACCGATCGTGTTCCAGCCATCATAGAGACGTGTGGGGAACATCTGATCGTCGATACGGCGGATGCGCGTACCGGCGATCGTGCGATCGATCTGATCGGAATACTTGATGAAGTAACCGACGCCAGGCTGGAGGCTCGTTTCGTTGGCCTGATAGCTGTTCTGAGCGAAGCGGATCGGAATGTTCAGGGCGTTCTTGTAGATGTCCTTGTAGTACGAGGACGACGGGTTGACAGGCAGCGAGAGAAGGTTCCAGCCCTTGTTGATGACCGGATAGGTGATCACCTTGGGAAGCGTGTACTCGATGATGAAGGCATTGATGTCCGCATCACGGATCGTGTACGAATACTTCGTGCCACCGATGCTCGTAGCCGTGCGCATGTTGACGTTGAAACGCGAACCTGCCAGCGTGTCACGGATGAAGAGATCCGACGACGGCGAGAAGTCATCCGTATCCCACGAAACGACGACGGGATAGTTCAGAGCGCTGCCGGCGTTGAAACGACACTTGTAGATAAGGGTCGTATCGGAGTAGATGTCACGGATGTCACGCGAAGAAGCCTGTGGACGCGTAGGCGAACCGGCCCACAGATCGCCGAGACCGTAGGGATAGATATCCACGCCCGACTTGTCCATCGGATACCAGCGGGCACCGAAGGCGTCGAGAGGCGTCGAGTAGATCGTTTCACCGAAGAGCGTATCGACGAAGTCCGTAGCGCGGTGACCGACACCCATGTAGAGGTAGGTGCGCTCGATAGGATTGTTCGAGTTGCGGACTTCGATGCGGATACCGCGTGCGGGCAGTTGGGGTTCACCATCGTAGTTCGTCGCATCCGAGAACACGTTCGGTTCGAACGGAGCGCGGAAGTAGATGAAGGTAACCTTCAGGCGAACCGGCGATACGTCCATCGTGGGCGACTTGAACGTGATGTAGCCCGTATAGATACCGGCAACTTCACCACCATCGCTGAGGGGCAGTTCGTTCGGATCGCAGATGATGCGGAAGTTCAGGTCACGACGGAGAACCGTCTGGTCGCCCATCGGCGTAACGCCGCTGATGGTACCGAGGATACCCTTGTCCAGCATCGGAACGACGCCTTCGCGGACAGGTTGAGCGAACGGATTGACTTCGCCAGGACCGCCCTTGAGGAAGGAACGGAACTTCAGCCAGGGTTGGTCGGACTGAACGAGCAGTTCCGTGAGGCGCGAGCCGGGAACGGCATTGATGACGTCGATGTCACGCGTACCGAGACCGTTTTCCGTGTCTTCGTACGTGGAACCGTAGTCGATCGTGATCGGGTGAACGACGTACCATTGAGCGTTGTTCGTATTGTCGACGGAGTCGACGATACGCTGCTGGCGGTTCGATACCGGAATGTTCGTGAAGGACAGGCGCGGAATTTCGTCCGTTACCTGCAGCCAGATCATACCAGGACGCGAGTAGCGGGGAACGTCACGGTTCTGCTCGATGTTGTTACCATCGATGTAGAAGTTGTCGACGCCACCGAGACCGGCATAGAGACCCGGTTGCGGATCATCGGGGAAGGGCAGTTCCTTACCGACCTGGAAGTCGTTGTAATACAGCGTGTCGTTCGTGAGGATGATCGGCGTCAGGGCGCTTACGGGGTCACCGGCCGGGTTGGCGATGACGTTGAAGCGGACGTAGAACATCTCGACGAAGGGACGCTGATCGCAAGGATCATTGACGTTGCCGGTTTGCGGCAGGGGCTTGGCCGAAATGGCATCGATCAGGACGCGCTTGCCACGGATACGGTTGGCTTCCGGTGCATTGATGACGGACTGGTAGGTCGTGTCATCGGCAATGTTCGTCGTGAACTCGAAATCCTTGGCCAGGCATGCCAGCGGCGTGCCCTGAAGACCACGATTCGGACCATTCTTTTCGACACCAACGAATTCGAGAGCACTGCGGTCATACTGCAGCTTCATCTTGAAGCTGAAGATGGGGAATGTCTCATGTGTAGCCGTGCTGCGCCAGCAGTTCTTGATGAACACCGGAACGAGTATCTGACGCTGGCCATTGGAGCCGCTGCGCGGAATCCAGATGCGCCCGTCAGGATAGTAGTCCGGGTTCCATCCGGCCGCAGCGCCGGTGAGAGACAAGGTCGGAAACTCAGGCCTCTGTGCTGAAGCCTGCTGGGACCCGAGCCCCGTCAACACCGCAATTAGAAGAGCAACACCCAACTTGGCGCTGCCCCCCCAGAGAGCATATCGACGATTCATACGATCTCCTCTGATGAGTAGATTAACTGATTATTTCAACACCATTTTCACACTTGGAAGCCCCTTGCGGACCATCTGCACGAAGAGCGGGCCGGCCGGGGCTGACTGCACTGGAATCTGGACCCGATTCTCCTTGACGTCCGTCACCTGTGCGATGACTTCTCCTAGCAAAGAGTATACCGTGATTGATTCCGGCTGCCGATGAAGGCACTGAACGATGATCGTTCCATCGCGAAGAGCGATGTAGTCAGTGGCTTCATCAACATCCGTATCGACCGTCGTGGTGTCCTGCTTCCTGGAGTGCAGCGAGATGTCCGCGCTACCCGTCGGCCTGATACATCCACATTCGAGTGACGACGTCATGTGTACCGAGAGCGTCTCCGTCGTGTCCTTGCTGTCTGTCAGGGAACGTACACTGTATCGGATCGTCACGGAATCGGCCAGTACGTTGACCTTCAGCATAACGCCCGAAGTATCCCGTTGGTTACCGCTCAGTTCGAGGTCCTTGACGTTGGCATCTTCCGACCATACGCTGACGATCTCGAAGACGTCGGGTCTGGACAAGGCCAGCTCGAGGCTCAGGAGGCTGTCCTTCATGCCCTTGCAGCGAAGAACGATCTCACCCTCGGCCGTGGAATCGTTTCCCTCCATCAGCAATGCCAGGTCGGTCGGGAAGGCACCGAGATCCGGACGACTCTTCGGTATCGCCACGGAGACGACCGAATCGGTCCTGTAGACCTCGACCTTGCGCTTGAACTCCTCGTTGAACTCTGGTGCGAAGGCCACCGTCAGGTTCGTCGACTGATTGCAGGTTCCGATGTAGTCCCCGGCTACGGCGAAGAGTGGCAGCTTGCCACGCGCCGGCCTGGTCAGCCCTGCAGCCGAAACCCATATCTCACCCTTCGTCACGAAGTTGAAATATGGACTATCGAAGAGATCCAGTTGCTCGGACAGCGTTCCGGACTTCAACCCTGTCGTGGGCCTCATCCGGGATGCGTCATATCCAAGTATGATATCAAAGGACAATAGACTGTCTGAAACATATACCTCGCCGATATCGGCCACGATCAGCCAACGCTGTTCCTGGCCGCACATGTCGATGATACGCTGGCTGGTCACCTTGAGCGTATCGGCAGCGAGTGCCGAGGCGATGCTGCTGGTCATCCCGAGGATGACCAGCAGCAATGTGAACCTCGTCATGTTTCTCTTCCGGACGTTCGATTAACGAACGACGGTAACCATGTGCGATGCCTGCACACCTTCACCATCCACGCGGACGATGTAGGCACCGGCAGCGACGTTCGAACCATCCCACGTTACCGACAGCGTACCTGCCGTAGCAGCGCCGTCGAAGATCGTGCTGACCAGCTTGCCGAAGGTATCGAATACGCGAACCGTATACGTACCGTTGACAGGCAGATTGATGGCGAACGACGTGGACGTGGACATCGGATTCGGATAGGCCGACAGCATGTTGTCGGTTTGTGCCGAACCGTTGTTCAGCGCCTGATCGGCACGTTGTTGCTCATTGAAGCGGATGCCCGAGAAGGCATAGGAAGCTTGTTCCTTGACCGTCACGTAGGCGACGGGCTTGCCTTGCTCGAAGGAACCGTTACCGATGACGACGGCTACGTTGTCGCCGTTGTCGACGGAAACCTTACCGTTTTCGCTGTTGACGGGCGTCAGTGCTTCGATGGGGCTGTTCGTGTTGAACTTCACACCGAAGGCATCGGAAACCGCACCGTTGACGAAGACGGGGATACGGACGAGACCATTACCGACCGGCGTAGCGGCACCGAAGGTGATGTCGGTTGCCGTGTTCATGTCGCCGACCTTGCCGAAGTGGGGACCAACGGTATCGTTGTCATAGATCCACGGCAGGTAGGGCAGACGGCCCGAGATATAGCGCATGATGAGTGCGGCATCGTACTCGGTCACTTCGTAATAGATCTGGGACAGGTTACTGACGTCCGGAGCACGTCCGTTCACGCCGTAGAGACCATCACCTTCGAACATCACGCGAAGGACCTGCTTGCCCGTGGTGGGCAGAACGACTTGACCAGGGAAGTACTGCTCGACGTCGATCGTGCGGCGCCAGATGACGATGTGCGGCGGCGTGGGATTCAGGATCGGATCGATCGAGTCGGCCGTGAACGCACGGTTGAGCTTCGTAAAGTAGAAGCGACCGGAGTGGTTCACATCGCCCTGATACGCTTGACGCTTCCAGACGGAATCGAGCAGGCGGCCGGTGGCGATGGAACGCATGATGACACGTGCATCGTTGGCCGTTACGCGGCGATTCTGGGGAAGGTTCTCGTGGCGCTGGTTGCGGGCAGCCGACGTATCGGCGTCACCGTAACCCCACATGTCGAACGTGAAGCGAACGATAGCCGTGAAGCGGATGACAGCGTCGCTACGACCGCCCGAAGGCTGCCAGATCGACGTGCTGTCCGTACGGACGTTCGCACCGAGAGCCGGAACATAGACGAGACCGTTCCAGAAGTCGGAAAGGAAGCCGGGGAAACCACCGTTACCCTTGATACCGACCGTGGCGTTGCGCGTTACGACCGTCGTGTTGGACGTATACGGATTGCCACCGACCTGACCGTAGGCGAATTCGATATCGCCCTGGTAGTTGTCGTCGGACGGAGCTTCGTACAGGCGAGCCTGGAAGTTACCGACCGAGGAGTTGATGGACTGGTCGTTGATGTTCAGATTCTTCCACTGGATGATCAGGCAGCGGCGAACCGGCTTGATCGTATCGCAGTTTTCGTCACGATCGACGTCGAATGCCCACGAGATCTCGGAAGGCATGTAACCACCGGCCACATCGATGGGCATGCGGTAGCGGTGATCGCCCCAGAAGGGAGCGACGACATTGTCGGGATACGATGCGGAATTCGTGAAGAGACCCACCGATTGCTTGGCGGGAACAAGCTTCGTGTTGTCGAAGGTCGCGAAACCGTTGACACTAACCCAAATACCTGTTTGCTCCTGACCGTTGTAGTTGAAGCGGAACGTCGCCGGGAAAGCAACGAACGCATAACCGTCATCAACGTCGTTGATGTTGGTCGGCGGTAGCACAAATGCCGTCGGCGGGAGTACGTTCTTGTTCAAGCGCGATACGGGGCAGACATCGAGGTCACGATAGGGACGACCTACCTCGAGCGTGGGCTGGCGAAACTGATTGAAGATCTGTTGCGCCATCCCGTCCACCGCACCCATCGCAATCGAACAGAGTACTACTGCCGAAGCAATGAATACCTGTCTTTTCATACTGGACTCCATGGGTTACAATTATGTTGCTTTTTCTTCGAGAGCCGGGAAGCAGGCCGGCATCTCGCGATGCCGGCCTCTTCGTGTTCGAGATTAGCGGACGAGAACGATCTGCTGCGTGACCGACTTCGTACCGTCAGCGATGCGGACGGTGTAGAGGCCGCTCGACAGAGCAACACCATTCGAGGTGCCATTCCATTCAATCGTGTGGCTGCCTGCCGAGAACATGTCGTTGGCCAGCGTGGCAACCTTCGTGCCGATGGCGTCATAGATCTCGACCGAGATCATCTTCGTGCCAGGCGTGCTGAACGAGATAGCCGTGGAGCTGCTGAACGGATTCGGTGCCGTCTGCGTGATGGCGAGATCGGTCGTGATCGTGCCTTCGTTGTCGACAGCCGTCGTGTAATCGTACACGATGATGAAGCCCTTCAGAGCGTCGCGGATGATGATGATCGTATCGCAGCCGTTGGCCACCTTGTGCTGGATGTCAGCAACCGAACGACCTTCACCGGTCTTCATGTTGAAGCTGAACTGAGCACCGTTCGATACGTCGTCACGGATGTAGTACGAACCCGGTTCGTCGGTCGTGCGATCAGGGATCTGATTGCGACACCACGAGATCTTGACCGGATAGTAAGCCGAGCTTTGACCCGTTTCGCCACCAGCCTGGAAGCGGGCGCGATAGATGGCTTCACCAGGTGTAGCCGAGTGCGGGAAGATGTTGCGCAGCGTACCGTTGCGGTTCGGAATCGTCCAGCGAGCGTCGAAGACGTCGATGTACGGAACCGGAGGCAGTTCGTATTCGCAATAGTTGGAGTCGAGGCGGCCATAGCTGCCGTCTTCGTCACCGCGCGTTGCGATTTCCGTCTTGTTCAGACCGAAGGTCAGGACCTGGAAGGCACCGAGGTTGTTTTCGACACGGACGTCAGCGGAGAAGCGCGTTTCAGCGGAAACGGCAACCTGGTAGACGAGCGTGTCTGCAAGGCCTTGCTTGTCCGTCACGACAACCTGGATGCGGATGCGGCCGTTGACCGGTACACCTTGCAGGTTCGTCGTGCTGATGCGAACGACTTGCGTATCTGCGATCGGGCTCGAGAGCGTAGCAGGCGTGAAGACCCAGTCACCAGGCGTATCCAGAACCGAGAACGAGAGTTGCTCGTTGGCGGCCTGCGTACGCTTGAGATCGATGTCCGTTACACGGATCGTGTCTTCGTAGGGCTTGCCGAAGTCGACGCACTTGATGATCGGCGACGAGAAGAGGTGCGGCTCGTGGTTGCGAGCGCGGATCGTGAGATTGATCGTGCGCTGATCCTTGAGGCCACCCTTGTCCGTCACGAGAACCGTTACCTGAACGACCGTATCCGGGTAGGGCGTATCCGTCACGCGCGGCGTGCCGTAGAGCAGACCGGATTCGCGATTGATCTTGAGCCACTTCGGCGTCGTCTTGTTCAGAGCGATCTTGCCGGATTCTTCGAAGTACGGGTCGATAGCGACGCTATCGCGCGTTTCATCCGTGTAGATGAGTTCGAAGTTCTGAGCTTGACCCCAGTTCGGATCGTAGACCTTGATGCGGCGAGCGGAATCGAGGAGATGGACGTTGTAGTCTTCATCCTCGAGAGCTTCGGGCAGGTCAGCCGTGATGATCTGCGGTTGCAGGTTCACGAAGACGCGACGCGTGTAGTAGTTGATGCCACCGTGACCGTCGTTGGCGACGATCGTGAGCAGCGTGTCCGTATTGAGATCGTCGTTGACCTGGCCAACCGGCGTGAGCAGGTTGATGGCTTCCTGGCGAGCGATACGGATGTTGATCTGACCGTTCGTCATGAAGTCTTCACCGAACTGGTCAGCTTGTGCGCCGTTGTTGTACTTGCGCATGTATTGCGTGGACATCCAGACAGGACGCGTGATCTGGACTTCATCGAGCGTCGTGTCGCCCGGTGTTTCACGGACGGCCGTCGAGAGGAAGCCATAGGCGGTCTTACCGTAGCGGAAGTCCCATGCACCGTAACGCTGTACGATCGCGCGGTTGTTGTCCACGGCAGCCCTGTCTTCGAATTCATCATCCGTGTTGACGTCGAGCATGAAGCGGAGCGAGTCCGTCAGGTTCGCGACATACTGGATGTTGACCGTGTCAGCCTGACGGCTGTTGTTGCCAAGCGGATTGTTATAGATTTCATCCGTGATGGCGTTGGGAGCGACGAGGCGACGACCGACACGCGAGTTCGAGACCAGCATGCGGAGCGTATCCAGGTACTCACCGTTCTTGTAGGTGTTCGTGTCGACGGTCGTGGGATCGAGAACGATCGTCGTGTCACCGGCAAGGAAGTTCGTGTACTGCGGACCACCCGTACGCGGCGGCTTGTGAGCCCAGAGGAAGCGCGGCATCGAATCGACCACGTAGATGCGGAAGCGATACGACGTCGTGTCCAGCCAGCCGTAGTTGACCGTATCCTGTTGCAGGAAGCGGGCATTCGTGTTGGCTTGATCGCGTTGGTCGAGCGGAAGCGAGTTGTTGTCGTACTCTTCGGCGTGGAAGTAGCTCGGATAGAGATACAGCCAGCGGCTGATGACGTCTTCGCTATAGCCAGCCTTGCGGAGCGTGTCGACGATTTCGAGCGACGGCGGGAAGTTCTTGGCCGTCACTTCGATCTCTTCGCCACCAGGAACGATGTACGGGTTGATCGGGCGGCCGCGAAGGATGCGGTATCCGACAGCGCCCCAGCTCGTGCTGTTGTCGTCACCGGCGTCGACGAGCGTGTCGCGCAGCCAGTACTTGAGAGCCGAGTTGTCGTCGCTGATCTTCCAGAAGTACGAAAGGTAGGCACCCTTCGTGGAGTCCATGATCACGCGCGGATCGTAGAAGCGGTTGATGTCGACGGCCGTGATCGAGAAGATCGAGTCACGTTCCGTGTAATCGAGAGATACGATCGGTTGACCGGTCGAGTCGGCCGGATAGGAAGCGGGTTCGTTGAACCAGCTGCCACGACCACCGCCGCGGGGCGATTGTGCTGCCGTGATCGGCGTGTAGAGACGGTTCTCCGTCACGAAGACGCGGTTGCGCATTTCGGGGTGGAGAAGGGGCGAGTTGGCAAGCGTATCGCCAGCACCGGTGAGAACCGGAGGATTCGACGTCGAACCGATGCGGAACGACAGAGCGCCGTTGATGGCAGGAATCACGCCTTCCTTCCACAGTACCGTACGGGAGACGACCGTTACTTCGTCACCTTCACGGACCGGAAGAGCACGGTAGCGTTCGCCACCGAAGTACGTTTCCTTGCCACCGTCGTTACCCGTATTGGAGAACGGCAGGCCCGGGCGGTTGCCGAGGCGGAAGCCATTGCCACCGAGTTCACCGAGAACGGTGGAACCTTCCCAACGACGGCCAGCCAGTGCGGAAGAATCTTCTGCAACGGCGTTGGCTGCGAGTACGGAGAGAAGCGTTGCACCCGTACCGTAGGAAGAGAGACCTTCGTACGAACGACGGATGTTCGGATCGCCACCGAAGCTGGAGTCCGGAACGAGTTCTACGCGAGCGCGGAACGTCGTGTCCGTGAGACCCTTCTGCTTCATGTTGACGCGGATGTAGTCACCGGTACGTTCGTTGATGACGAAGAATACCGATTCGTTGATCGCGCGGGGATCGTTGTTGCTGATTTCGGCCGTCTGATCGTAATCGGCACGAGCTTCGAGGAAGAGCGGATAGCCGATCGGATGATCGCCGATGAATTCCGTCTGGACCTTGCCGATGTAATCGAACGTTTCGGCATCGAACGGATCACGCGTCGTACGCTTTACGTACTTGTTGTTCGAAGGCTGCGTAGCATCTGCGAACAGACGGATGGCCGGAGGAATACCGACAGAGAAGTCTTCGATAGGCGACATGCGGCGGCGCGAGTAGTCGGCCGTCTTGATGTCCGTACCCTTGTCGAAGATGTCATAGACGCGGCCTTCCATGAGAAGCGTATCCGGGATCTGATAGATCGGAATCGGCTTGTACGTGAAGCGCCACGTGGATTCGAACGGACCTTGTTCCGTCACGTTGTTCGACGGAATGCGCATGAAGCGCAGGTGCGTCTTGCCATTGCCTGCGATGAAGAACGTTTCCTGCGTACGCTGGAACGTCTGGTTGCCCGACAGCGGAAGGATGGTGTTGACGTTGGCTTCCGTACGGCCCCAGTAGTTGCCGCGGAGCGTGTCGACGCCACCGAAACCGATACCCGTCGTGCCGGCGAGAACACCCTTGGTGTCCTGAGCGTCCGGAAGGCGGATGATGAAACGGGCGTTGTTATCGTAGATCGAGTTTGCGGCGTAGCTGTAGGAGGTCCACGGAAGCGGGCCTACGACTTCACCATAGAGTACTGCACCGGCGATGTCGCTGGATGCGAGGTTCTCGTCACCGAGGAAGGGACCCGTGATCGTGTCCGTCGTACGACCGATGTCGCTCGTAGCCGTGTTACCCGTGATGAGCGAACGCTGGAGAGCGAGCTTGAGATCGTAGTTGTCGGAGTAGATAGCGGCACCGGACCATGCGGTGTTGTTCTGGATGCGGACGCGATCGAAGGCGAACGTGTCGACACGGACACGGATGCTGTCCAGGATGTAGACGGCACCACCGAGACCCGTACCGTTTTCACGGATACCGGCACCCGGGTGCATGAGGTTGTTGGCATTGCCACGTTGCGTCACGCCGCTACCTTGACGGTTCGGGTTGGCGATGGCGATGTTATCGTAGAAGCGCGTGAGCATGCGTTCGTCCGGACGCGGCGAAGCGGTCTGGAACGTGAACACGTCGTTGCGGGGCGTATAACCGACGGCAACACCTTGGGCGTTGTCGATGATGTTGTCGAGATCCGTTACGACGAAGCGCTTGCGCGTGAGCGTATCGGGCGTCACGACGGCAACAGCACCACCGTTACCGTGCCATACCTTGTTGGCGCGGAATTCAACACCCTTGATGACGTTGAGGTCGGCGTTGATGCTGTAGAGACCACCACCACCGCGAACGATGGAAGCGACCGAGTCGTTGACTTCACCGACGCGGTTGTTGACGAAGTTGGCGCGGACATACCGAAGAACGCGTTGTTCGATCGGCAGACCCGTCGGCAGTTGAACGCTGACGGCACCACCGGAATAACCAGCCGTGTTGTTCGAGAATTCGACACCGTACGTGGAACCGTATACCCAGAGAGGTCCGCTGACGCCGCCGGCGCCGTGAACCATCATGTTACGTTCCGTATAGATGGCACCACCGTCCGCAACGGCCTTGTTGTCGCGGAACTTGATGTTGAAGCCATAGTTGCGGGCAACGATGACGCCGTCCGAACCACCGATGTACGGGGACAGGGGAGCGTTCGTCGTGGTTGCAACGTAGATGGCACCACCACGACCCGCCTCGTTGGAGAGGAAGTGCGTGGCAGGGTTGTTGTCGAGACCACCGCGGACGTGTACTTCACCGACCGTGCTTGCAGCGTACACGGCACCACCTTGCGAGTAGGTAGCCATGGACGTGATGGGGTTGGTCGTGTTGACGTCCGTGATGAACGGAACGATCGTCTTGTTGGAAGCGTAGCGACCTGCGAGATAGATGCTCGTGCTGTCACCACCGAGGTAGAGGGCGCCACCCATGGCACCGTGCGTACGCTGGTTGTTGACGAGTTCCGTCTGCTGGCGGTTTTCGGTGTAGTTACCGACGAATTCGATCGTGTCCTTGCCCTGGAAGTCGTTGACACCGAGGCCGACGAGGATCTTGTTACGACCGGCGATATAGACGGCACCACCGAAGGCTTCGTTCTTGTGCGAACGGTCGATCGTTCCATGAACCGTAGCCGGGCGGTTGACGTCCGTTACGACACGGATACCACCGATACGAACCGTATCGACATCCGAAAGAAGAACGCGGTTGTTGATGAAGCGCGTTTGACGAATACGGCCGAGGTACATGGCAAGACGGGCATCGTCGAGCGATTGACGCTCGGCATCCGTCAGAGCCGGTTCCGGACCATTCGTATAGAGAAGGTCGATGGCACGGAGATTCTGTTGAATCGGCTGTGCCGTCTTGCGATCCGTGAGATACGGATTGACTTGTGCGGGATAGATCGAAAGTGCGTTGATCGTAGCCTGGCTGACCGTCGGATAGACCTGAAGGGGCGTACCGACATACTGGTCGACCGGAGCCTGGAGTACCTGGAGAGCACCGCCACGGAAGCGGGCCATGTTGTTGCGGAAGTTACAGCCGACGATCCAGGTACGAACCGAGAACGTCGTGATGGCACCGCCACCACCGTTCGTGGCACGGAGCAGGTTGTCGTTTGCCGTCGTCTGCTGTGCACGCGTCATCGCCTGACCAGCGGAGTTCGCGAGGTAGATCGGCTCGTTGTCGACCGTCGTGTCCTTGCGGAAATTCAGGAAGTCGACATCGCGGAAGAATGCGGCGCGCGCACCCGGAAGAACGACGATGTGACCCCATTCGCGCGAGAAGTTGTTCACGTCACCAGCGATGAACGTGATACGTGCCGGGCGAACGTCGATGGGATTGCCGGCCTTCTGACGGAACCACGGATTCAGGCGGATCGCTGCCTGCGAACCACCGTACTCCAGACGAGCAGCCTTATACATGACGGCTTCGGCAGGAGTAAGGTTCTGCAGATTCGGATCCGATCCGAGATCCACGTGGAATACGACGCCATGCTTCGACGCATGGATCGTCGGCTCCGTGGCGATCGTGCTTGTCACGACGCCGGGAGCACCGAAGTAAGAAGGATCGTCATAGCCCGTATAGGGCGGGAGCAGCGGATTGACCGCATTCGCATTGTACGTGGCTGACGCTCGTCCGTCAGCAAGGATCCGGCCGCCAGTCGAGTCAATGAGTCGACCGTTCGGCAGGAACTCCACGCGGGTTCCGGGCTCGATCACCAGCGTACCACCAATTGTGTACGTGCCGCTGATGCGGTAGACGGTGTCGCGTACGAATACGCGCACCGCGCCCGGAGGGAGACTACCGCGCACCTCCACGTAGTCCTGAGCTCGGACCACGGAAAAGGCGGCGGTAAGCACAAGCAGTAGGCTGCTTAAACGAAACCAACGTTGCATACTACCTCCAGTTGTAAAAAATTATGCTTTACTCTATTCTGTTTCATCGTTGTTCGGTTGTTGGACGCTATGCGCCGGGATTCTCTAATCAATTGCCATGCCAAGCCGTGCCAGACCGCTTTTGGCAGCCGGCGCAAGCTCGGACATTTCATAGCGCTTGACGATCGTCCGGAAGATTTGCCCAGCCTTTTCTTTGTTCCCGGCCTTTTCGTAACTGAGCCCCGCATAGAGCCAGCAACGGTCTTCCAGACCCGACTTCGAACCGCGCTCGGCGGCCTGCTCGTAGAGAGCTGCGGCACCGGCATAGTCCTTCTCGGCTTCCTTGCACGCGCCAAGTCCTGTCAGAGCACCGACTTGCGTCACGATGGCGTCGCCGCCCTTCGCGCGCTCGAACTGCTCGGCGGCCTCGGAGTACTTTCCGAGATTCGAGAGGCTGTTGCCGGCCATCAATGCCGCCGTCGCCCCTGCCTCGGTTCCCGAATATTCGTCGCTGATCGCCAGCAGGCCCTTGACCGGCTCGCCACCCATGGGCGGCACCTTGTCGGCAGTCAGCGCCTTCTGGAACTCACCCTGTTCGAAGAATGTGCGGACCCTGGAAAGCGCAGCGTTCGCTTCGACGTTCTGGGTCTGCTTCTGCTGCCGATAAAAGTAAATGCCTCCGATCACCACGACCACGAGGCCGGCGATGACCGCAAGCATTTTCCAGTTACCCTGCATGCGATCGACTGCACCGACGGAACCCTGTACCGGGCCGCTCTGTGCCTTGTCGTTTACCTGTTCTACGATGTCTGTGCTCATGCACTCCTCTATATCAAACACATAAGCACACACGCCACCCATTCCGGTGCATGTGCGCTCCAGTCGGTTCCAAGCACGCAAATATATCACGTGCCGCAGGAAAAACAACTACGGCCTGCCGCTGCTAACTCATTATTTTTAATGGGTTATCAACGTTTTCCACCTGACAGTGTCAAGTTAGGCTGACAATTTTTCAGAAGGCCATCGTCCGGCGAACGGCGTCCACGACATCATCCACGGAGAGCAGAATGGCCTGTTCCAGACTCTTGGCGAACCCTACCGGCGTATCCTTCGATCCGACCCGCGCCACGGGGGCGTCGAGGTAGCGGAAGAGCTCTTCGCCCACCGCCGAAGCGATCTCGCCGCCGAAGCCACCCGTCTTCTTGTCCTCGTGTGCCACGACACACCGACCGGTGCGTCGGACCGATTCGAAGACCATTTCACGATCCCACGGTGCGAGCGAGCGAAGATCGATGACTTCCACGGAAACACCTTCGGCCTCCATACGCTGGGCAGCCTGCAGGCTCCAGTGTACGGCCGTGCCATAGGAGACGATGGTGACGTCCGTACCAGCCCTGCGGACCCTGGCCTTGCCGAACGGAATGATGAAGTCTTCGGGAGGCATGCTGGACGACGTAGGGCGGTAGTTGTAGAGGAACTTGGGTTCCAGATACATGGTGGTTCCGCGCGAACGGATGGCGTTACGCATGAGTCCCACGGCATCGTCTGCAAAAGCGGGACATACTACGCGCAGACCGGGCAACGTGGTAAATGTTCCCTCGAGGTTCTGCGAGTGATACAATCCGCCCTGGATGTATCCCCCCGAGGCCAGACGGATGACGACGGCCGGAGCGAACTGCCCGCGCGTACGCCAGTAGTCGTGCGTGCATTCGATCAACTGCTCCATGGCCGGCCAGAAGTAGTCCGCGAACTCGGCGCCTTCCACCACCACGCGGATGTCGTCGCGGTAGCGCGTCATGCCGTTGGCCGTACCCACGATGAAGTCCTCGGCGATGGGTGCATTGAAGACGCGGTCGTTGCCGAACTCGTCCAGCAGGCCCTTGCAGACATTGAAGATGCCCTGCTTCTTGTTCGAGGCCACATCCTGACCGAACAGGAAGGTGTTGGGGTTCCGGCGGAACTCCTCGATCATGGCCTGGTTGATGCCTTCGCGGAAGGTGATCTGCGTGGCGTTGGGATCGGAGACGAAGGATCGCTCGGAATCGTCGTCGTAGCCGACGACGGCCGGAGGAAGGACGAAGTCCTTGTACGATTCCGGTGCCGGATCGGGAAGGGCTTCCACGACGTCGGCAGCGGCGAAGATCGCCGTCTTGTTCGCTTCCTCGATCCCGGCCAGCTGGGCTTCCGTTGCGATACCGCCTGCAATCAGCGTCGCACGGAAACGCGGCAGCGGGTCGCGCTGCTTCATGCTGTCGATGTCTTCCTTCGTACGGTAGAGCTCGTGATTGTCGGAGTTGGAGTGCGAACCGATGCGGTCGCAGTCCGCGTGGACCATTGCCGGCCCCTTGCCGCTCAGGACATATTCGCGGGCCTTGAGCAGCGTGTTGTAGGATTCGATGGGATCACGGCCGTCGCATTCGAAGATCTTGAGGTTCAGGAAGCCCGAGAAGTTCTGGGACACGATGGGATTGGTCGTCTGCTCGCGCAGGGGAACGGAGATGCCGTACTTGTTGTTCTGGATGACGAAGATCACGGGCAGCTTCTCGCGGTCGGCGCCATTCACGGCTTCGTAGTAGTAGCCTTCCGACGTCGTCGAATCTCCCGTGGACACGTAGACGACTTCGTCGCCCTTGTACTTCCTGATCGAACGCGCCGTACCGACGGCCTGCTGCGAGTGATTGCCGGTGCAGGACGACGAGTTCTGCAGACCGATGGAAATCTTGGCGAAGTGGTTGCTCATGTGGCGGCCACCACCGGCGACGTCGGCATCCTTGCTCAAGCCGTTGGCGATGATCTCTTCCACGGTGACGCCGGCAGCCAGGCTCGTCAGCATGTCACGGTAATAGGGGAAGAGGAAGTCCTTGGCCGGACGGAACACCTTGCCCAGGGCGAGCTGGATACCGTCGTGACCGGCGAAGGGAGCGTGATAGGACCAGCCCTTGGCCATCTTGAGATACAGCGCCGCCTTTTCGTCCAGACGGCGTCCGAGGTGCATCGTACGGTACCAGTCGATCAACGTGGCCTTGTCGAAGCCCTTCACGTTGAACAGCGGTGCGAGAGGTTTGGCTTCGGCGGCCTTCGCATTGCCGTTGCCGTTGGACGTCGGTTTCGTACTGGCAGGCGCCTTGCCCGCCACCTTTTTTGCCGATGACTTCGCCATGATGTTCTCCTGTTGTCTTCGTTTATTTCTTTTTTGTCGTTCGCATTCGTTTGGGTTCCGTTCCCGGCACGAAGGTCAGCCATCCGTGCGGGTCTTCTCCGTCGACCGTGATCCTCGCAAACTGCTTCTGGATGGCCCGCGTCACCGGCCCTACCCTCCCGCGTCCGACCGCGATGCGGTCCACCGACCGTACGGGCGTTATCTCCACGGCCGTTCCCGTAAGGAACATCTCTTCGCAGGTGTAGAGCATTGCCCGGGGGATGTTCTGCTCCCGCACCGGTATGCCCAGTGTACGGGCCAGTGTGAAGACGGTATCGCGCGTGATGCCCGGAAGCAGCGACGAGGCCGACGGAGGTGTGATCAGCTCGCCGTTCACCACGACGAAGACGTTCTCGCCGCTTCCCTCGGCGATGTTGCCGTAGGTGTCGAGGCAGATGCCTTCCGCATAGCCGTTCTCCACGGCTTCCATCTTCACCAGTTGCGAATTCATGTAGTTGCCGCCCGCCTTCGACATGGACGGCATCGAGTTCGGCGTGAGCCTGTCCCATGACGAAATGCAGACATCCACACCCTGGTCGGCGGCCTCGTCTCCGAGGTAGGCGCCCCATTCCCAGGCGGTGACGTAGACTTCGAGCGGACAGCGCAGGCTGTAGACGCCCATGTCGCCGAAGCCGCGCAACGCCACGGGCCGTATGTAGCACGATGCCAGCTCGTTCTTGCTGACGATATCGATCGCAGCCTGATTCAGTTCGTCCACCGAATGCGGCAGTACGGTCCTGTAGATTTTCAATGAATGATGCAGCCGCTGCATGTGCTCGGGCAGACGGAAGATGGCCGTGCCCTTGCGGGTATCGTAGGCACGGATGCCTTCGAACCATGACGTACCGTAATGAACGACATGCGACAGAACGTGAATGGATGCTTTCTCAAACGGAATGAGTTCTCCGTCCTTCCAGATGTACCGTGTTTTCTTGATCGCCATTCTATCCTCCTGTAGCGTCGAGTGCCTCTTTCATCATGGTGTTCACGAGCGCGGGATTAGCCGTACCTCCGGATGCCTTGAGAACCTGGCCCACAAAGAATCCGAGAAGGTTCGTCCTGCCCTCCCTGTATTTCGTCACGTTGTCCGGGTTGTCCTGCAATACCTGGCGTACCAGTCCCTGCAGGACGTTCGTATCCGATACCTGGCGAAGACCCTTCTCCTCGATGATGGCATCGGCCGTACGGCCGCTGTCCAGCATGTCGGGGAAGATGTCCTTCGCGATCTTGTTGCTGATGGTGCCGTCGGCCACGACGTCGACCAGCGACGCCAGTTGCGACGTGCTGCAGCCTATGCCGAGGATGCCCACCTTGCGTTCGCCCATGATGCGCATGAGCTCCGTCATCGTCCAGTTGCTGACGGCCTTGTACGTCTCCGCGTCCCGCTTCTTCAGCAAGGAACACGTTTCCTCGTAGAAACGGGCGACGTCGACGTCATCGACCAGGATGCCTGCATCATAGGCGGGCAGACCGTAGTCCGCTATGAAACGACGCTTCTTCGCCAGCCCCAGCTCGGGAAGCCCTGCACGCAGCGCTTCGCGCCAGGCATCGTCCACGACGACGTGAACGAGGTCCGGCTCCGGGAAATAGCGGTAATCGTGGGCCATTTCCTTGGTACGCATGACCTTGGTTTCCTGGCGTCCGGCATCCCACATGCGGGTCTCCTGGACGACCTTACCGCCGTCCTCGATCAGGGCGATCTGACGTGCAACCTCGAATTCTATGGCCTTCTCGACGTTGCGGAAGCTGTTGAGGTTCTTCACCTCGGTCTTCGTTCCGAACTTCTCCTGGCCCACTGGCCGTACGGAGACGTTGGCATCGCAACGCAGCGAACCTTCTTCCATGTTGCCGTCGCAGATATCCAGATAGATCAGGATCTGACGGAGCTGGTTGAGGTACTGATAGGCTTCGTGGGCCGTGCGGATGTCCGGCTCGCTCACGATTTCGATGAGGGGCACACCGCTGCGGTTGAGGTCGACCAGCGTATCTATGTCAAGGTCATGTATGGACTTACCGGAATCTTCCTCCATGTGGATGCGTGTGATCCCGATGTTCCGGATACCGTCGTCGGTCTCGATTTCCACGTGCCCGCCATGGCAGATCGGATCCTCGTACTGGGAGATCTGATATCCCTTCGGCAGATCGGCGTAGAAGTAGTTCTTGCGCGAGAACGACGACCGTTCCCGGATGGAACAGTTCGTGGCCAGGCCCATGACGACGGCGAATTCCACCAGATTCCTGTTCAGGACCGGCAGGGCGCCGGGGTGGCCAAGACAGATGGGGCATACGTTGACGTTCGGCTGTGCCCCGAACGTCGTGGGACACGAGCAGAATGCCTTCGTTGCCGTTTTGAGCTGGGCATGGATTTCCAGCCCGATGACTGCCTCGTACGTTGTCGCCATACCGTTGATCGTGCCTTTTGCAGGGATTACCAAGGACGGCAAAAGTACGAAGAACGGCGTGAAGGGTGGCTACGCGGATGCGTTCGTGACCGATCAGTCGGTGACCTTCTTCAGTGCAGCACGCTCGCGTGCGAGCCGTATGCGGAGGGTCCGTTCACCGGGATAATCGCTGAACCCGGCAGCTTTCTGGAACCATGCAGTGGCTTCGGACGCCTTTCCGCGGCGTGCCTGCACCATTCCGAGGCGATAGCAGCAGTACGCTTCGAGCCATTGCTCCTTTTCGGGTTTTCCGATGGCCATGCGGAGACATTCCTCGGCCTGGCCGTAGTTCTGGAGTTCCGTATAGGCCGCTCCCTGGAGATACCAGGCATAGGCATCGTTCTTCTGCGAAAGGAAGCCCCCGGGAAGAGCACGCAGGGAATCCGCCAGAACGTTCGTACGCATCCATGCGCCAGCTGCGATGGCATTCGATACCCTCTGGATCGGATCGTTCTGAAGATTGTCGATGGCCTCGATCTGCTTCACGGCATCGTCCTTCAACCTGGGCGAAGGGGCCTTGTCCCTGACCTGTGCCGCCCATACCCGGGCCTGCGCATAACGCTCCCGGATCATATCGGCATAGGCGAGGCGCATCCGGACGGAATACCGGACCTGCTCCGCGTCGTATTCGAGGATAGGCATTTCCAGAAGCCGACGATAGATCGCTTCGGCCTTGTCGGGCTGTTTGAGCTGATACAGCCGTACGTCCGCCAGTTCGCGCTGGAGGTACCAGTTGTCCGGGAATTCGCGTGCCAGTATGTCGAGATGCGAGGCCGCACGCACCGGCATGTCCTCGGCCTGGTAGAAATCCGCCAGCCACCGGCGCGCCTCCCATCTGGCATAGGTTCCCTTGGCGGCGGCCTCCTCGAGCATGCGCAGGCCACCGGCACGATCGCCTTCGGCGCCGGCTGCCTTCAGCAGAGGGCGTATGGACTCGGGAGCCTGGGAAATGAGGTACCGGAACAGGCCCAGACCCATCTTCGCATCGTGGTTGTCGGGATCGAGTTCCAGAGCGTCCACCAGCAGGGTATAGCCCTTCTTGCCGTCCCATACGGCCTTCATGTTCTCGCCGCGGGAGAAGTAGGTGAGGCCCTTGAACCCGATGATACCGCCCATGTAGAACATGGCCTTGGTATCGTTCTCGTTCTGTTCGAGCAACTGGTCGCAGACTTTCTCGACCTTCGCGGCGTGATAGAGGAAGCCGCCGAACGCGGTGTCATTCTTCGTGCCCTTGAAGGACATTCTGTAGTAGTAGACCATCGCCTTCACGAAGTGGCCGCGCGGATCGTTCGGCGCCATGACGATCACTTCGTTGCTGACGGTCTCCGCTTTGCGGAAATCCAGGTCGTAGAGGTGACGCAGTGCAGCATCCGTGCGTTCGTGCACGAGCTTCCAGTCGATCGCTGCAGCAGCCGCGCCGGTGCTCACCGTCATGAGCATCGCCATCATGATCACGAGAACCTTCATGGTCCACCCGTTCCAGATCAGAAATGCATCGCCTTGCGGATGTCGACGTTGCCGCCCGTCGTGACGATTCCGATCCGTTTCCCCCGTGCGAGAGCCGGGTTCTCGAGGAGTATTCCCAACGTGACGGTAGCACTGGGTTCCACGACCATCTTCATGCGTTCCATCACGAGATATTGCGCCTCACGTATCGATTCTTCCGTCGCCGTCAGGATCCTCACATCCGTACTGCGGAGCACGTCGAACGTCCGTTCACCGAGCGCCGTACGTAGTCCATCGGCAATTGTTGCGGTGGCGGGCGGAGGTTGGAGGATCCCCGTCGCGAGGGAGCGTCGTGCGTCGTCCGCCGACGCGGGCTCGGCACCGATGAGCTCGATGTCCGCACGCATGGCACGGGCCGTGATGGCCGTTCCGCTCATGAGTCCGCCGCCACCGACCGGCGCCATGATGATGTCGAGATCGGGAACGTCTTCGAGGAGTTCCAGTGCCGCTGTGCCCTGACCGGCGATGACGCGGTCATCGTTGTACGGATGGATGGCATGCGCTCCGGTGCGTTCCACGACGTCGGCCAGGGCGGCTTCGCGTGCGGCCAGCGTGGGCTCGCACTCCACGATCGTGGCACCGTACCCGCGCACGGCGGCCTTCTTGACGTCGGGGGCGTTGGTGGGCATGACGATCCACGACGGGATGCCGCGATGCCGTGCCGACCATGCAACGGCCTGGGCGTGATTACCCGACGAATGCGTGGCGACGCCCCGCGCGGCCATGGCATCGTCCAGTATACGGACGGCATTGCATGCACCACGGGCCTTGAAGGCTCCTACTTTCTGGAAGTGTTCGCACTTGATGAAGAGTGCTCCGCCGAAGCGGTCGTCGAAGTATCGCGACGTGGCGACCGGCGTCCGATGGATGAACGGCCTGATGCGGTCGTGGGCGGCCAGGACATCCTGGAACGTGATCATGTCTTGGGCTTGAGCTTGATGAAATCCATGTGGGCATAGCCGCGGATGCGTTTGCATACTTCGTATCCCTCGCGGCTGCCGTCGTCGTTCGTATTGCCTTCGATCGTTTCCATGTATTCGGGATGGAACATCGTCACCACGCCCGTATGGACCCAGTCGTTGGCATTCTTCGTGTTACGGACGACGAAGAGGGTACCGGGACCGAGCGTGTCGTCGCGTTCCTTCTCACCGACGAAGAGTTCGGCTTCCCTGGCCTGTTCGACGAGTTTGTCGCACGAAACCGAACCGCGCAGGGGCATGGGATTGGGCTTGATGCCTTCCGAGGCCTGTTCCATGAGGTAGGTCACGAAGGCTGCACACCATGGCCAGTCCTTGCCCTGTTTTCCAACGGTATACAGTCGTACCCACGGCCCGCAGTTCTGGCCGCCGACTTCGCGCGGATGTTCCTTGAGGTGTTGCCGGGCCGCCGACACCACACGTTGGCTATAGGTTTCGGCCGTGGTCGCAAGCGGCTTGCATGCCCGCATCACCGGTGCGATCAACGCCGTATAGGTCTGCTCGTCGATCACGCCCGTAGGATGGATCCTGGCCTTCGTCTGGAAACGGCGCACCGCAGCCTCCGTGGCAGGACCGAATTCGCCATCGACCTTCACCGAACAGTTATGCAGGCACAGCCATTCCTGCATGAGTTTTACTTCCTTGCCCGATGCCTTGCGCTGTACGGGAAGAACGACGCTGTATTCCGACGGAATTCTCATGGCAATTGCCCGTATGGATGATGCTGTACACCCCTCACTCAGCTACTGCCTCTCACCCTCCTCTAACTTACGCACAAGTCGAATCCGGAGAACCATGCTTTTCGTGCCCATGCCCGGGTACGAAGCGCCGACCGGATCCGGCCTCCGCCGCGACACATCACATGCTGCGGCGATACTGTCCACCGACCTGATAGAGTGCGTGCGTGAGCTGTCCGAGCGAACAGGTCTTGGCAGCTTCCATCAATGCGGCGAAGATATTCTCGTTGTGGACGGCCGTGTTCTTGAGGGCGCGGAGCGCTTCGGGACCGTCGCCTTCGTTGCGGCGCTGGAAGGCATGGACGTTGTCGATCTGCTGCTCCTTCTCGTCCTTCGTCGACCTGATCACTTCCTGCGGAATGACAGTCGGAGATCCCTTCGAGCTGAGGAACGTATTGACGCCGATGATGGGATACTCACCGGTATGCTTGAGCGTTTCGTAGTAGAGGGATTCTTCCTGGATCTTGTTGCGCTGATACATGTTCTCCATCGCTCCGAGCACACCACCGCGATCGCTGATGCGCCTGAATTCCGTCAGCACGGCTTCCTCCACGAGATCCGTCAGCTCCTCGATGATGAACGATCCCTGTATCGGATTCTCGTTCTTCGCCAGACCGAGCTCACGGTTGATGATGAGCTGGATGGCGACGGCCCTGCGCACGCTTTCTTCCGTCGGCGTCGTGATTGCCTCGTCGTAGGCATTGGTGTGGAGGGAGTTGCAGTTGTCGTAGATGGCGTACAATGCCTGCAGCGTGGTGCGGATGTCATTGAAGTCGATCTCCTGTGCGTGGAGCGATCGGCCCGACGTCTGGATATGATACTTCAGCATCTGCGACCGTTCGTTGCCACCGTACTTGTGCTTCATGGCCTTGGCCCAGATACGACGGGCGACGCGACCGATGACGCTGTATTCCGGATCGACGCCATTCGAGAAGAAGAAGGAGAGATTCGGCGCGAAATCGTCGATGTGCATTCCGCGAGAGAGATAGTATTCGACGAACGTGAAGCCGTTCGCCATCGTGAAGGCAAGCTGCGTGATGGGATTGGCTCCCGCCTCGGCGATATGGTATCCGGAAATGGATACCGAATAGAAGTTGCGGACCTTGCGATCGATGAAATACTGCTGCACGTCGCCCATCATCCGCAGTGCGAACTCCGTGGAGAAAATGCACGTGTTCTGCGCCTGGTCTTCCTTCAGGATGTCCGCCTGGACCGTGCCACGGACGCTCTGCAGGGCCCGGGCCTTGCAGTCTTCGTAGACGTCGGCGGGAAGCACCTGGTCACCCGTCACACCGAGCAGCATGAGGCCCAGACCGGTATTGCCCTCGGGCAGCTCCATGCTGCCATCGCCATGACGGTAGACCGGACGTGCCTGGCCCTTCTCGCGATAGATGGCATCGATACGCGCATTCACGTCATCGACGAGTCCGTTCGCGACGATGTACTTCTCGCATTCCTGGTCGATCGCCGCATTCATGAAGAAGGCCAGGAGCATCGGTGCAGGACCGTTGATGGTCATGGACACCGACGTCGTGGGGGCGCACAGGTCGAATCCGGAATAGAGCTTCTTGGCATCGTCGAGCGTGGCGATGCTCACGCCCGAGTTGCCGATCTTTCCGTAGATGTCGGGACGATGATCGGGGTCCTCCCCATAGAGCGTCACGCTGTCGAAGGCAGTGGACAGCCGAGCTGCCGGCATGCCGAACGAGAGATAATGGAACCGGCGGTTCGTGCGCTCCGGTCCGCCTTCCCCGGCGAACATGCGCGTGGGATCTTCGTTCGTACGCTTGAAGGGATAGACACCGGCCGTATAGGGGAACTCTCCGGGAAAGTTCTCCTGCATGCACCAGCGAACGATCTCACCCCAATCGGAGAACCGGGGTACGGCGATCTTGGGCACACGGGTGTGGGAAAGGGACTCGGTGTAGTTGTTCACCTTGATCTCCTTGCCACGCACCGAATAGGTGTAGTAGTCGCCCTGATAGGAAGCCTTCGTGTCCTCCCACCGTTCGATCATCGTGCGCACCTCATGGTTCAACTGCGCCTCGATTTCCCGATAGCGCTGCTCCATGTCCTCCACGGTGAATGCGCGAGCCTGGGCCACGCGCTGTTCCTTTGTGCTCATGTCCTTTGTCTTTCGGGATATCAGTTATGACTGACGACGTAGGCCGTGGCCGTGCTGTCTGCAAGACGCCCGCCGGACCACAGCGTGTAGATCTTTCCTGCTTCGAACTTCACGCCGCTGACGGAGAACCGGACGCTGTCCGTTCCGTGTTCACGGAACTTGAGTTCGATGGTACCAGGAGGTACCTTGAGGAAGGCCTTGCCCGTCGTCTCGCTGCGGCTGACTCCACGGAAGGCGATGTTATCCATGCCCGGCAGGGGATAGTCATTACCCGGACCGAGGGGCGTGAGGACGTCGAGGGCCGGAGCATCGGGACCGAGATTGATGTACCGTACGAGGGCCTGCTGATCGTCGGGAATCGTCTCGTCTTCGAGGAGCATCGGCCTCACGTCGGCCGGTATCGCCGTTCCTGCCGCGATGATCGTATACGTGTGGCGGTTGTTGACGACGACGTTCTGGTTGAGGACCGGTACGCTACCTGCCGTCACCGTCACCAGATGCGAACCTCCGGCAAGATCGAAGTACGACGTCGAACCGGAGTAGGCGACGTTGCTGGCCTTGACGTTGCCATCGATCGCGAGGCTGACGGCAGGACCGCCAACGACGGCATGCATGGCCATGACACGCGCCTCGAGAACGCGTTCGACCAGATCGATACGCTGCGTACCGGCATCGCTGTCGACGAAGGCACTCAGTCCGAAGGGATAGGCATCGGTCGTGACGCGTGTACCGTGGGCGACGATCGTATAGGTGACGCCGGGCTGAAGATCGAGCGTGTCGAACGTGATCAGCGTCGTCGTATCACCCGGCTTCATGATCTCGAAACGATACTTGCCTGCCTTCAGATCCTTCGGTTGCGTGACCTGGGCGGGAAGGCTGGGACCGAGCAGGATGTCGGGACGGCCTGCGATATACATGGCCATCTGGTCCTGGTCCGTCGTGGCGTTGACGAAGCGGATGCGGCTGTTGACGCTTCCCACTCCGCGACGCAGATCTTCCTGCAACGTAGCGGAGAATGCCGCGGCTGGCGGGAAGTCGAACAGCGTGTATTCGACGTCCGCACTGATCGTCACCTGCGATTCGATCAGAGGACGCGTCGTCCCCTGGACGTAGATGCCGAGCTTCCTGATTCCAGCCGCGACGTTCTGATAGCCGGAGCTTTCCTTGAACGTGATGTTCGAGGCAACGACCTGACCGTCCACGCGGAAGTCCACGGGTGCCGCATCGTAGGCGAGATGCAGAAGACGCACCTTCGTCATGTTCGGTGCCGGATTGTTCCCGTTGTCACCACCGCAGGCGACGACCAGCAATACCGATCCAAGAATGAGTGCCGTGCGCAGAAGCGACGTCCGTAATGCCTTCATGGAAGCCCCGTTTCGTTGTAGTGACGTATTGGTAGACGTGCAAACTCGCACCGCACCACGTTTCTGCCAAATCAGACCTTTCTGGCGCGCAACGAATTGGTCACCACGCTCACCGACGAGAACGCCATGGCGGCGGCGGCGATCATCGGACTGAGCAGGCCCAGGGCAGCCATCGGTATGCCCACGACATTGTAGGCGAAGGCCCAGAAGAGGTTCTGGCGGATGATGCCGACCGTACGGTGCGAGACGCCGATCATGGAGGGTACGAGCCTCACGTCGCCTCGTAGCAGCGTGACCGATGCCGAGGCCATGGCCGCATCCGTTCCCGTTCCCATGGCGATACCGACATCCGCCCGGGCGAGAGCCGGCGCGTCGTTGATGCCGTCGCCGACCATCGCCACGATGCGTCCCTGTTCCTGGAGACGGGCGATGGCATCGGCCTTACCCTCGGGTCGCACACCGGCGATGACGTCGTCGATACCCAGCTTCGTGGCCACCGCACGGGCGGCCCGTTCATGATCGCCGCTGAGCATCACGACGTGGACGTTCCGGTCCCTGAGCGTCCTGACGGTTTCCACGGCATGTTCCTTGACGCTGTCCGTCACGGCGATCACCGCTACCGGCAGTCCGTCGATACCGACGCAGATCGTCGTACTGCCCTGTGCGGCCATGCGGTCGCGCATTCCGGCGAACCAGTCATTCCAGATGGAATATTCGCGCATCAGCGCTTCGTTACCGGCCACGACCATAGAACCGTCCACGATTCCCACGGCGCCGAAGCCGGCGCGGGCATCGAAGGTCTCGACGGCCAACCGGACCACGTCGGGTACGGAGACCACGACTGCCTGGGCCAGAGGGTGTTCGGAGGAGCGTTCCAGTGCCGCTACCAGTCCTTTCACACGTCCGACGTCGACGCCATCGGCCCACTGCCATTCGGAAACCACGGGACGTCCTTCCGTCAGGGTACCGGTCTTGTCGAAGACGACCGTATCCACCCGCGCGGCCAGCTCGAGAGCGGATGCATCCCGTACGAGGATTCCGCGTCGTGCCGCCGACCCGGTAGCGGCGATCACGGCCGTAGGTGTGGCCAGACCGAGCGCACAGGGGCAGGCGATGATGAGCACTGCGATGCCGTTGATCATGGCCACAGATACTTCCTGACCGAGGATCAGCCACACGACGAAGGTGACGACGGCGATCGCCACGACGATCGGGACGAAGACACCTGCGATACGGTCGGCAAGAGCCTGTATGGCCGGCTTGCTGGCCTGTGCTTCCTCCACCGACCGTGCGATAGCGGCGACGAACATGTCGGCGCCGACGGCCGTGGCCTTGATGAGGACACTACCCGACGTGTTGAGCGTTCCACCCGCTACCGACGATCCCGCTGTCTTGTCGACCGGCAGGCTCTCGCCGGTGATCATCGATTCGTCGATCGACGTCGTGCCTTCGACGACTTCGCCATCGACGGGAATCCGTTCGCCGGGCCGTACGCGCAGGATGTCGCCGGTGCCCACATCGGCGATCGGCACCGTGACGTCCTGGCCGTCGCGCACCAGCAGTGCCGTGGACGGTTGGAGCGTCATCAGCTCGCGGATCGCTTCCGTCGTCCGCCGCTTCGCACGTGCTTCGAGCACACGGCCGAGGAGGATGAGGGCGACGATCGTGGAGGCCGTATCGAAGTACAGATGTGATTCGTGGGCATGCCCCAGGGCATGGGGAAACAGGACGGCGGCAGCGCTATAGAGGTATGCCGCACCGGTACCGACGGCCACGAGCGTATTCATGTCGGCGGTACCGTGTTTGACGAGTCGCCATGCGATCGAGAAGAATCTGCGGCCCGGGCCGGCGACCAGGATCGTTACCAGGATCAGCGCTACGGTATTGATGATGTCCATGTTCCCGCCGAACGCGTCCAGGAAGGGAGGCCACATGGCGCCCATCGTCAGAAGGAATACGGGTACGGCAAGGGCCAGTGCCCGGCGCAAATCCTGCACCAGGCGGCGATATTCTTCTGTTTGATGATCGGTGGGCGCCGACGTCGTGGAGTCCGTCTTCGGAAGGATGACTTCATAGCCCTGTTCGTGCAGGACCGAAGCCATCGTGTCGGTGGTGACGGTCGTCGGGTCGTAGGTGATGGTAACGTTATCGGTGGCCAGGTTGGCTCTGGCGCTTTCCACGCCGGGTGTATGCTGCAGCGATCGCTCGATGCGGGCGACGCACGACGCACAGGTCATGCCCTGTACGGGAAGCGTCACTGTGGTAGACATTACAGTGCCACAGCATGTGTGATCGTTGTTGAGACAAGTGCGTATCCGGCATTCCCGATCGCTTCAGCGAAGCGATCGGTATTCACGATGGCTTCATCGTACGTGACGGTGGCCTTGCCGATGTCGACGGCATCGACGGTCACTCCGTCGATCTTCGCCAGGGCTCGTTCTATGGACCTGATGCAATGCTGGCAGGTCATTCCTTCGATGATCAGTGTGGTCGTCATCTCAAGTTCCTTTCATTTCGTCAATCGCACCACGCAGTCGCCAGAGCCGACGAGCGAGATCGGCCTGTTGCCCGGCATATCGGTCGTATCGCTGGTTCTCTTCAACGATTTCGGCCAGATAGCGCGTGCGATCGGGTGGGATGATGTAGATCTTTTCGCTCATTTCGTCGGTGACGGTATACGTCGACGCCCAGTCGAGACCGCACTTGTGCACCAGTGCGTCGATGAGGGAGCGATAGAGCGTATTCGCACCGGGATCGTTGAATTGCGAAGCGATCGTACCGTAGACCGGCATTTCGTCCGGCTTGCGGTTGAACAACTGTCTGCTCCGCTGATATTGCTTCTTCACGTCACGCAGGGCATCCAGTGCACCGCGCTTGTCGAACTTGTTCAGTGCGATGATGTCTGCATAGTCGATCATGTCGATCTTCTCGAGCTGGCTCGCGGCACCGTATTCCGGCGTCATCACGTACATCGACACATCGGCGACGTCCGTGATCTGCGAATCGCTCTGGCCGATACCGGCCGTTTCCACGATGATGAGATCGAAGCCTGCATAGGACAGGACGTCGATGGCATCGGTGACGTTCTTGTTCATCGCGACGTTGGCCTCGCGGGTAGCGAACGAACGCATGTAGACGCGGCCATTGCTCACGGCGTTCATCCGGATACGGTCGCCGAGCAGAGCCCCACCCGTCTTCCGTTTCGACGGATCGACCGAGACGACGGCGATCGTCTTGTCGGTGAAATCCTCGAGGAAGCGTCGTACGATTTCATCGGTGAGCGACGACTTGCCCGCGCCACCCGTACCCGTGATGCCGAGAACCGGCGCGCGCTTCGTACCCTTGACGAAGGCGACCTTGTCGTAGGCACCGCGCTCGGCGAAGGAGATGGCCTGGGCCAGCGCCAGAGGATTCCGTGCCGAGACAGCATCCTCGAGATCGTCACCGAAGACATCGGGCGGAATGTAGTCCGACCGCTCCACCAGATCATTGATCATCCCCTGCAGGCCGAGGGAACGACCGTCGTCCGGAGAGTACAACCTCGTGATGCCATAGCCATGCAGGTGTTCGATTTCCGTCGGCAGAATCGTACCTCCTCCGCCACCGAAGATGCGGATATGTCCTGCGCCCCGTTCCTTCAGCAGATCGTACATGTACTGGAAGTACTCGACGTGGCCACCCTGATACGACGTCATGGCTATCGCCTGAGCATCTTCCTGGATGGCACAGTCGACCACTTCGGCGACGGATCTGTTATGTCCGAGATGGATGACTTCAGCACCGGTGGCCTGGATGATCCGTCTCATCACGTTGATGGCTGCGTCGTGGCCATCGAACAATGACGCCGCCGTCACGATCCGGATCTTGTGCTTGAGTTTGTACGGTTGCGGAGCCTGCATGGTTGTTCTCCAGATGATCAAGTCTGCAAAGCTACGGATGGGGGGTAGAACAGCGGTCGTCTACAGGTTTGACGGGCGATAGTGGATTTGGACGCTGGATGACAGGACGATGCAGGACAAACAGGATCGCCGGCGATTTGAATACTGCTGCATACAGGTTCCGTTCCATTATGGAACCGACGAAGGCGACAAGGACCCGCACGATCATAAGCCTGATTACGTGATACCGGAGCAGGAAACACTACTGTAGGATGTACCCAGCCCGCGCATGCGGGAATGGATCTCCGTCCCGAGGTCGCATACCGTTGACGAGGACCCAGCCCGCGCATGTGGGAATGAACCGCGCCACGTCGGCGACTATACGGGCGGATGCTACCGTGCACGCAGGGATAATCCGCCTACCTTCCGACACAAGAGCATGAAGCAGCCGTATTACGGGCGCATGCGGAAATGAACCCGAGGATGCCGCCACTGCCTACGGATATGCACCAGTGGATCATCCTGTCGCCTGCACACGTGGAAATGAACCGGTCCTCTCGGCAACCGATGACAAATACGGTGTCCGTCACCCGCGCACGCGGGGATGAACCGGCGACGCGCACGAAAGAGGAGGAGGCGAAACTCCGTCACCCGCGCACGCGGGGATGAACCGAACGGCTCATCGACGTCACCGCGCAACTGAATCTGTCACCTGCGCACGCGGGGATGAACCGACGTCATTGATCGTGAGCTGCCCACCACGCTCGTACCACCCGCCCATGGGGGGGGGGGGGGATGGACCGAGGAAACCGGCCTTCGCCGGTCGTACCGTATCATGGTCTCATGCACGCGAGGATGAACCTGCACTGGAGGAACACCGGAAGCAGGCCATACGTATCACCCCCGTAGGCGTGAGCGAGCCGTACAACTGGAGGTTCAGTGCGATCGTCTTGTATCATCCGCACACGCAGGAATGGGCCACAGGTGCATGCCCGTAACCCTCCGGACGGAGCGGCATGCCCCATCGTGGCGCGGATGGTACGGACGGGATCATTACGACATTTCTACCCCGGATACCGGTCCGTGTGCATTTTTGCACCCATGACCGCCGAACTCCTTCTCCTCGGTGGCGCCGAGGAAATCGGTGCCAATTCCTGCTACCTCAATCTCGACGGTACGGGAATCATCATCGATGCCGGCCTTCATCCGAAGGACCGGACGGCGGCAGCGTTCCCGGATATCGATGCACTCGCATCACGGCCGACCGACGCCCTGCTGATCACGCATGCCCACACGGATCATCTTGGAGCCCTGCCATACGTCATGCGACGTCTTCCGCATCTCCGTACCGTGATGACGCATGCGACCCGCGATCTCAGCCATATCATGCTGCACAACGGAGCGAAGCTGCTCAAGACGGACATCCGCACATGGTTTTCCGACCAGGCCCTGGAATTCTACAAACGCGATACCATCGAGCTTCTGCGCCATGCCTTCGAAGCCGTGCCCTACGATGAACCCTTCCTGCTGCGTGGATACGATGGACGCTCGGATGTAGCCATCACCTATCATTGGTCCGGACATATTCTCGGATCGGCGAGCATCACCCTCGAATGCGGTGGCCTGCGCATCATGCATACGGGCGACATCCAGTTCGACGACCAGACCATCATCCCGAAAGCACGGGTACCGCGGAAGCATGTAGACGTACTGATCACGGAGGCGACGAATGCCGCCGTCGATCGTCCGAACGACTACAAGGGCGAAGCCAAGCGTCTGGCCGCCTTCATCAACCGCATCACCAACGCCAACGGCTCCGTCCTCATTCCTTCATTCGCACTCGGCAAGACGCAGGAGACTCTCGGAATCCTTCATTCGTTGATGCAGAAAGGATCGATTCCGCGCATTCCGATCTTCACCGTCGGCATGGGTGTACGAATCAACAAGATCTACGACCAGTACTGCTATAGCGATCCCATGCGTGTTCCCGGCTTCGAGGTGTCGGACATTCCGCAGGAGCGTATCCACTTCGATACGCTGTTCAACGGACCCTACATGAAGCACCCTTCCATCGTCGTGGCACCGAGCGGAATGATGAACAAGGGAACCGTTTCCTTCGCCCTGGCAACGGCCTTCATGCGGAAGCCGAATTTCGGAATCGCCTTCATCGGATATCAGGATCCCGAGTCGCCCGGATACGAACTCCTTCACTCCCAACCGGACAAGGCATTCACGTTCGCCGGCAAGGAAACCCGACGCAGTTGCCAGATCGAACGTCTGCGCTTCTCCGCACACGCCTCTCTCGACGGTCTGCTCGGATTGATCACCGACGTCAGGCCCTCGACCCTCGTCATCATGCATGGCGAGCCTGACGCATGTGACATGCTTGCGCTCTGCACACGCGAACGCCTGCCCGGAACACGCGTCGTCATTCCGCGTCAGGCCCGTCCATACATGCTCGGTGAAACAGGACCGATATCTACGCCGCCATTCGGCGGTATGGATCCCGATGCCCTCTGGTCATGATCGTCCACATCGCCGACCGTCCGTCCGACGGCATTCGAACGACATCGCGTCCGGTGGGGGACCCTGCCTCGTGTATCTACTTCACGACCTGCAACCTTGCCCTCTGCCTGAGACCCGTTCGTGATGTGACGGTAACGACATAGATCCCGGCAGGTATACCGTTGAGGGGCAACGTCGCCACAGTCGCCATACCGTCAAGCGACATCGCGGCCACGGCCAGCCCCGTCAGTGTTTCCATACGTAGATCGACGGCATCATCCACCGTCCATCCTACGTGAACCTGATCGCGCGCCGGATTCGGATAGAGCGTCGCCGACATCACCGGCCCGTTTCCATACACGAGGCCGTCGTTGGCCTTTGTGTGAGGAGCGACAGGAATGAAGCCTGCACTCATGACCCTTCGCCACGGACGTTCGGAATCCCGTACGATCAGTCTGTATCTGTCATCGACTCTCTGATGGTCCGGAATCTTCCATACCGTAGTACCTTTCTTCGACGGTACGGCTCTCGCGATGGTCGATGTCGAGCTCGTCCCACCATCCCAGAGCAGGACGTCGACGACACCATCGAAGAGTGTCGTATTCCACCGTATATCCACAACCTGACCTGGCCGCCATGGCCGATCCGTCCATCCACCTGAGGGTTCGATCTGCGCCACTGCGGCGACGTTCCACAACGACAGCATTCCCGATATCACGAGAATACTCATGATGTGCAATGCCGTTCTGCATCCCATCGTGTTCGACATGATGTTCTCCTGTTCCGTGAAAGGGATTGTCTTCCTTATGTGAAGAACATGTGTACATCGATGACCGTATCGCCTACGGTCTCCGACTTCGTCATGTGATAACCATGCCCCGGGATATCAGCGTATGACGGCCCGACGCGGGTAGAGCCGGGCCAGGACTTCATATGAAGCATCGCCGCCATGGAGCGTGAATGCGGCACCGCGGTCCGAACGCACTCCCCACACCGTTCCGATGTTCTCCAGAAACGTGGCACTGCCCAGATGATCGTCCTGGTCGTCCTGCGGCAACAACGTCCGTATGAACTCCGCACCGATCGTGATCAGATCGCCGATGTTGTTCTCCCAACTGATGCCTTTGGCGGGATTGCCCTTGTAGGACTCCGCGCGTTTCTTGACGACATCGAGCAAATCCCGAACCCTGTTGACCAGACATTTGTCGTTGCTCTTGCAGTCCTCGTCGTATGTCTGGATATGCATGAAGGCATGGTCGCGCAGATCCATCCAGAACGGCTGGAACAACAGGGTCTTGCCCCCCATGTCCATCGGCGAGTCCTTGTCGCTCTGCGAGTACGTACATGCGGACTCACCCTGTCGTGCATCACACTCGGGAAGCCGTTTGAAGGATGGCCCGGTTTCGTATGCCTTGTCCACTCCGAGTACGCCACCGTAAACGGCATGATATGGTTCACCGTACATTTCGAAGGGCCACAGATCCCAGTCACCGTCGTACTTCAATCCGACCCGTTGCAGGAACAATCCGTAGCCGGGCGCTTCCACGGTCGAAAGAACGAAGCTGTTGTCGGTGGCCAGAGGTAATCCGCGTAGCGACCGGACGTTCGTACCGCACGTGAGAAGAACACTGCCGAGATGAAGTGCCTGCTTCCGTGGTATCGTCGATGGATCGCAGATACGGAATTCGACGATGTCGGCAGGACGTCCATCAGCCGGATGAAACTGAATATGCTGTCCGGACGATGAGACGACGGTGAAGTCCAGTCCCTTCATCATCGGATCGTTCACGAGAACGTTGCCATACGATTCGGCGATCATCGCACCGGCATGGATCGCACGGATGTCGACGGCCGTCGTATAGCGCACCTTCACCGGCGTACCGAGACGCGGGATGTATTCGAGCTGACGTCCACCGATCGGTTCATCGGGAAGGAGATCATGATAGATCAACGGATCGAGCCAGCGTTCCACGAAGCGGGCATCGCCCCGGTTCGTCCCGTTCGTGACGAGCATGCGGACGCCGATGCCGTCGATCCCGAACTGCTGTCCGAAACATGCGCGGATCCTTATCTCCGGATCTCCACCGGCCGTGTTTCCGCATGGAGTCGTGGTGAATCGCGCCATGTCCCTGCCGATCGCCATCGTATAGCGCACCGATCCGTTCGAACGTTCTTCATTGCCCGGCCGTACGTAACCTGGAACGTCGGACCAGAACTGCCAGTATTCGCCTCTGCGCCATGATGCGCGAATGGTGATCCGTACGTTATCACCACACTGCAGGCCGTACGTGGAGAACACCGTTCCACCATTCGTACATGCCGATGAGGCGATGTATTGCCATTGCGGACCACTGGCCGTCTGCGCACGCCGCTCGAGGTCGACGACGGTCTCCGGATGCGGTGACCTTCCAACGACGATGTCCGTTGCGGCATCCGATGCGAGCATCACCTTGTCGATACGCAGGCGTATGGCACTCCGCCGACAATGGAAGACGATGCGATTCTCGGGATCGAGCAGCCATCCCGTGACGCAGGACTGCTGTTTCGGTACGTCGTACCATACCGTCGCCCCTGCGGCGGCATCCGTATGCCCCGTGATTTCCCAGCAGGCGCCGGCCTGAATACATACCGTACGCTGTACCTTGATACCTTCCGTGTGTTCCCGTACCGTCGTGAACTTCACTCCGTCACGCACATCGAACAGAGGATTCGCGTCCATGTCCTGAACCTCGGCCTTCAGACGAAAGATCCGTGCATACGGCTGTGGTTGCGGTGTGAACCGCGGCAACACCGGCTGTTGCGTCGTACCATTGGCCGGTATCATCATGACCGGACTGGTCGACGTCATCGACGCGACCGGTGTCTCCCAATGGGAGAATACGTATTTCCTGTCGGGAACGGCATGAACGATCAGCGGCATCGCCACCGTCGCACAATCGATGACGGTTCGCATACCCGGACCAACGGTGCGGAGCACGGTTCCTTTCCCATCGCGAACGACGACTCTGCCTCCCATGCTGCCCTTCATGACGACGACCTTCGATGGGATACGCTCCACGACGACGGTTACCGGTATCGTAGCGGCAAGCATATCACACGTCACCGGTATGTCGACCATCGCATCACGACGTCCATCGATGTCGACGAGCAGGCCGCTTTCCCATCGGACGAATCTCCACCGTTCTCCCATCACAACAGGCATCGCAAGATGTAGCGGCTCTCCTTCGATCGCGAGACGTTCCTGCGACAGTACGACGTCGTGGACATGGGCCGGTAGTTCGGAACCATCGACGGACCGGACGTTCATCACGACGCGCCCTGCCTGCCGAACGGGGAGAACGACGGCCCTGTCCACCACCGTGCTTCCTGTGATCTCCGACAGACGGCACGCAACTTTCACGGCACAACCCGATGGCCATCGAGGTTGCGGAACGATGAGGACATCCATCCCATCTTCCGATACACGGATTCCCGCCGGAAGCCGTTCCGTCGTATCTCCTCCCGTCATGCGTTCCACCGATATCAGGCCAGGCAGCAGATCACGATACGGCATCATGTCGCCGTCGAACGCCAGGCGTATCGAGTCCGTACATCGAAGCGCCCGCATGGTATCCATGCTGCACCGTCGAAGACGCGGAGCATCGAACCGCGTCGTGAAGACGGTGGAGAGAGAATCCATGAAGATCGCTCCTGCGTCGACATGTTGCCGCAGTCCACGAACGATACATCGATACTTCGTGCCGGCATGCAAGGGATGGCGTGGCGTGAATCTCAGCGTGTAGTGGTCGTCGAGATGATAGACGCCCTTCACGATATCGTTCTGCCGTCGTGCGGTATCGTCCATGGCATGGAGCGGATACAGTGAGATAACCGGTTGATCGAACCGGTATCCGGAGGCCTCGGCATCGGGATAGCGGAAAGAGATACTCCCCGAATCGATCGGCAGTGGAGACCTGATGACGATCGATGTATTCAGCGAGATGTTCCCTGCGCCATCGGCCGGATATTCCACGAGTAGCGACTGCGGTTGTGCACGGCTATGGCCTGTAACGAACAGGAACAGTAGTAGGACGGTGAAGTCCATGCGAAGGGATGAGATCCGCATGGCGGCCTCCTGAACGATGGTGGAACAACGTGCCACGTCCGTGGCGTCGTTCCGTTCGTGCTCTCGACGGCGAGGAATGTGACGACTGGCACGTTACATCCGAACGGCCATTCAGCGCGCGTCGATGTTGCGCTGGAAGATCGTCTCCATCGTGTCCAGATTCAGGGTACAGAGCCATCCTCGTCCCTCACGATCATTGTAGACGCAGCCTGCGTCGACGATGATCTTCCTGTCTTCGTCGATACGCCAGCGTATTTCCTGCTGCGTCTGCGGCGTATGGCCGCAGACCAGGCGGCGTCCGTGCAAGGGATAGTACTTGATGATCTCTTCCCGTGCGAAGAGCATGCTGTGATAGTCGGTGAAAGGATCGAGGGCGATGGTATTCAGCGAGGCATGGACGAGGACGAAGTCCGGTTCGAGATGGATCAGCGGCATACGATCGATCATGTCACAGTATTCGACCGGAATGTCGCGATGTCGTTCGACGCCGAAGCTCCTCAACGTGGCATCACCGCCGTTGCGCAGACACGAAGCCTCCCACAGTCCGGAGAACCGCGCCCGCACGATCATGTCGTCGTGGTTGCCGCGAAGGATCACGACGTTGTATCCGTCCTGCTGCAACGATGCGAGGTAGTCCAGCACGCCCTTGCTGTCGGGTCCTCTGTCCACGTAATCGCCCATCATGACCAGGAGATCATGCTTACCCAATCCAAGACGTACTTCCACCATCTCACGAAGGGTGAGCAGGCAGCCGTGCACATCACCGATAGCGTAGCGATGGCTCACTGAACCATGATCTCGTATACATGAGGCCAGTTCTTGCCGGTGACGTAGAGAGCCTTCGATGCGCCGTCATAGGCAATGCCATTGAGAACGTCGACGTCCGCCGTACGCTCCGCCGCGGGCAACAGCCCGGCAAGATCGACGACGCCACGTACTTCGCCGGAGGCCGGATCGATGCGCACGATGCGATCCGTCTGCCACACGTTGGCCCATACCTCTCCGTCGATCCATTCCAGTTCGTTGAGATTGGAGATGGGCGAACCGTTGAGGGTCACGGAAACCGTACGCACGACCTGGAACGAGGAAGGGTCGAGAACGGTGAGCATGTTGGTACCGTTGCTCATGATGAGGTTCGTTCCGTCGTTGGTGATTCCCCATCCTTCACCGGAATACCTGAACGTCCCTTCCTTCTTCAGGGTCGCCGCATCGTAGATGAACCCCATCTGGTTCAGCCACGTCAGCATGTAGGCCTTGCCGCCGAGGACCGTCGCGCCTTCGCCGAAGTAGATGGATTCCAGACGCTCGATGCGCTGTACCGCTCCGTCCGTCATCCGTACATGACGGATGGACGACTGGCCGTTCTGTCCCGTCGATTCCAGGAACATGCCTCCCTTGTACACCACGAGCCCCTGCGTGAATGCCTTCCTGTCGTGCGGAAGCGTCCTCACGATCCGGTACGAGTACTCGCGGACGGAAGGTGGGGGAGGTGTCGCCGCCGGTTTCGGCTGCTCTTCCGACGGACGCGGGTGATCGGTAGTACAGGCTGCCATCGCTGTTAGACAGACGAAAAGGAAGACGTATCGAACCATGGGACGCTATTCGAATGAATGGGCATGCAACCTACGAATGTTCATGCGTAGTTTTGGGGTCAACGATCAGCGATATCATGCCTCCTTTTCTGCCTCTCCGTCCATTCGTTCCGGTCGCCACTGCCGTTATCCTCGCGATATGGGTCGTTGGCTGTTCGCATGAGCCTACGCCCGAGGAAGTTCAGGCGACGAGGACGGCGGACTCCATCCGCGTCGCCACGAAGGCCCGCGCGCACCGCATCGACTCCATCGAACACCGCTTCCCACGGATCGGCTACCGCCGTATGGTCATCGAGACGACGTCGATGCTGGACAGCATCCGGCGAACCTTCGCCAAGGCACCCGAGACCATGCGCAATTACCGGGCGCTCACGACGGTGAACCGCAAGGACCTGCACTACTTCCGCGTCGGCGATACGCTGATGCTGCCGGATTCCATCGTCGACGACCTCCGCGCCTATTCCGTCTTTCCGCAATACTATCGCGATGGCGATACGATCGGCAAGATCGTCTTCATCAGCAACAAGTGGCAGGCCTATGCATGCTACGAGCGTGGAGAGCTGGTACGGTTCGCAGCCGCCAATACGGGAGAGGAGCGCAAGCCCACATTCCCGGGACGCTATGCGGTGAACTGGAAGTCACGGCTCCGTCTGTCGTCGCTCGATTCGAACTGGCGCCTTCCGTTCACGGTGAACTTCCACCAGTATGCGGGCAGCGCCTTCCATCAGTTCGACATGCCCGGCAGGCCCGTGTCGCATTCCTGCGTACGCCAGTTCCTGACCGATGCCGAGTGGCTGTTCAAGTGGGTGAAACAGGGCAAGCTCGATACCAACCGACGCCCCATTCCGTTCACAGGCACGACGGTCATCATCCTCGACCTGTTCGATTTCACACGCCGCCGTGGTGGAGCGTGGTGGGATGTTTCGTCCAACAAGGACGTCGTGATCGCCCTCCCGAAGGATGCCATGCATGTCGAGGAAGCGTTGATTCCGATCTCGCAGATTCCGAAGGACGTACGTGGCGCCCTGCCCGACCGCAAGCGATACGTCGAAGCCGAACAGATACTGCGCGACCGCGGTGTGATCCGCGAAGCGATCGCCCTGCGCGAGTCGATCAACTACAACAAGCTGCGGCAGGAGAAGCGCAGGCGTGCAGCGCACGAGGCCGCACGCAGGAAGGCCGAAACGGAGAAGACGAATCCATCGTCCGAGTGAGAGTCCGCCCCCATACCTCCATGACCACATAACAAAAGGGATGATGGCAGTGCCATCATCCCTTTTCTACTTAACGGAGACACCATCCTGAGATGTCCTCTTTCATCTTCTCACCCGATCATCGGGCCATGAACATCACGCCGATCTCGACATTGTGGAGAGGGAAGTAGTCGGGGCCGACGCGCGGTACCATATCGTAGGCAGCCGTCGTGTATCCCAGACCGAAGCGATAGAGGAAACGCTGTCCGGCACCGATCTGCTCCGGTGTGTTGTCGGTGTCGTAGATGAGGGCATAGTTACCCGCATCGCCGATGACAGGCAGCTCCGACATTTCCTGCTCGTCGAGAATCTGGCCGTCGCGTACCGTTTCCTTTTCGAGGAGGGTCAAATGGCCTGCGGCGTAGATCGGTATCGTTCCATTGACGATTTCGGCATAGGCTTCCATCGGCGGAACCGACGTATAGCGGATGGCGTAGCGGCTCGCCCCGTAGTTGATGTCGGCGATACCCCATACGAAGTACTTGCCGTCGGCGCGTTCCCAGATCATGACGAGTTGGGCGCTCGGAGGTACGGGACCCAGGACGCGGGGGTCGCCATTGTAGATCGGACCGCTGACGGTGATCTCGGGAGCACCGCCGGGAGTTCCAGGATCGTTGGTATCGACCGGATCCTTGTCCGACGTGTCGACCGGGGGACGCGTATCCGTCGTGTCGACCGGGTCGACGGGATCGCCGGGCAGAATGATATGGTCGCAGGCCATGAGCATGGTGCTGACCACGGCAATGCTCATCCAGAGCATCAGTGTACGTTTCATCGCAGGATTTCCTGTGAGTTCATTGAATTACCTGGTTATGTGTGTCGTACATGCTTCCGACAACGCGCGCGGATGTCGGCTTCATGATCGGAGGCATTTCGAGCTGACCTCCTGTCCGGAACGAGTTCCGGACGAAGGTGGCTCGGGATTCGGTACTACGTCGGACATAGCCGCGAGGATACACCGACGCATCCTTCGGACCATCGTCAGATGGTGTTGGTCGTGTCGCGAGGTCCGCGAGGACCATGATGATCCGTCGTATCGCGTGGTCCGTGGGGACCATGACCTGTCGTATCCCAGGGATCACGAGGACCATGATTCGTCGTATCCCAGGGATCACGCGGGCCGTGATTCGTCGTATC